>JAHAAK010000012.1 GCA_018376905.1 Collinsella sp. | reverse complement strand
GGTCCCCAACATCTGGGGTTTCTACTGGCCCGATGACATCAACAACGCCCTGTGGAAGTGCTACAACTACTCCATGGGCATCCTGGCCATCGCCTGCGCCGCCACCACGGCCAAGCACTTCGCCGACGCGCAGAACCGCGACCTGCCCAAGAACAACCAGATCAACTTTATCTCGTGCATGTGCGCGGCCATCATCGGCTTCTTGCTCCTTTCGAGCGACACGATCGCCACGGACGCTGCCAGCGGCTTCAACACCACCTACCTTGGTTCCAAGGGCCTGCTGACCGCCTTCATCGCTGCGTTTGTGACCGGCATCATCTACAAGTTCTTCATTAAGCGCAACATCACCGTCAAGATGCCCGAGCAGGTTCCGCCCAACATCTCGCAGACCTTTAAGGACATCATCCCCTTCTCCGTCTGCATCACCGTCTTTTGGGTCTTTGACATCGTCTTCCGCGCTGCTTTTGGCTTCTGCTTTGCCCAGGGCGTCATCCAGGTGTTCCAGCCCCTGTTCACCGCTGCCGACGGCTACATCGGCCTCGCTGTGATCTACGGCGCCATGAGCCTGTTCTGGTTCGTGGGCGTCCACGGCCCCTCAATCGTCGAGCCCGCCATCGCCGCCGCCCTCGTTGCCAACATGACCGACAACCTGGCTGCGTTCCAGGCCGGTCAGCACGCTTCCGCTGTTCTGACCCAGGGTGCCCAGTACTTCGTCGTCTGCATGGGCGGCACCGGCGCCACGCTCGTCCTGGTCTTTATGTTCTGCTTCCTGGCCAAGTCTCAGGAGATGCGCGCTGTCGGTAAGGCCGCCATCGTCCCGGTCTGCTTCGCTGTCAACGAACCGCTGCTGTTCGCCGCACCCATCGTGCTCAACCCCGTCTTCTTTGTCCCGTTTGTCTTTGCCCCGATCGCCAATATCTGGATCCTCAAGATCTTTATCGACTTCTTGGGCATGAACGGCTTTATGTACACCCTGCCCTGGACCGTCCCCGGCCCCATCGGCACCATCATGGGCCTGGGCTTCCAGCCGCTCGCCTTTGTGATGCTCGCCCTTATCCTGGTCGTCGACTTCGTTCTGTACTATCCGTTCTTCCGTGCCTATGACGCCCAGAAGTGCGCCGAGGAGGCCGAGATTTCCGAGGAGGAGCTCGCCGCCAAGAACGCCGAGAAGGCTGCCAAGCTCAACGATGCCTTCCAGGGCAAGGCTGACGCCAAGAGCGTTGCCGCCGGCGCTGCTGCCGAGGCCGTGAAGGCCGACGTCGCCCCCGCCGCCACCGAGGCCACGGCCACCAGCGACCTCAACGGCAAGCGCGTGCTCGTGCTCTGCCAAGGCGGCGGTACCTCGGGCCTGCTCGCCAACGCGCTGGCCAAGGCCGCCAAGGAGCGCGGCATTGATCTTGAGACCGCTGCCGAGGCATATGGCAATCACGTCGACATGCTCCCCGACTTTGATCTGGTCGTCCTGGCCCCGCAGGCCGCCAGCTACCTGGCCGACCTGCAGAAGGACTGCGAGCGCGTGGGCAACAAGTGCGTCGCCTGCCGCGGTAAGCAGTACATCGAGCTCTCCCAGAACGGCGACAAGTCTCTCGCCTTCGTGAGTGAACAGCTTTCGAAGTAAGTAACGCTCAGGGCCAGCCGACCATCCAAGACCGGCTGGCCCTTCGATTTAGACGATTGGATCATCATGTCCGTTAACCCTGCTAGCGTCACCAACCCGCCTGCGCAGTTTCCCGAGGACTTTGTCTTTGGCGGCGCTACCGCTGCCTACCAGGTAGAGGGCGAGACCCGCACCCACGGTAAAGGCAAAGTCGCCTGGGACGACTTCCTGGAGGCCCAGGGGCGCTTCTCCCCCGATCCCGCTTCGGACTTCTACAACCAGTACCCCGTCGATTTGGAGCTGTGCGAGGAGTTTGGCATCAACGGCATTCGCCTCTCCATCGCCTGGAGCCGCATCTTTCCCAACGGCACCGGTGAGATTAACCCCGAGGGCGTCCAGTTCTATCACGATCTCTTCGCCGAGTGCCATAAGCACCACGTTGAGCCGTTCGTCACGCTGCACCACTTTGACACGCCGCTTGCCCTCTTTGAGAAGGGCGACTTCCTCAACCGCGAGACCATCGATGCCTTTGTGGACTTTGCCACCTTCTGCTTTAAGGAGTACGCCGACCAGGTGACCTACTGGTTCACCTTTAACGAGATTTGGGCCGATGCCTCCAACACCTACATCGAGGGCACCTTCCCCGGCGGCGTCAAGGCGCATCTGGCCGAGGCTTTCCAGTGCGAGCACAACATGATGCTCGCCCACGCCAAGGCCGTGCTGGCCTTCCACAACGGCGGCTTTAAGGGCAAGATCGGCGTCATTCAGTCGCTGGAGTTTAAGTATCCGCTCAACGAGAACGACCCCGCCGACATCAAGGCCGCCAACAACGAGCACGTGCTGCAAAACCAGTTCTTGCTCGACGCCACCTTCCGCGGCGACTACGCGCCCGACACCCTCGAGTGCGCCAACCGCCTGGCCGCCGTCTCGGGCGGCACCATCGAGATCCTAGACGAGGATCTGGAAATCATGCGCGAGGCCGCGCTCTACAACGATTACCTGGGCGTTAACAACTACCAGTGCCGCTTCTTGAAGGCTTACGACGGCGAGAACGACCTGCACCACAACGGTACGGGCGAGAAGGGCACTGGCCGCTGGCGCGTTAAGGGTATTGGCGAGCATGTGAACAAGCCTGGCATCCCCACCACCGACTGGGACTGGATCATCTATCCCGAGGGCCTGTTCGATCTGCTCGTCTACATTAAGCAGCGCTACCCCAACTACAAGCAGATCTTCATCACCGAAAACGGCATGGGCTACAAGGACCCCTACAAGGACGGTTTTGTGGACGACCAGCCGCGCATCGACTACATCGAGCAGCACCTGCGCTGGTTGCTCAAGGCCATGGAGATGGGCGTCAACGTGGGCGGCTACTTCCTGTGGAGTCTGCAGGATCAGTTCTCCTGGACCAATGGCTACAACAAGCGTTACGGCTTCTTCTACGTTGACTTTGAAACCCAGAAGCGCACGCCCAAGGCAAGCGCATACTGGTATAAGCACGTGGCGCAGACCCGTCGTCTGGACTAGTGACTGGCGGGGTTGCCCGCTCACATAACCTGTCCCCATTTCTCAGCCGGGGGCGGCACGTCACACGGCGCGCCGCCCCCGGTCTTTTTGTTTTTGGGCTGGTCGGGAGCCGTTTGTCTCGATCTGTAACATCTAGCCGAGTTTTTTGGTCCTAGCTGTTACAGATTGAGACGAACAGGATTGCTCTTTCCGAAGAATCTAAATCTGTAACACGTAGCCCGCTTTTGACCGTCTACCTGTTACAAATCGAGACAAACGGAGTAGGACCTAACCCCGTATGTCCCTAACAGTCGAGCGTTCGACCAGCGTACTCGGCACATGAATCGCCTCGATAGACGAGCTCTCTCCAATCGCCGCCTCAAACGCAAGCTTACCGACACCGCGCAAATCAAATCGCAGCGTCGTCAGTCGATTGTGAGGAACAAGTCCCTCGAGTGCGTCGTCGATACCAACCACGCTCACGTCGTCGGGCACGGACAGGCCCGCGTTCTCGAGCGCGGCGATAACGCCCAGCGCCATCTGGTCATTTGCCGCAAGCACGGCAGTCGGCGCCTGCGACCCGCCGGCAAGCACCTCGGCCGCAATCCGCTCGCCCATGGCGTACCCACTGTCCGCACTCCAATCGCCACGCAGCATCGGAGCGGCATCGACATGAGCACGACCCAGCGTATCGCGCCAACCGGCCTCACGAAAACGCGAGGAAATCGAGTTTTCCGGACCCGCCACAAACCGCATATTCGAGTGACCATGTTCCAGCAGATAATTGGTCAACAGCTCGCACGAACCATACTGGTCGGAGTCGATCGTCGTGCAGCGCGGATGCGCATACATGGACAGGATGACCGTTCGCACTCCCGGCTGGGGAACAAACTCCTCAAAATCGGGAGCCATGCGGTTCATGTTGAGAATCATGCCGTCGACGGGTCGCTCGACCATGCGGCGCGAGGCATCGGCAAGTGTATAGGGCTTGTCGCCGCCCATCTCGATCATAGTGACGGCAAAATCGTGCTCGCGCGCCGCTTGCATGATACCCTCGAGCGTCGCCAGGTTACCGACACGTGTGATGTTGTACATGCACAGGCCAATAGAACGATACGACCCGCCGCGCAACGCCGCTCCAGCAAAATTGGGACGAAAGCCCAGCTCTTCCATGGCGGCCAGCACACGCTTGCGCGTCTTTTCCGTCACGTTGGGCATACCGTTGACCACGCGAGACACAGTCTGGCGGCTCACGCCAGCGAGCGCCGCAACCTCTGCCGCGCTCGCCGAATGACCATTCCTTGTCTGCTGAGCCATGCCTTCCACGCTAACCTGCTTCCCAACTATTCCCCGCGCCCATGGCGCATCGTACATACATCGATAACGTGCTCATGATACCCGAGCCATATACCACAACATGAAAACTTCTGTCAATCAAAACCGCTTACCGAACAAATACAACCGTTCGCGGCTGTTTGAAGTTGTTTTGTTTCTATACATCCCAGCCGGATGTTAACGTGCTCATTGTCAAATGTTCACGTGCTCATTTTGGTTCTAATCATTTTAAGATAGTGTTTATCGGGCTTTTTCACCGCTGAACGCTAACCAGGGAGCCTCCTGAGCGCAAACGCACAATATCGAACAGCGAGACGAGAGGGTGTATGCATATGTCTTTGCTAAACCGCGTACAGCAGCTGCCGAAGGGCTTTGTTTGGGGCGCCGCAACCGCCGCGTACCAAACGGAAGGTTCCACGAAGGTGGCAGGCAAGGGTAAGACCATGTGGGACGATTACCTTGTCGCCCAGGGTCGCTTTTTGCCCGACCCGGCCAGTGATTTCTACAACCGCTACGAGGAGGATATCCGCCTTTCTGCCGAGCATGGACTCAACGCCATCCGTGTGTCCATCGCCTGGACCCGCATCTTCCCCAACGGCGACGATGCCGAGCCCCTCGCCGAGGGCGTTAAGCACTACCACGAGCTGTTCGCCTGCTGCAAAAAGTATGGCGTCGAGCCCTATGTGTCCCTGCATCACTTTGACTCCCCCGCCGCCCTGTTCAACCAGGGCGACTGGCTCAACCGCAAGACCGTCGACGCCTATGTGCGCTATGCCGAGTTCTGCTTCCGCGAGTTCCGCGAGGTCAAGAATTGGTTCACCATCAACGAGCTCATCAGCCTCTCGCACTCCCAATACATCCAAGGCAACTTCCCGCCCAACCATCACTTTGATGTGACGAGCGGCATCCAGAGCCAGCACAACGAGCTCGTTGCCCACGCCCGCGCCGTCAACCTGTATAAGGATCTTGACGAGACCGAGCACCTGGGCGGACGCATTGGCATGGTCAACGTCCTGACGCCGGCATATCCTGCCACAGACTCGCCCGCCGACCAGCACGCCGCCGACCTGTACAACGCCTTCTACACCGACTTCATCATGGACGGCGCCTTCCTGGGTCACTACTCCGCGCGCACCCTCTCACTCATCAACGAGATTCTGCGTGCCAACAACGCCACACTTACGGTTGAGGACAGCGACATGGAGGAGCTCGCCAAGGCGGCGCCCCGCAACGATATGTTCGGCCTCAACTACTATCAGTCGGCGTTTATCGCCGCCTACGATGGCGAGTCAACCAACAGCTTTAACGGCACCGGAGACAAGGGCACCTCGTGCTTTAAGTTTAAGGGCGTCGGGCAGCAGGTCGATATGCCGGGTATCCCCACCACCGACTGGGATTGGCTCATCTACCCGCAAGGCCTCTACGACACGCTCAAGCACATCAGCGCCACCTATCCCAACCTCCCCGTCATCTATATCACCGAAAACGGCCTGGGCCACAAGGACCCCGAGCCCGACGCAAACGGCATCGTCGCCGATCCCGAGCGCATCGACTTTGTCGACCAGCACATGGAGAAGGTGCTCCAGGCGCGCGCCGAGGGCGTCGACGTCCAGGGCTACTTTATCTGGAGCCTGCAGGACCAGTTCTCGTGGGCCAACGGCTATAACAAGCGCTACGGCCTGTTCTACATCGACTTCGACACGCAAAAACGCTACATCAAGCAGTCGGCACTCTGGTACAAGGAGCTCGCCGACACTATGGCGGACGCGCAGTAGCGCATCGCCTCGCTTTCCCCCGAGAAGGGAGCGGCCCTATGCGATACAAACCCAGCCGCTCCCCTCTCTCCCCTGGGACCGACCCCGCCTGCACCCGGGCTTTTAGCAAGCGGGAGACCATATAGGTTTTCAACGTCCATGCCATTAAGATTTCATGCAAAGAGGAGCGTGAACTATGGAATCGATCGTTAAGTTCTTGGAGAAAGGTCAGCCGTACTTCGACAAGGTCTCTAAGAACATCTACCTTCAGGCCATTAAAGACGGCTTTTTGGCAGCAATGCCCATCATCCTGTCTTCTTCTGTCTTCCTGCTTATTTCGACCCTGCCGGGCGTTGTCGCCACGGTCGGCGGCTTTACGCTGCCCGACTGGTGGAACGTCGACGTCGTGAACTTCTGCAACAAGGTTTACAACTTCACGATGGGCGTCGTGGGCATCATGGTCGCCGGCACCACCGCAAGCGCGCTGACCGGCTCCAAGAACCGCCGCATGCCTGCCGGCAAGGCCATCAACGCCACGAGCACCATGGTCGCCGCCATGTGCGCTATGCTCATCTTGGCCGTTACCCAGACGAGTGCCAAGATCGACGGCGCCGACGTCTCGGTGTTCTTTACCGACAACATGGGCACCAAGGGCCTGCTGAGCTCCTTTGTCGCCGCATTTGCCACGGTCAACATCTATGCCTTCTGCATTAAGCGAGACATCACCATCAAGCTGCCCAAAGAAGTCCCCGGCGCCATCGCCCAGAACTTCCGCGACATCTTCGCCTTCAGCTTCTCCATCCTGTTTGTCGCCGTCATCGACGTTATCTGCCGCACCTGCTTGGCCGTCCCGTTTGCCAACGTCATCTCCACGCTGGTGAGCCCGCTGTTCGCCGCTGCCGATTCCTACGCCGGCCTCGCCCTCATCTGGTTCATGATCCCTCTGTTCTGGTTCATGGGCATCCACGGCCCCTCGGTCGTTAAGCCTGCCCTCAACGCCGCGCTGTTTGGCAACATCACTACCAACCTCGCCACGCTGCAGGCCGGCGGTCACCCCGCCCTCGCCCTGACCGAGAACTTCGGTAACTACATCGGCGAACTCGGCGGCACCGGCGCCACGTTCATTGTCCCGATCATCTTCCTGCTCTTTATGCGCTCCAAGCAGCTCAAGGCCGTCGGCAAAGCCTCTGTCGTACCCGTGATGTTCGCCGTCAACGAGCCGCTGCTGTTCGCCGCGCCCATCATCCTCAACCCGTACTTCCTGATCCCGTTCCTGTTTGCCCCCGTGGCCAACGTCCTCATTGGTAAGTTCTTCATCGACTTTTTGGGCATGAACGGCTTTATCTATGCCATGCCGTGGGCACTCCCCGGACCGATCGGCACCTTCATCGACACCAACTTCCAGCCGATCTCTCTGGTCCTGGTTGTCGTCCTGCTGGTCGTTGACTTCTTGATCTACTACCCGTTCTGCAAGGCCTACGACAACGTCCTGTGCAAGCAGGAGGCCGAGACCCTGGCCGAAGAAGAGGCCGAGGAGACCAAGACCGTCAAGACCGCTGACGCCCCCGCCGTTGAGGCTCCTGTTGTCGAGACCGCTTCTGCCACTGAGGCCTCCGCAGCTCCGTCCGCCCTTAAGGGCAAGGATCTGAGGGTTCTGGTTCTGTGCGCTGGCGCCGGCACCTCTGCACTGCTCGCCAACGCGCTTAAGGAAGGCGCCGACGAGCTGGGCATCGACATTACCGCCAACGCCGGTGCCTACGGCAGTCACTACGCCATCATGGACCAGTACAACGTCATCGTCCTGGCTCCGCAGGTTCGCACCTATTACAACGAGATGAAGGCCGACACCGACCGCCTGGGCATCACGCTGCTGTCGCCCAAGGGCAAACAGTACATCGACCTCACTAAGGATCCCAAGGGTGCCGTCGCCTGGATCGAGGAAAACCTCGAGGCATAAGACGCTGACACCACCTGCCGCTCGCAGACAATAAATGGCCCGTGCATCGATGTGTGATGCGCGGGCCATTTTGTTTAGACCGCACCCGTCCTCCTGTTCATCTTAATCCTGTAACATCTAGCCGAGTTTTTGGGTCCCAGCTGTTACAGATCGAGGTGAACGCACAGGCCAAGCCAAAAATCTCAATCTGTAACATGTAGACCGCTTTTGACCGCTTAGATGTTA
This sequence comes from Collinsella sp., assembly GCA_018376905.1. Taxonomy (GTDB): domain Bacteria; phylum Actinomycetota; class Coriobacteriia; order Coriobacteriales; family Coriobacteriaceae; genus Collinsella. The sequence continues at coordinate 50,521 of JAHAAK010000012.1, read as the reverse complement.
CAGATCGAGACAAACGGAATATACCGGACCGAATTGTCTAAATCTGTAACAACTAGCTGAGATTTTCGGCCCTACCTGTTACAGATTTAGACGAACAGGCCGAGCACGTCTACGCCCGCAGGTCCTTCACGCTGGAACGCTCGACCAGCACGCCCGACACAAGCGTACGGCTTCTGGAGCTCGGGGCTTCCAGACCTGCGACGACCTCGTTAAGCGCACGGATGCCCAGCTCGCGGTGGCGAAACTTCACTGACGTCAGAATCGAGTTGGGAATCGTCTTGTAGAGTTCGTCGTCAAAGCCGATCACGGACACGTCGTCGGGCACCCTGAGCCCTCTGTCACGCAGAGCCATCATCACGCCGTTTGCCATGCAGTCGTTAGCAGCGAGGACCGCCGTGCAATCGGGTTTATCGGCAAGCGCAAGGCCCGCGGCATAGCCACTATCCGCATTCCAATCGCCTTGCAGAGGCTCGGGCGGCTCAATGCCACGCGCCTCGAGTGCCGCACGCCAACCTTTCATACGGCACTGGCTCGACAGCGACTCTTTCTTACCAGAGACGAAATACACGTTCTTGTGCCCGCGATTTAAGAAGTGCTCGCACGCCATGCGCGCACCACCCTCTTGATCGTCACTAACGGTAGAGCAGTTAGGATGTTCCATCGGCGTGATAATCACCGTCTTGAGGTCTTTCGGCGCCTCAAAGGTATCAAAGTCATCGACCATCTGACGCAGGTTGAAGATCATGCCGTCGACGGGAAGCTGCGACATCCTACGCGCAGCATCGGCAAGAGTCATCTTCTCCCCCGCCCGCTTTTTGATCATCGTAAGCGCAAAACCACGCTCTTCGGCGGCATCGGCGATACCGTCAATCATGTCCACGGCGCCGCCCGACAAGTGGAACATCACCACGCCGATGCACCCGTAACGGCCCAACTTGAGTGAACGCGCGGCAAAGTTCGCCCGGAACCCAAGCGCCTCCATGGCAGCATGGACCCTATCGCGCGTCGACTCGCGCACGCTATCGGGCTCATTGATCACGCGCGACACCGTCTTGAGAGAAACGCCCGCGGCAACTGCCACATCGTTCATTGAGACATTTTTCTTGTCCATCGTTGCCATTACTTCTCCAGTCGGTTTCGCATCGCTTGTTTTTTGCGTTCTAGCATACACTACCTGCCCGACTGACAAATCAGCCGTTTATCGGACAATATCGACCGTTCACCCGTAAATCCTTGTTGCTCTTCCAATAATGTCTTACGTTGTCATTAACGAAATGTCCTACGTTGTCATTTCGCAATGCCTTCCTTAAGCAGGAAGGTTTCCGGGCAGTCCTGACCATCCATCGACGATCAGTTCCATCCACATGCATCGCGCATTAAGTAGCAAAGGAGCTCTATGGACGCCATCGTAAAGATGCTCGAAAAGCATCAACCGTTCTTTGAGAAGATCTCGAGGAACATCTACCTCCAGGCCATCAAGGACGGATTCCTTGGGTGCATGCCCATTGTCCTCACCTCTTCGATCTTTCTGCTCATTGCCACCCTTCCCGGCGTAGTCGGCATCACGCTGCCCCAGCCGCTCATCGACTGGTGCAACAAGCTCTACAACTTCACCATGGGCGTCATGGGCATCATGGTTGCCGGCACCACTGCCAAGAACTTCACGGCATCCATGAACCGTCGTATGCCCGCCGGCAAAGTGCTCAACGACGGTTCCACCATGGTGGCCGCCCAGTGCAGCATGCTTTTGCTCGCTGTTACGCAGTTCACCACCAAGTTCAACGGCTCCGAACTTTCGGTCTTCGATTGCACCAGCATGGGCACGCGCGGTCTGTTCTCGGCCTATATCGCCGCGTTCATTACCGTTTGGGTCTATAAGTTCTGTGTCTCGCGCGATCTGACCATTAAGCTGCCCAAGGAGGTCCCGGGCGCCATCGCTCAGAACTTCCGCGATATTATCCCCTTTGGCGGCGCCGTCATCATCTGCGGCATCATCGATGTCGTCGTGCGTAACCTCATGGGCGTTCCGTTCTCCGAGCTGCTTATCAAACTGCTCTCCCCGCTCTTTACCGCTGCAGAAACCTATCCTGGCCTTATCCTTATCCAGGCGGCCACCGCGTTCTTCTGGTTCATCGGCGTCCACGGCCCCTCGATCGTCCAGCCGGGCATCGACCCCATCCGTCTTGCCAACCAGGCTGAGAACCTGCAGGTTCTGCTGGCCGGTGGTCACCCCGCCCATTCCCTCACCTTTAACATGTCGCTCGTGGGTGAGTTCGGCGGCACCGGCGCCACGTTCATCGTGCCGCTTCTGCTGATTCTCTTTATGAAGTCCAAGCAGCTCAAAGCCGTCGGTAAGGCCTCGATTGTTCCTGTTGCCTTCGCCGTCAACGAACCGCTGCTCTTTGGCGCGCCGATGATCCTTAACCCCTACATGCTCGTCCCCTTTGTTGCCGCCGGCTGCGTCAACGTAAGTGTTGCCAAGTTCTTTATCGATAACGTGGGCATGAACGGCTTCTCCTTCGTGGTGCCTTGGGCCACCCCCGCCCCCATCGGCATTTTCATCACCACGAACTTCCAGCTTATCGCTCTGGTGTTTGTCGCGATCATTATCTTGCTGGACGCCATCATCTACCTGCCGTTCTTGAAGGCGTACGATAAGCTGCTCTGCGACCAGGAGGCCGAGCGCGCCGCCGAGCTGGGTCTCGAGTCCGATGGTGCCGCTTCCATCGCCGCCAACGCCTCTGCGCCCGCTGTCGAGCAGGCCACCGCTTCCGTCGAGACGACCGTTGCCGCCGCCGACAGCAAGCCTGTCGCCGATCAGCCCGAGCCCGCCGCCGACGCATCCGCCAAGAAGGATGTCGATGGCCTGAAGGTCCTCGTCCTGTGCGCCGGCGCCGGCACCTCTGCCATGCTTGCCAACGCCATCAAGGAAGGTGCCGCGCAGACCGGAGAGAATATTGCTTCCTCCGCAGGCGCCTATGGCCAGCACACTGCCATCATGGATCAGTACGACGTTATCGTGCTTGCCCCGCAGGTTCGTAGCTACTACAACGACATGAAGGCCGACACCGATCGCCTGGGCATTAAGCTGCTCGCTCCGCGCGGTAAGGAATATATCGACCTCACCCGCGACCCCGCCGGCGCCATCAAGTGGCTCCGCGAGAACCTCGACTAGTTACCTCCCTCTGTTGGTGCCCGGATCCCCAGTTCGGGCACCTCTCCCTATTCGAATCCCACAGAAAGGATGACTCATGACCAACCCCATGCAGTTCCCCGACGGCTTTGTGTTTGGCGGCGCCACCGCCGCTTACCAGGTTGAGGGCGAGACCCGCACGCACGGCAAGGGCAAAGTGCCCTGGGACGATTTCCTGGCTGCTCAGGGTCGCTTCTCCCCCGACCCCGCAAGCGATTTCTACAACAAGTATCCGGTCGATATCGACCTGTGCCAGCGCTTCGGCATCAACGGCATCCGCGTCTCCATCGCTTGGAGCCGCATCTTCCCCAACGGCACCGGCGAGATTAACCCCGAGGGCGTCGCCTTCTATCACGAGCTTTTTGCCACCTGCAACAATGCCGGCGTCATCCCCTATGTCACGCTCGATCACTTCGATACGCCCGAGGCCTTTTACCAGGACGGCGGCGAGGGCTTCTTGACGCGCACGACCATCGATGCCTTTGTCGAGTACGCCAAGTTCTGCTTTGCCGAGTTCACCGAGGTCAAGCACTGGTTCACGTTTAACGAGATTCCCGCAACCGCCGAGGGCAGCTTTATCGTCGGCAACTGGCCGCACGGCGAGAAGTACCGCCTGGACAAGGCCTTCCAGCTCATGCACAACATGATGGTGGCCCACGCCAAGGCTGTCGTCGCCTTCCATGAGGGCGACTTTGAGGGCGAGATCGGCATTGTCCAGAACCTGGAGCCCAAGTATCCCCTCGATCCCAACAGCGCTGCCGACTGCGAGGCCGCCCGCATGGCCGACGTCATCAACAACCGCTGGGTACTTGACGCCACTTTCCGCGGCCACTATGCAGCCGACACCATGGAAGCCGCAACCAAGCTGGCCCATATCGCCGGCGGCGAGCTCGACGTTCGCGACGAGGACATCGCCGCGTTGACCGCCGCGCTCCCCTACAACGATTGCCTGGGCGTCAACACCTACAAGTGCCAGTTCCTGCGTGCCGCCGAGGGCGAAAACGACATCAACCACAATGGCACCGGCGACAAGGGCTCCTCGCGCTGGTTCCTCAAGGGCGTGGGCGAGTCATGCGTGCGCGAAGGCGTACCCACCACCGATTGGGACTGGATCATCTATCCCGAGGGCCTGTACGACCTGCTGCTGCGCATTAAGAACGATTACCCCAACTACAAGAAGATCTACATCACCGAGAACGGCATGGGCTATAAGGACGACTTTGAGGACGGCTTTATCGACGATGCCCCTCGTATCGACTATATGCGTCAGCATCTCGCGTGGATCCTCAAGGCAATCGACGGCGGCGTAAACGTCGACGGTTACTTTGTGTGGTCGCTGCAGGACCAGTTCTCCTGGACCAACGGCTACAACAAGCGCTACGGCCTGTTCTACATCGACTTTGAGACCCAGAAGCGCTATCCCAAGGCGAGCGCGTACTGGTACAAGAACGTCGCGGAGACCGGCCTGCTCATGGCCTAACTTTTGCCGCATACCCCCTGTCGGCCGCATGTGAGTCCCTCCACGGGATCGCATGCGGCCTTTTTGTTTTTGGTGAGCCCGAGCGGATCATTTGTCTCGATCTGTAACATCTAGCAGGGATTTTCAATCCTAACTGTTATAGATTTAGACGAACGGGCGACCAGGGCTGAAAGATCTCAATCTGTAACACGTAGCCCACTTTCGACCGTCTACCTGTTACAGATCAAGACAATAAGATAGTCAAATCCAAACTTTCCAAGCAGTTATGAACCATGGTTTCTAGTTTTCGGTATCACGAACATACTTTCGGTATCATTTGAAACCGATATGATACCGAAAACATATTCGGTCCCGCTGGAGGACTTCGTACGCCACCCAACCAAGTTGCAGGCTCACGAACTCCGTCGATTTTCCGAGCGCCCACGAATTCCTATTTGCGCGTCAACTCGCGTCACGTTGACACGTAAAATGACGCGCAAATTTTTACGCGTCATCAAATTTGACGCACAAATGGTGTTTTTACTTATACGTGTCATTCTGCACGTCATATTGAAGCGATAATCCCCGCGCCGGCAGGGGACAGAAGTATCGCCTGCAGCGTTAGCTAGCAGATGACCTGAGTGTGCTCCTCAATGGCGGAGCGATCCGCGGCGGAGATGCTCGGCTCACATACCACGGCGTCCAAACTGTCCAGGCGACAGAAGGTGTAGAAGTCGCGCTTGCCGATCTTGCTGGAGTCGGCAATCAGATAGCGCGAGTCGGCCTTGCTAAAGGCGAGCTGCTGGATGCGGCCCTCTTCCATGTTAGACGTAGACACGTCGCCGTCCAAAATGCCGTTGGCACCGATAAAGGCTGCATCGATGCCCAGCGCACGCAAGGTATCCTCGGCCGTGGGGCCCACAAAGGCGGCAGTGCGGCGGCGGTACACGCCGCCCACCAGGCACAGTTCGCAGTCTTCGCGCGCCTCGAGCAGATTAAACACCGAAAGCGAATTAGTCACGATGCGTAGGCGGCACGCCGGCAGCATCGAGGCCATCTGCTCAACTGTAGTGCCCGTCCCCAAAAAGATGGTCGAGCCCTCCTCGATGAGCCCAACGGCGCGGCGCGCGATCTGCAGCTTTTCCTCGGCATGCTTAGTGCGCTTTTCACTGTGCGAATACTCATGGCGCAACATAGCGTGCGGGCGACTCTGCGCACTACGGGCGCCGCCGTGCACGCGCTCGATCTCGCCCAGGCTTGCAAGCTCCTCAAGGTCGCGACGGATCGTCATGTCCGAGACACCTAACGCATCCGAAATCTCCTTAACCGAAACCGTGCCCTGCTCATCGAGCAGCTGACGAACCTTATCCTGTCGCTCTGCCTTAATCACGATGAATCCTCGCCGTTCTATGCGTGCATATCATTCAAACAGTAACGAACAAATTGTATCAGACCCATGCGCGTCAAAAATGAACGCCCGCACAGCTCCAATCATCACTTTTTTGAGAAAAATACCCCCTGCTTTAGTGGGGTGTAGTGATAATCTCGCCTGTTCGCGCTACAGTTTGTCGGAAATACCTCGATGTTAGGAACCAAATGATCACTTCCGAGCTTTTCGGTACCGCGCCGTGCGGTACCCCCGTTCATCGCTACACCCTCAACGGGCCCGAGATCTGCGTTCGCATTATGGACTATGGCGCCACCGTGCTTGGTGTCGATGTGCCCGACATTCCCGGCAACGTGCGCGATGTGGTGCTGGGCTTCGATAAGCTCGAGGATTACTTTGACAACCCCGCCTGCTTTGGCGCAACCATCGGGCCTGTGGCCAACCGCACTGCAGGTGCCACGATCACCATCGCCGGCACGGACTGGCATATGCCGGCCAACGAAGGCGCCAACAACCTACACAGCGATCTTGAGCACGGCCTGCACAAGCGCGTGTGGGACGTTGAGCTCGACGAGGTCCACAATGCCGTGCGCATGACCACCTCGCTTGAGGATGGCGAGCTGGGCCTTCCCGGCAACCGCACCTTTACAGCCGTGTTTACCGTGACGCGTACCGGCTGTTTCCGTATCGAATATGGCTGCGAGAGCGACTGCGCCACGTACGTGTCCATGACCAACCACACGTACTTTAACCTTGCCGGCCATAACGCCGGCATGGACTGCGAGCACTTCTTTGTTGCTAACGCTGCCCACTACCTGCCCATCAACGAGCAGAATATCCCCACCGGTGAAATCGCTCCGGTCGAGGGCACGCCGTTTGACTTCCGTGAGCTGCACCCCGTCGCGCCCGGCATGGAAGCCGACGACCCGCAGATTAAGCAGGCCCGTGGCTACGACCACTGCCTGTGCATCGATGGCTATCAGTACGGCCGTAATCTGCGCCGCGCGATGCACGTCGAGGAGATGTGGACCGGTCGTGAGTTGGATTACTACACCACCGCCCCGGGCGTGCAGCTCTACACCGGCAACTGGCTGGGCGACGAGCACGCCAAGGACGATGCCAACTATGGCTGGGGCGCTGGCTTTGCCCTCGAGGCAGAGATGTACCCCGACACACCGCACCAGCCGCTGTTCCCGCAGGGCATTGTGGGCCCGGGTCACCCCTACAGCAATGTGATCGAATACCACTTTATGAGGCACTAAGCCCACAACGCAACATATCGCACAGCAGCGCCCGCCGGTACCACTGCCGACGGGCGTTTTTCTACCTAGTCATTGGGGACGTTCTTAAATGACTAGTCATTGGGGACAGTCTTTAACGTTTGGCGAGAAGGACTGTCCCAATCTGCCGACACTTGGGGACGTTCCTAAAAGGCCGGCACATAAGGAACGTCCCCAAGTGCCAAGGGTGTCCCGTTTGACTAGTCATTTAAGAACGTCCCCAATGACTAGTTGGATGGGGTCGGGATTGGAGCTGGGAAGGTAACGGATTTCTAGCTCTATGCCGAGTTCTTGTAGCTCTTTGAAGGCAGCGATGTCCGTATCGTCTACGGCGACTGCGGGCGTTATGGGGTGCTTGCCCTCCCCTGCCTGCATATGGCCAATGCTGATCTTGGTAATCGGCACACCACCCTTAACCAGCGCGAGTGCATCGGCGGGTGAGGCCACCATGATCAGAATCCATTGACGCGGCGTTGCGGTATGGATGATGTCGATGGTCCTTTGCACCGAGAAAAACCGTGTCCACACGCCCTCGGGCGCCGCGACCCTCATAGGCGCCCACTTGCGCGAATCCGCCGCAATCTCGTCGTTAACGATCAGGACAAGATTGGAACCAATCGCCTCATTCCACAGCTCAACGTCTTGCCCGTAAATAAACCGGTCATCGATACGTGTAAGAAGGATCCTGGGTTGAGCCATGGCAGCCCCATTCTGTTTGAGACCCATAAGAGCAAGACTTCGCGTTTCCAATATTAGTGCATTTAAAGTGAGAAAAGCCGTCAGAACACTTGCGCGGATGTGCGATGTCCCGTATCATAAACAGCCGTTGACGCCTCAGTTGCGTCACCACATGGCCGCCAGCGTAGCTCAGTTGGTAGAGCACCGCTCTCGTAAAGCGGGGGTCACCGGTTCGAGCCCGGTCGCTGGCTCCATTGCATTAGTGCAGCTCAGAAGCGTAATTGCTTCTGAGCTTTTTTGTTTTCGCGTCTCTTTCCTCCTTCTCCGAGGAGTGAAAAAGGGGTGAAAAACTTTTTTAACTGTTTTCCATAAATAGTTAGCATCATCCAACGTTCACATTAGATCGAACAACAATCCTGTTACGCATAGCCTAATTCCGCTGAGTATCAGAGAAGAACGTCCGGATTATATGCATCCAGCTTCGCTTCTCCAGTCGCCAGTGACTCCTCCAGTCGGTCAGCATATTCAACAATAGAGCCGTAGAATATGGGAGTAAATCCGAACTTTTCGATAAAGAGGGGTTCCGCTACGTCAATCCTCTTCTTGGCAACCGCGGCCTCATCCTTTTCATAGTACCCAGTGCCAGGAATCCGCTCGTTTGCCTGCGGCAAGCACTTAAGCTGCCTACACAAGCGCGCCGACCCCTTTGAAAGACCCATAAAGGTGATAGCACCAGAGATTACGCCACCGACGCCCACAACAACCTTGCCAGCGGCATTCCCCACCGTCTGCTTTGTTATCTTGATACCCATGAAGCTCAAGAGCTTCTTCAGGATCGGATACCAACTGGTCTTGGTTAGCGACTGGCGAGCGACCTTTTTCGCGACCGCCTCTTGGGCGTTTTTGGCGATTACGGTTAGCATCGAATTCGCGCTGCCTACACCCATCATCACACCGAGCAACACTGCCATTTCGTAGAGAGTCTCGTCATCAACGTCGTCACATTCTTCAAAAAAGGTCTGCCAGCCATACAGGTATGCCAGTTTCTGCATAATCCTGAATGCGTGCACGTAGTATTACGTAATATCGGCAGGAATGGTGCCCACCATCGCGACACCTCCGGGAAGACCCGCTGCAAAGGAAAAGGCGGTTGACTTCTTTGCCTCATAATCAATTACTTCTCTAGCAATTCTATCGATCAGGCCCACATCGATTCCGGCGGTAACGGGGGTCGTTTCCACGGCAAACTCGACGACATCTTTATGGACACCCTTCCTCCTCAGCTCCGAGCGGAGGAAATGGGGCCGATCAATTCTCACTCCCTTTAGCCGAGCAACTTTTTTCATAAAGTCAATCAAAAATCTCTGGGCCTCCGCCAACTGCTCATCGCTCTTGTCTTTTAACTCTGCAAAAGCCGAATCAACGAGAACAGCGACCCCAAGGCCCTCGCCCTCGTTTTTCTTTCCAAGCAGCCTGACGTCCATACAGCCTTCCAATCAATGCGCCGCGCGGGCTATCGCGTTCTGCGACAGGCCGGACGCACGGAGCCTGAGGGCCTCCCTGGCCCTTATCCTTCTCGCCATGCTGTACCTCCTTGGTCTCGGCTGCATGGACAGCCGGAACGTACCAGGGGGACGGTGCCGACGGGAATATCGGCGGTGCCGAACGGCAATATTCGGGATGTGAGCGGACGGTGTGTAAGCGCAATATCGCCGGTGTCAAAGAGGACAATTACTCAAACAGGTGAAGGAGGGCATCGAGGAGGATAAGTAGATTTACGGTGGCAATTAAGAAGCCAACTCGCCGCGTCATGCCCGTTGGAGAGGCGAGCATGACCCTCATGGGTAATCAAGACACACGAAACAAAGGGGATTCGACAAGTCGCAAGAAAGGGGAGTGCATCACCTTTTGGGTTACGGAAGAGCAGAAGCAAGAGATGAGCACCTACGCGGCGGAACACAACACCACGGTATCAAGGATCATCATCGAAGGCCTTGAGATACGCATGGGTAAAGGGCAATCATTATAGCTTAGCCTTCTGCAATTGCTGCGACTCGATGCGGTCCTATCGATTTGCGCAACGGTGTGACGCGTTATCTAGACTGACGATCGTTTCCGCTGCATTTGCCAGCTCATTATCATGTGAAACAATGATAATGAGCTGTTTCAATTTGTTGTTTCTGACATACGAAGCGAGTTCGGCTCGGCTTGTTTCATCCAATCCAGTTGTAGGCTCATCGAGCACCAAGACTGATGGATTACGGGAAATTGCCGACCACAAGTATACACGGCGCAGCTCACCACCCGAAAGTTCAGGACAACGTTTCTCAAGCAAGCCCTCTATGCTGGTTGTCAACGACGGTAGCTCATTCATATGCTGGTGCTTTGTAAAAAATGGGGTGTTGAAATAATCCAACAGGTCCCGAACCGTCTCATCTGGAGCGAAGCACGGTTGGGGGCAGCACGATATCGTGTCTGAACGTATGTAATCCAAATTGCATTTTTCAATCGGCATGTCGTTGTATGTTACTTTGCCTGCCGATGGATACAGCCCAAGGAGCAGGTAAAGGAGCGACGTTTTTCCTCTTCCATTTTCTCCGGTTATGCAGTATGTTCCAGGGCCGGAGAAATCGAAGGAAAATCCGTCAAGAACCTTTCGGGGAGATCCGTCTGGAAGGGGTACCGTAAAATCCAACTTGGAAACAGAAATGCGATTTATTGTGTCAATCTTGACTAAACCTGTCTGATCTTGCTCTGGTTCCGGTCCCACCTTTCCCATGGCGCTCATCCTGTCCCACGAAGCCTTGGCATCCTGATAGGACTTGAACAGGTTCATCGTGTTTTTCAAGGTTTTAAATAGGACGGCAAAATATGCACCGACGATGGTGTATTCGCCTATCGTCATGGTTCCATTGATGATTCGCACTCCGGATACGATGAGTATTATCGCTTGAAACACGGCAGCAAAAAGGCTGTCAATCGATGTTAGTGAGAATGAGAGCTTTCCCGAGTGCAAGACCTTTGGAAAATACTTTTCAAATCCGGTGTCAAGTGCTAGCTCGCTTTTATTGTATGAAGACGTTAACTGAATGTTGAGAATCTGATTCAACTGCGATGCTATTACGGCATAGAAAGCGCTATCTGCCTCCTTCTTCTCGTACATGACTTTATATAGAAGCTTTCGCAATCCGGTAATAACGAAGAGATATGCCACAAGAAGGAGGATGGAGAATAGTGCGAGGAGTGGATCAACCGACCATATGACGAGCAACACGAAAGGAATGGCGACAACAGACAGGGGAGCGCTGATAAAGTTTGTTAGAACGAAAGAAGAAACAACACCTGAGTCAGTGAAAATCCTTTGCGTCGTATAGGCTGAGTCGGTTGTTCGGTTCGTCAGAAAATTAACTCGCTCAAAGCGCAAGACGGTTTCCCTGAGTAGGTCAAAAGAAAGCTTTGTGGATATACGGATAGATAACGTTCCTGCAAAATATGAAAATAAGGCAGAAAAGACCCCTATTGAAGCTACGAGGAGCGCAAAAAGCACAGCATCCTTCTCGCTGCGATTGGCAAGAAGGAAATCTAAGAACTTTCCGTTCACATATGGTGCGGCATAGGAAAGGGCGATTCCAATCGTCGTGATGGCAATGAACGTGAAAGCACCCTTTGTTTTACTAAACTTCGATAAGACGTACCGAATCAAGAATGGCCCCAATCTATCAGGTATGAAATACCAACTGATGACACCTTACACCGCGGTTCGGTGGAAACGAAGCGGCGACTAATCGGCACGAGCGCTTCCATAGAGAGTCTTTGCGAGCTGGATCCTCATAGAAACGGGAATTTTATGTTCGATCAATAGGCCGCGCACGGCAGTCGGACGGCTGAAAAATAAAACAGCCGTCCGACTAAAGCTGTAAATTTTTTCATTGTTTGTTGGGCATGCGCCTGAAGTTTCATGCAATAGGAAATCCATTATGACCATGGTCGAAATGTGAACACTACGATCGTTAGCAAGGAGACGCCAAGACCGGCAAAGATTATGATGAGCGGCAGAATGAAAGCCGCCGATGCCGATAATGGGATTTGGGACGCAAAGGCAATGATGCCCGCGAGAACGAGACCGGCTCCCGTCAACGCTATTCCGAGTCCGACCAATCTGGCAACAAGAGGAATCTTCTCGCTTGGAATATGAGCGATATGGTAACTGTGAATCAGGCCGGGATTGCCGGTCTTTACCATTAACACCCCGACAACGAGAAAGCAGATTCCTCCTACCATGCCGCCAATGGATGATCTTAGCGCTTCAGGACTCATTGCTCGTCTTGGCCACCTTGCTCGCTGAGGGGAAGTGCTGCGGCAAAAGTGATGAGGACCAGTTCATAGGCTCCAACTGCGGTGACTCCGACCGCCACATTTGCTCCCCACACGATGTAATACATGTCGAACCAAGTTTCCGTTCCAAGAGTCGATGCTCTGGTCGGATTCATGTTGTCTACTACGGGCTTCTCGTACATTTAACCCAACATCTCCTTCAACGATGAGTTCAACAGTTCATCCGCGGTATCATCAATCAGGTCAACGTGTAGATCACCTCCCATATCTATATCGCAAATTGTGTCGGACATACGCTCCATGTCGTCAATGGTCCACATGTGGTTACAGAGGTCTTGAACCAGTTTTGTGGACCAAATTGAGCTAAGTCCGTTGTTCCAGTAATCCTCAAGAGGGTGGTTTCTGATGTTGCCAACCACTAACGGGATATACGGAGAAACGACGATGTCGCCGTTTGCGTGCACTGAAACCTGATCTAATAGATATCGGTTATCAGAGAAGCGAATTAGATGGTCGACGGGGTCGCCCCATTGCGGTCGGACATTCGGGTGCTTCCGAAGGAAGTCGTCCTCTTGAATGGTGTGAATCAACGTACGGTATTGGGAATAGTCCGGTCTAATAAATGTGTTCTTTCGCGCACGGCCCAAAACCATGAGGGGTTGGACACGTAGTTCGATAAAGTCACCCGGCGTCCTCTTCGGCCTGTTAGATTTGGTGAAAATCTCATCTAATAGTGAGATGACATCGGGAAACTGTTCGGTGTTGAACGACGTGGGCGTAAATGCGATAGCAAGGTGCAAATCGGAATGGTTGAGTACGGTGGCAACTGCTTCTTCGACGATTTCGAAGGCTCCCTCATGTCCCCTCAGCCTATCGTGAGCTGACCCAATGCCGTCTAGGCTAAATTGGATGCTTTTGAGTCCGGAATCTTCTAAATCTCGGAGAAGGGATTCCGTGAGGAGAAGCCCGTTGGTTACCAGGCTCGCTGCAACATTCCCATCTCGCAATATGGGAAGGCAGCGCAAGATATCTTTACTGCGCAACAAGGTTTCTCCTCCACAGAAACACATGCTGTAAAGCGACATGTCTGCCATTTCCTTTGCGAAAACAAAAAGTTCATCTGAGGTCAACTCGTCGTGCATGACCTCATTCTCGCCGCTGCTGTTATAGCAGTGCAGACATCTCAAGTTGCACTTGTTTGTTATGTCAAGGGCGACGTGATGTGGCGCTCTGAGAACGTTGGTGTACTTGTTTTCCGAAACTCGTCCCATGGTTCCTCTTAACAGACTTCTGAAAAACAGTATACATTCATGCAGTCGCCGTCGCTGCACTCACCTGGAAAAGTGCCAGCGCAAGTGAATTCTGGCTCATTGATAAGATTTCGAATTCCTTCGTTTGATGCAATTTCCTTGCTGGTTAGGTTCAGGTGGAAAAAATTGGGAACATCGCAAAATTCTTGACGATAGAAGCTGGCCGCAGCGGCAATACATTGAACGGCGATGCTTGCGGGGCACAAAAGAAGACAGATGTCTGCGTATCTGAGTAAAGGATTGCTGGAGGGGGCGAGGCCGAGTAGACCGGTTGGTCTCCCTGACTCATATACAATGAAAAATTCCTTGCTCAGATTGAACAATCCGTTTCGCACCTCTAGCGGTCGTTCATACTGCTCGACGGAAAGAGGCCAACCGTAGACAATTGTGGGACTTTCTGGTTCTGATGAGCTCGCCTGGCTTGCCAGGGAGCAAATCAGGCGAATATCGTTTTCTTGGGCAAGCCGTATATGGGTCCCATTGTCCACGCAAATCTCATCGGCAATGGGTGTGCCATTTTCGATCGGAGTTTTGACCCATCCTATTAGTCTCGATACGCTGAAACCTCTCATTGCCGAGGCTAAGTCAGATTTGAGCATGTCCGGATTGGCGTCTGGAAACTTGTCGCACATCCGATTAAGGATTGTTTCGACGGTGTTTTTACCATCGCACAGAGAGACGATGTAGCTCCCGCTTCCGTTCAACATGATATAGTTCAGCTCATCGCGTCCGGTTAGAACAGAGCGGTACCCGTTCTTTTCCTCTCTTGAGTATGGGAGAGAAATCGATTTCGGGATAAATCCCCTTATTTCGTCAAAGCTCCATTCCATAATTAATCCCTCCTTGTGTCTGTTTGAATATGAGCCGATTTTAGGCTCTTCGGTAGTTTCTGTGGGCGAGACATCATTTTTTCCGCAGGTGGATGCAGAAAAGTTCCGCATATAAGGGAAACGGCCCCGAGAGGGGGCCGTTTCCGCGCCGGGCAGGGTAGGATTTCGCTTGCTACATCAACCTACCGGAAAGGCCCTGACGCATGAACAGGATACTAAGCCGCGCGCTCGCGCTGGTCCACACCGTGATCGAGTACGCCAGCATCGACGGCGGCAGGATAATCGTCGGCGTCAGGCCGTGGACGAGTTTCGGGCTGCGGTGCCCCGTCTGCGGGAGGGCAGCGAATGCTACGACAGGTCGCCAAGGCCGCGGCTGTGGCGCGCGATGGACCTGGCGAGGTCGACCTCTCCGCGCTCGGGCTGCACGAGATGGCGGCGTCCCTGCCCGACTACGTGAGGATGGTCGCCGCGGGCGAGCGGGGCTTCGCCTCCGCCTTCGAGGAGATGACGCGCGTCGAGGTCGCCGCCCGGGAGGTCAGGATCACCAACCAGCGCATTCGGTCGTCGGGGTTCCCCTACGTCAAGGGGCTGGCGGACTTCGACTGGGACTTCCAGCCGTCGGTCCCGCGCGCCGAGATCGAGGAGCTCGCGACCCTGAGGTTCGTCGAGCGGGCCGAGAACGTCCTGTTCGTGGGGAGCCCCGGCGTGGGCAAGACGCACCTCGCCGTCGCGCTGGGCATCGAGGCGGTCAGGGCGGGGCGCGAGGTCAGGTTCGTGGACTGCGCCCGGCTCGTCGAGGACCTGGAGGACGCCTCGTCGCGCGGCATCCTCAAGAAGAGGCTCAAGCACTACGCCCACTCGAGGCTGCTGATCATCGACGAGCTCGGCTACCTCGACGTCGGCAGCGTGGGCGCGGACCTGTTGTTCCAGCTGATATTGACGCGCTACGAGCAGCGCTCGACGATCATCACCGCCGACGTGGGGATCAGCGGCTGGGGCAGGGTGTTCGGGGACGACGTGGCGGCGAGCGCGATCGCGGACAGGGTGTGCCACCACTGCCACCACTGCCACCTGGTCAAGATAGCCGGCAGGTCCTACAGGCTGAAGGACCTGCCGAGGGACGGACCCGTCAAGGCGTGACCGGAATCGGTGAAAATACGTTAGCGCAAGCGGTGAAGCCGCCTTTGCGCGAACGGCGCGTTTGATTAGTGAAACTGGTGAAAATTAGATTGACGCTAACAGGGGCGTGCCCGTCGCGGCGTTTCACGGGGATGTCTCGCGCCATCCCCGGACCCCTTCGCGCCAAAGGGACGAGTCCCCTTGGAACCCCGGGCCGCCGCCGGCGGGCCGTGAACGGCGGGACAATCACTCGGCTTCAACTCGCGATCGCCCCGCCGGCTCTCGCTCCGGCTCCGTTCGATGGCTCCCCTGGGTCGCCATCACTGCGCCTCCGCTCACCTGTCCCGTTGCACTCCGGTCGATTCGGCCTACGCTTCTCGGGGCATGCAAGATATGTATTCCGTGCAACGGAATATCTTGCCCGGCCGAAGCCGGGATGTGCGAACCGCTCCAAAGTCGCTCCCGCAGAACCGTGCAACAGGCTTACCGGCTGTTGCACGGACCTCAGATATGAAAGTCAGTCCCGGCCTCTTTCGTCATCCACACCCTCGCGAGCCAGCTCCCACGCGGCCCGTATGGCAAGGTCGATTCCCCTTGCCGTGAACCTCATAATCCGCCCGGTCGAGCGGTTGACGGCGTAGCCGAGCCTCGCGCCGTTGATCTTCCTCGTCTTGCCGAGGGACTCCGAGTGATAGCGGTATTGCAGCGCCCCCCGCTTGGATCGGGCGATCTCGATCCCATCCGATTCCAACCGCCTTGCAAACTCTCCGAAGCGGTCGGGGCAGCTCTTGAGCCTCCCGACCTCCTCTGCCCTCTGGGCGACAATCGCTCGGACCCTTGCGTTCTCGGATTTGTCGGATCTCCCCTTCTTTGCCATCTCGCGCTCCTCGCGACCGGGCTGGCGCGCGTGCACCTTCGAGTTCGAGAGGCCCCTTTCGAGCTGGCTCAGGCCGTACTTCGTATCGAGCTCCTTCACCGTTCTCACGCGGGATTTCGCCGCCGCCCTCGCCGGCCCGTCGTTCAGACGCCGCCCAGTCTCGAGGTCCGTCCTATTGATGGCGAGGTGAGCGGCGAATCGGGCCGATCCATCCGACCTGCACCTCTCCTCATGCAGCACAATCACGATCTCCTGGTTGGGATAGCGCTTGGCGATGTAGTCCCTCGCGTACTCCATGCAACGCGAGGGCGTCATCGGCCCGCCGTTGCAGGAGCACTCGTCCGGGTTGAAGCCGATCACCTGATGCTGCATGTACGTGCACCTTGAGCCCTGCTTCCCGGGCCGGTTGTGCCCGGCCGCCTCCCGGGTGGCGTCCATTTCCTCGAACCATCGATCCTCATCGATGATGTGCTGGATATCGTGGTCCAGGACTTTCTCCCTGTCCCAATCGAAATACCGCTTGAGGTTTTGGAGGTGCTCCCCGCTCATGACGCTCGCCTGCTTGATTGCGGTCATTTTCCAACTCCCTTCAAAAACCGCCGTCAGTCGACGAAGAGGCCGGACCATCCGTCGGCAACAGGCGGCTCCGCGGCCTCTTCCTCGAATTCGGGAGTCCAGAGATCGACGCCGTCCTCCCGACCCATTTGCCTTGATATCAGCCTGGCCTGGTATTCCATCCTCTTGGCCGCCTCGTGCTCGCGCGTCCCCAGATCGAAGTGCTCCTTCGTCGGCATCCGCGTGCAATCGCAGACAGGGGCCCGGAAGCACCCCGCATGTTCCCTGCCCACGCCGTTCTCCGCGGTCTTCACCACGATGACGCCGTCCTTGTCGGGGGACATCTCCGTCCACTCCCAAGGATGAATCAGGTCGTCGGCGTGCTCGCTGTAGGATGTCGACCCCGTACCGCCCGAAGGCCCCCTGCTCGAGCTGGTTCCCATGGTGTGCCGCGTCGTCTTCCCGACTAGCTCGGTGAAATACTGGCGGTCCTCGGCCTCGCCCAGTTTCATGGCGACCTTGACGCCGCAGTTTGCCAGGATCTTCTTCCGTCCGTCGCGCTCGCCGTACTTGTTCAGCTGAGAGATGTTCTGGACTGCGCCCATCCAGAACAGGTCGTACGAGCGCCCAAGGCTGAGAAGGCTAGGCAGGCACTCGACCTTCGGCAGGTTCCCCCATTCGTCGCCGAGGATGGACACCGGCCGCGGCAGCTTTCCACCAGCTGCGTCCGCGATGGAATACACGGCAGCGTAGAGCTGCTCGAACAGGACCGCCGCGATCGCGTTGTAGGGGGAGCCCTCGTCCATCACGTGGAGGAACAGCGCGGTCTTCTCGCTCAGGATTCTACTCGGATCGATATCATCGCCCGAGACCATTCGCGCAATCGGCGCCGAAGCGTAGATCCTCAGGTTGACCTTTAGCGTGGAAACGATGCTCCTCAGCTCGTTGCCGCCGCTCGAGATGAACTGTGAGGCACGCGAGCGGGCCGGATGCCCCTGCGGCAGGGAACGGAACAGGCCCTTCAGCGGCTCACACGGATCCTCGCCGGCCCCCTCCGTCCCCAGGCACATGATGTGGTAGACCGTCGCGAGGTGCTTGCAGCCCCGCGGGCAGCCCTCGTCCAGCACGACCAGAAGGATCGTCGCGGCGAGCAGCGACCGCGCGGATTCCGTCCAGTGGCTCGCCTTCGCATCGCCCTCCCCGGCGATGAGCGTACGGGCGACGGCATCCGCGGCCTGCTCAGCCCCCGGCAGATTCCCCCCGTTCGCGAGCCTATCGACCATTTCCAGTGGATTGAACGTGTCGCTCTTCTCGGGATGCTGGGCGTCCAGCAGAAGCACCCGGTACCCGCGACGCTCCAGCTCGTCGCCCGTCAACTCGATGAGCTCACTCTTCACATCGGACACGATAATGGTCTGCGGCCTCGATTCCCCGTCATCCGCCCCATACGTCAGCAGATCAATTGTCGGGATCAGCAGCGATCTTGATTTTCCGGCACCCGTTGAGCCGTCGAGGAACATGTGCCGCCTCGGTTCGAACAGATACTTGGAGCCGAACAGCGTCTTCTCAAACCCGTACACGAATCCTCTGCTTTTCGGCTGTCCGTGCCCGTCCCAAATCTCCGAGCCCCGGATGGTCTCCGGCCCCGTTTTCACCCGCGCCTCCCCAAGTACACCTCCGTCGGCGGCTCGCTCCTTCGAGGAAGCCGATAGCTGCATGAGCACGAATACCGACAGGAACAGCGCGAACGAGGCGAGACAGCCAGGGACGCAATGAGGCCCCACGTTAATCCACCACCAAATGGTGTTATCCACGCTCAGGGTGAATCCGATCGAGCTCAGCTCGATTGGAAATCCGAGGATCATGCAATCGAGGGGAATGGCGATAAGTGGCGCAAACCCCGCGGTAAGCAGCGCTGCGAAAACCAGCGCCATGACCAGCTTCTCCTTCACGAGAACCACCTACTCTCTCGCACGGGCGAGTAGGTCGTTGACCCAGCCCACCGCCGTCGAGACGATTGATGTCGCCCGGTTGAGATTATTGAGGACGACCGGATCGGACCCGTAGGTGTTGAGGGCGCGGACCGCCTGGTTGAGGTTCGTGCCGATCTTCTTCAACTCAGTCCTGATACCGGCAAGTTCCCCCGCGTCGGCGACCCTGACCGGCTTCTCGCCGCAGAGCAGGGCGGCATCGCGCATGAAGGAGGACGCCGGCATGTTCATGGCCGCCGCCTTCTCCTCGATAGCCTTACGCTGCGACTCACTCATCCGTACGTTGATATGCGTATTCATGGAAGTCATAACCATCCAATCCGAGCGGGGCCGACGCATCGGCCCCGCCCCTTTTATTAAGTTGAAATTGTTTGGAGCATCTGACCGATGCGCCCAATCCTCACCCTCGCCCAGACATCGAAGGGGACTCCCGGCAAGCTGCCGAGATATATACGGTATGGTCGCCATTGTTCTCTATAGATATCGAGAGCATCGAGCAGGCGCTTCCATTCCCAAATGAGCTCATCGGCCGAGAGCAGAGGAAGATCCCTGTTCTCGGCGCGCGCGAGCTCATCGGACGACAAGCATGGATTGGGAGCCCGGTATCCACCAATGTAGGGTCCGGGCTCCATAATTAGCCGATTTCGGTAAACATCGCTGCTGGTGCGTTGAACTCAAACTCGACAATACCGCAGGAACCGTAACGGTTCTTTGTGATTGAAGCAATGACGGGCCGTTTTTTAAGCAACATATTGGCATTACGCTCTTCGGGCTTATCGCCCTTAATAGAAAGCGACATAACGAGATCTGCCGAATACTCGAACATGTTGCACCCGCCTATCGCCTGAAGCCCGGTGGTCTGCTTGTCGTAATTAACGCGGTTAATTGATGAGATAGCGAAGAGCGGACAATGGGCCTCATCCACGATTCGGCGGAGCTCGGAAGCGACGAGCTTGAGACCGATACGCTCGTCGGCAATGCGCAGTTCCTGCGGCAAAGAGACGATTTGCGCGTAATCAACAATAACCAGTGGCGGTTCGCCATGTTTATCGGCAACCTCTTCGATTGCCTTTCGCATCCCGGCATATTTAATTTCACCAGGAATGATATACATTCGCTCGGCGATGCTGCGGGCGTAAATGTCGAGAACCTTCTCGAAGAGCCCGCGTTTGTCCTCAGACATGCCATCGCCGTTCATATCATCGTGCGTGAGCTCGCCGCCCGAGATGCGGGTGAGGCTCTTCGCGAGCATGCTGTCTCGCCCGAGCTCGCCCTCAAAGATGACCACCGGATGGCCAGCAATGGCCCATCCGTCGGCGATTTGCTGCATAAACGTTGTTTTACCCGTACCGGGTCCGCCGGGGACGATGCACAGGTATTGACGAAGACCTCCGAGGATAGTATCCAGCGCACCGTGTTCGATATGCCCAAGCGGCCTATTCTTTAAGATACGCAAGGCGGTCTCGTCGAGGCCGACGCTCATGGGATTTAAAGCCGGCACGGTTCGCTCGCCTCCAATTCATGGAGGTATGCAAAGAAGCTCGATTCAAGGATGTAAATGCGGCGGTGCAACGCAATCGCGCGCCCGCTCTCCTTCATCATCTTCGAGGCCGTAACCGGACTCAAGCCGGTTATCTTGCACACTTCAGCGATGCCAAGAAGGCGCTCGTGGCCCAAGTTGGAATCAGAAGAAACCGCAGTTGATGCTTGTACGGCAGCGTACGGTTCAGGCTCTACAATCATGGTAGAATCCTTTCAGGCTAGCTCGCCCCTCCCCCTTCGTCGCCAAACTTAGATAGGGAAGGGCGGGCGGCTTTTTAATCAATGACCGAAAATAAAATAACTCCTTTCAAACAAGCTGGTCAGGCGCTTACTGTTTATATTGTAACACTGTCTGTTGCACAATCATATCTAGTTACAGTTCTAATTTCTAATTCACTTTCTGACTGTATAGACTTTATTGTCTGACTGATTTAATATATATACAACGATGATTGGAGTGGTTATGGGACGTTTACCATTATCCGGAAGTAAGATGCGGAAAATTAAGTTCGGAACAACTGTTCAGGCGACGACCCCGGAGAAAATCGAAGAGCTACGCCTCAAGAACCCCGAATCAGTCAGAAGCACCGGCGAGGCTATCGACTATCTATGCAACCTGCTCACGGGGTTGCAGCCGAGGGTCGCCAGGGCCCTCGATGAGGCGTGCCTCAGGGAAGCTCGGCAAATCACCAATGAAATGAAGGCCCTTCCCGTTGACGGATCAGAAGAAATGAGTTTTAGTCAATTGGAACTTTATCGAGAGCAATTCCAGAGGCTCCACGACCATTTCTCTTTATATTGCGAGAAAGAGGAGAGGCCCCAGGGAATGAGACGGGTCGATCTCCTCGGCGGCGATTACGCTGTCCTCCCCTCCTCTTGGACTTTATTGGAAACAGAGGAATGCGCGAAGTCTTGCAGCCAGGTCGGAATTATCGAAATTCGCGGCGGCGCAAAATACGATGCGCCTCATTTTGCCTTCTTCCATAACGGAGAGTACAGTCAAAAGGACAAATTGCAGCGCGCAACCAAACTCTGGCCCCGCATGACCGACGTGATGCGCGACGAGGTCAAACTGGTCACAGATGATGAGGGACATTACCTAAATATGGACGAGCACCTAGCCGCCCCCATCATTTGTTATTTCAACCTTCTAGATGCCAGCTACTATCAGTCTATGGAGCTGGAGCCGCCATATGGCGCAATGATCTACCGAAACAATGTCGCTTAAAAAAGAGGCCCCAAAGGGGCCTCTTTTTTAGCCCTTTTTAGCCCTTCAGCAGATCATCCAGCACTGATGCTGCCTTCTGGTCATTTGCCTCGATAAAGTGGCTATAGATAGACAGCGTCGTCGATGGGCTAGCATGGCCCAAACGCGCCTGGATCGTCTTAATGTCCGCATTGGCACCAACGAGCAAAGTCGCTTGCGTATGTCTAAGCTCATGAGGCTTCAGCCCGCTATAACCCGTATAGCGGGTACGTTTGACGCCGTCACTCCCAATGACTTCCCTGCTCTCCTTAAAAGTACCGAAGCCGTTTTTCGCCGCAAACAGCCTAAACGCCCTTGAATAGTTATGTCCATCCATCCGGGTCACAAGAGCCCGTTTGCCGTTGGCGGCGTCAACGATCCCAATGGAATGGACAATGGGCGTTTCTCCAGTCTGCCCCACTGCAAAGGAATCGAACTCACTCCGCTGAATGGCTTTCCACCTGTCCAGATAGTCGGCAAGTTCATTTCCAACCGAAATCTTACGCCTGCTCATCTTTGATTTAGGCGGCCTCAATGTCCTGTCGTTCGTATATTGCTTTACTATCCTCAGAGTCTTGGCGTCGGGGTCATAATCCTCCCATGAGAGACCAAGGGCCTCCCCCTTCCTCAAACCGCAGAGAAGTAGAAGCATTGTGCATGTGATAAAGGAAGATGGCTTCTCCTCCAAAAGGACCGCAAGAAGCCTTGCCGCCTCATCGGCGCTCAGCGCCTTACGAGCCTCGACATTCTGCTTGGGCAGTTTCACTCCCCTACAAGGGTTTTTGCCCACGAGGTCGTTATCGACGGCATCCTCCATTACCTGTTTGAGCTTGATGTGGATGCGGCGAATTTCACTTTCGCTGAATCGGCCTTCTTTTCTAGCCTTGGCATAAGCAGTGCGAACGTCATCCGATTTAAGCCGAGTGAGATCGGGATTGCCGAACAGCTCGCGTATGTGACGAATGTCCAAACCTTCACGCTCATAAGCAAGAGGTGATCCCATGGTCGACTCCCTGTTCGCGTGAAACCTGTCCGCATAATCTGATAGGCCCAGAGGACCATTGCCACGGTTGGAAGCGCCCTCAAGTTCAGCTCTATAGGCCTCCAGCGCCTTGGCGACTTCACTCGGCCAGTTTTTCGGGTTCTTGCTTCTGCAGTGAACCCTGCGTGACGGACTACGGCGGTACCGTCCTGTCTCCGGATCTTTTCCCAGGGAAAAATAAATCCGATAGACGCCTTTGCTCTTATCGATGCATTCCGATGTGCCGCGAGCGGTCTTTTTTATCAATCCCTGCAATCATATCCCTCGTTAGATTTTCGATTAGGCTTGCTGGCAAAGCCTTTAAAGCTTTGCCAGCAAGCCTAATCGAAACTTTTCACACTTTCAAGTCTCTCTAAGTGTGAGAATAGTGGGAAATATGATTCTAATAGCTAGCTCAATAATTGTTAGTTACCTATTTCTACCTGCGCTTCCTTTTAATTCAGTGAAATTGGCCTCATCTCGTTAAATGCCGAATTCACGTACTCGTAAAGCGGGGGTCACCGGTTCGAGCCCGGTCGCTGGCTCCATTGCACAAGATAGCCGCCTTCGGGCGGCTTTTTTCTTGCCGATTTATCGCACAATGCCAATCCAAGCACAACGCCGCCGGCAACTCCCCTACTCAACAAAAAGCCCCGCCAGCCGCAATCCCCAAAGGAACCGCGTTCAGCGGGGCCCAAGCGAGCTCCCCCAAGGGATAACGCTCGCAACACGAACAGCTCAGCCGAGCAGCGCGCTACTCCTCCCAGTAAGCATCTGCAAGCAGCTTAAAGCAAATCTTCTTGACCGGCTGCGCGCCATCGCCCTGGAACTCGAGCGTGGGCATGTGAGGCTCGCCGGCAACAAACAGCGCAAACTTGTCGTCAGCAAGATCGCCGGCGATCGAGGCGTCGGAATCGACCAGATCGTAGTCGTCCTTCTCGTCAAACTCCTGAACCAGCGTCAGGCTGCCCGTGGCAACCTTAAAGGCCTCGCGACCCTCGACGTCGATCTGCAGGTCGTGATAGCGCTGATGCGTCTCATAGTGAGCCTCGGCTTCGGGACGCGTCGTGGGAGCCATGACGTTCGCAAAGACCTTGTCGCCCAGAATCGGATGGCTGCCGACCTCGAGCTTCGCCGGATCGTTCTCCTCGAGCCAGTCGATCAGCACGTCGAGGCCCTTGAGCATTCCACGGTACTCCTCGATATCGCCCAATGCACCGTAAATCATCTAAATCCCCTCTCGGATCGTTTCTTTGGCGGCTACTCGGCAAACGCATTACCGACGCTGTTGCCACCCACATGCGTCTCGACCAGGGTAAGGTCGGGATTGAACACGACAGTGTCGGCGTCGCGCCCCGGCATAATGCTACTGCACTTGTCGTCGACATGAGCTGGCAACCGATGCCGGGGCCGCAGCACAAGCTCCTACAGCTCGGTCACGACAACGCCGTTGTAAACCTCGTCCCAACGGTCCATGACCAGATGGCCAGTCATGGGATCCATGGCATTGAGCTTGCCGCAGGTGTTGGCGGTACGCAGCACCGTCTCGTCGTCTGCGCCAGCAGCAATGGCATGCGCGAAGCCAGCGATAGTGGAGTCACCAGAGCCCGTGGCGTTAACGGCAGGGATATCGGGCGTCTTTGCGCGGAACGCACGGCCATTGTGGAAGCCAACGGAGCCGGCAGCGCCCATGGACACGACGACCCAGGGGATATCGGAGAAGCGGGCATCAGAGGCGAGCGCGGCGCGGAGCTCGTCCACATCGTCGGTGGTAAAGCTCGTGCCCAGAAGGCCGTTGATCTCGGTCAGGTTAGGCTTGACAAGCTCGGGCTTAATTTCGGACTTAAGGGCGGCCTCGAGCGAAGCACCTGAGGTATCGAGCAGCACCTTGGCGCCGGCGTTCTCGGCAATGCCCGTGATCTTGGCATAGTAGTCTGCCTCGACACCGCGGGGCAGAGAACCCGAAATGGTGACGACGTCGGCCTTGCTCGCAAGCTCGGTAAACTTGGCGGTAAAGGCATCGAGCTCCTCGGGGGCAATTGTCGGGCCGCTCTCGAGCAGCTCGGTCTGGTTGCCGGCATGAAGGATATTGAGGCAGATGCGGGTCTCGCCCTTGATGGGCACAAAGTCGTTGTTAATACCGTTGGCGTCCATGAGCTCGGCCATATAGGCGCCCATATGGCCACCAAGCAGGCCGGTTGCCACAACATCGTCGCCCAACTGACCAAGGACGCGGGCTACGTTAAGGCCCTTGCCGCCGGCGGTCTTTTCGGGCGTCACACGGTTGACGTCGTCGATGACGAGCTCATCGAGCTGATAGCGCGTATCGACAGACGGGTTCATCGTAACGGTGAGGATCATTTTTAGCTCCTTATCTCGCAGGCTCCTTGTGCCTCGCGATACGAGTCGACAAAACGGAATTACAGAATCTCAATCGTGAACGAGCGAACGACGGTCTCCTTGGGCTTGGCGACAAGGCAGCCGCGCTTATGCTCAAGCACGTCGTCCTCATCGGAGCAGGTCGAAAGGCCGCCCCAGGGCTCAACCGCCACAAAATCGCCCTCGGGCTTGCTCCACACAATGAGATATGGGAAGCCCTCAAAGCTCAGGCGGACGCCCTTGTCCTCGCCCTTTTTGGAAAGCGTGACCTGACGGCTCTCGAGCACGTCAAAGATGGTCTCCGCAAAATCGAAGAGCTCATGTGACAGAGGCAGCGTCTTTCCCACCATGGGGTTCTTGGAGCGATTGGTCACGTCAATCAAGCCAGTCGAGGGGACGGCGGTGCAGAGCTCCGCAGCCTCGTCCTTCTCAAAGCGCAACTCGTAGTCCGTATAGGCCTCGCCCTCATCGAGCGGACACCTAAAGCCGGGATGACCGCCAATAAAGAACGGCATGTCCTCGGTGCCCTCGTTGGTGACCTCATAGGAAACGCGCACGGCAGCGTCCTCGAGCGTATAGCGGGCGACAAGCTTAAACGGATACGGATAATCGCTCAGCAGCGCGGCGTTATCCTCCGAAGCCAGGCACATCGCCAGCTCGTTCTCGCTCTGGCTCAGCAGCTTCCACTCCTGTTTGCGCGCAAACCCATGGCGAGCGAGCTTTACATGATGCCCGGCAAACGTCATGGCGTTGTTATCGCGCAAGCCTCCGCAAATCGGGAAGCAAATCGGTGCCTGGCCGGACCACACGGCGGGATCGCCCTGCCACAGATACTCGCGACCTCCGGCCTCGATCGAGGTAAACGAACCACCAGCCGTGGACACCTTAATAGAAATCGAATCGTTGGAGAGAGCGTATTCCATTGCCCATCCTTTCGAACAACTGCTTTTTGCTCGCAAGTACCCGTCTCGGCCCTGACCAAAGGACAAACCCGCACGTTCATCGATGCGTCCGGTATCCCAGCCATGTAACGGGGTACCATACAGACATTGATGCAATTACAGCTGAAAGGCCTTCTTATGCGAACCATCATCCTCTACGCCTCGCGCCATCACGGCAATACGAAAAAGCTCGTGGACGCCATCGTCGAGGCGCACCCCGAGATCGATACCCTCGACGTGAAGTCACTCGGCAAAAACGAGTACCCCAACCTGCACGAATATCATCTAATCGGCGTCGCCACGGGCATCTATTACTCCGAGATCGACAAGGATATGGCACGCGTGCTCACGAACGTGCTGCAGCCGCAGGACAAGGTGTTTGGCCTTATGACCTACGGTGGCAAAAACAAGTGGTACGGCAAGGATATCGATGGCATCTGCCGCATGAGGCAGGCCATCTTTATGGGTGTCTACGGCTGCCCCGGCTTTGATACGTGGGGGCCGTTCAAACTCGCCGGCGGTGTCCAAAAGGGACACCCGACCGCTGAGGAAATTAAGGGCGCCGTCGACTTCTTCGACAAGATCGAAGACGAATATGGCGATATCATCGTCGAGGAGTACGTCAAGCGTGAGAAGCGCCTAGCATACGAGAAGGAGCATCCTGCAGGAGGTCTGGTGGCCGGCGTTAAGCGCACGGCAAAGAAGATCGCTAACAAGCTGCAACTGTGAAGGTGCTTTTGAGCGTTTAACCCATACGGCGGGTCCGAGCAGATTCGGGCCCGCCGTCTTTTTCTATCGTTACTCGGTAAAGGCGTTGCCGACGCTCTGGCCGCCAACATACGTCTCGACGAGGGTGAGATCATGGTCGAACACGACAAAGTCGGCGTCGCGACCCGGCATGATGCTGCCGCACTTACCCTCGATGTGCGCGGAGCGTGCCGGCACCTCGGTTGCCATGCGAATGGCGATATCGGCGCTGGCGATGCCCCAGTCGACGATGTTCTTGACGCCCTGGGCAAGCGTGAGCACCGAGCCGGCAATGCTCTTGCCGTCGGCGAGCCAGCACAGGTTGTCCTTCATGATGACGTCCATACCACCACTGGTGTAGCTGCCCTCGGGCATGCCACCGCAACCCAGGCAGTCGGTGATGAGCACCGTGTGCTGCCAGCCCTTTGCCTGCAGCAGTGCCTTGATGGCGGCAGGGTTTACGTGCTTGCCGTCACAGATGATCTCGGCGTAGGTCTCGGGCGTGGACATGGCAGCACCCACGACACCGGGCTCGCGGTGATGCAGTCCGCGCTGGCCGTTATAGGTATGCGTAAAGCAGCTGGCACCGGCATTGATGGCGGCGATGCACTCATCATAGGTGGCGTCGGAGTGACCGATGCTGGTCACCACACCCTTGGCATTCAGAGCAGCCGCATAAGCAGCGGCACCGTCGCGCTCGGCCGCCATGGCGCTCTTGACGATGCGACCACCCGCAGCCTCCTGCCACTGATCGAAGACCTCCTCGGAGGGGTCGATAAGATAAGCGGGGTTCTGAGCGCCCACGTGCTTCATGGTAAAGAAGGGGCCCTCCAGGTAGATGCCCTGAATGCGAGCACCGCAGAAGTCGGGGCCGCGGCCCTCGTCCGCCTGAGCGATGGCGGCGCAGGCGTCCTTGATCTGCTCGACGCCATCGGTGAACGTCGTGGGCAGCCAGCTGGTGGTGCCGCGACGGGCGAGCTCGGTCGAGCTGATATCGATGCCCTCGGGATCGTTATCGGTAGTTGAGTGGTTGTAGAAGCCATGGATGTGAGTATCGACCATACCCGGTGCGATCCACGATCCCGTGTAGTCCTTAATCTCGCAAGAGGGCTCGTCGGCCTGCCAGGCGCCAAAGACGCCATCCTCGACCATAAGATAGCCGCCCAGTTGCGGGCCTGCCGGCAAGAAGAACTTGTCAGCCTTAATTGCGTACGTGCTCATATGCACTCCTTGCTTCTAAAGCAGTTGACTGTAGTGATGCTTATACCCAGCTCACGTAAAACAAAAAGCGCCCGCCCGCCGTTATGAGCGGACGGGCGCCCCTACAGGGGGACGCGATTAAGCGGTGAAGGGGTGAATCGTCACGCCCTTAACCACGCGGTTGACCGTGCCGGTGGGGCTCGGCGTATCGGGCGTGTTGCCCACGCGCACGGAGTTGAGCAGGCTGATAGCCTGGGCAAACATCACGAACGGCAGAGCAAGGTAGCCCTCGGGAAGTGCCTCGTAGCCCTTAAAGGTGAAGGACTCACCCTCATAGACGGTGGCACCTTCCTGCTGAACGGCGATGGTGTGCTGAGCGATCTCGTCGCCACCGATCTCGTTGAGGATGTCGATGTCGTACTGACGGGTGTAGGCGTCGTTATTGACGAACACGAAGACGAGCGTCTTATCGTCGACGAAGGACTTAGGTCCGTGACGATAGCCCATGGAGGTGTCGTAGGAAGTAGCGACCAGACCGTGAGCGAGCTCAAGGATCTTGAGCTGGCTCTCCTGGGCAAGGCCACCGAAGGAGCCAGAACCCAAGTAGGTCACGCGGTTGAAGTCGCCAGCCAGGTAATCGGCGATCTCGGGCTCACGGGAGATGACCTCCTCGCCCATCTTGGCGATGGTCTCGACCCACTCGGCCTTCTGCTCGTCAGAGGCAGTGTCGAAAATAAGGGTGGAGAGCAGGGTCATGCAGGAATAAGAACCGGTCATGGCGAAGCCCTTGTCGTTGGCGCGCGGAATGAGCAGCGTCAGCGCGTTGGGATCATCGGCAGACTCGACGGCGAGCTTGCCCTCGGGAGCGCAAGTGATGTTGAGGAACTTGACGTTGTGGACGAGCTCCTTGGCAACGGCAACGGCGGCAAGGCTCTCGGGGCTGTTGCCAGAGCGGGCAAAGGAAACCACGAGCGTGGGATCCTCGGCGCGTAGGAAGTCGCGCGGGGCGCTCACGATGTCGGTCGTGGCGATGGGCTTAAAGTCGTAGAGATCAGTGTTGCCAGCGTGACGCAGGTACGGGGCGCAGGTATCGCCAACGTAGTCGGACGTACCGGCACCAGTGAAGACAACGGACAGACGGCCCTCGCCCATAGCGCGAGCCTCGGCCAGGAAGGCCTCGATGGCCTCCTTGTTCTCGCGATAGATGTTGAGCGTATCACGCCAAAGCTCGGGCTGCTGAGCAATCTCGGCCGTGGTGATCTGGGCGCCGAGCTCGGTGAGCTCCTCGACACTCTTCTCGATCATTTCTAATACCTCTCTCTAGAAGTAAACCTCTGACGTGCAATTATACACTTCGGTTGGTTATCTGGTAGTAACCAGTTAAATGCAAAGAATCACCATATGGAAACGATGCGGACACTAGTTGCTACGCTGGTGATAAACCTTGTATTTAAACTGATCGGCACGAGCAACCGAGAGTGTATACTCCACAACCTCGTTTGACTCGTTATACGTAGTCCTGACCAAATCAAGCACGGGCGAACCCTCGACAATTCCCAAAAGGTGGGCATCGGTGGGACGGGCTATGCTCGCATAGAATTCCTCTTCGGCCACACGTATCTTTTGCTGAAAGTCTTGCTCAATCACATCGTAAAGCGGCTTACGCTCCAGCAGCGGCCGCTTTAGGGACAGAAATTGACGAACCGGTAGATAGCTGCGTTCGACCATCATGGGCATGTTGTCGGCAGAACGAAGGCGCTTGAGCTTAAAAATGCGATCGCCGATACGCAATCCCATATGCTCGGCCAGATTCTTATCGGCCTCCATCTCGCAAAACTCGAGAATCGTGGTCTCGGGGTCGCGGCCCATCGCGCGCATCTGCTCGGTAAAGCTGTAGGACTGCATAAGATTGGTTGCCTTTGCCGAACGGTCGGTCACAAAGGTACCGCGACCGTGCTGCCGAACCACCAGTCCTAAACGCTCCAGTTCCTGCAGAGCCAGGCGCACCGTGGTGCGTGAGAGACCATAGCGCTCCGAAAGTTCGCGCTCGGAAGGAATCATGTCGCCGGCATGATATTCATGGTCAATCTTTTCGGTCAGAATATCGACCAGCTGATCGTAAAGGGGCTGTTTGCGCGCTCCGATCGTCATCCTATCCTCCCTTTTGCTCGAATTCGGCTAACTACCTAGGGTGTTAAGCATTATCAGTCTGTAACACCCGACTCATCAAGAATACAAAAGCCGCGCGCTCTTTCGAGCACGCGGCTTTTAACATACACATGGCTTAAGGGGTCGGGGTGTGAGCCGCGTAGGGACACACCCCTCAAGCTAGAGCCTTACCAGATGCTCGGCCAGAGACCAAGCGGGCCAGCGCCCAGGATGCCAAGGACAAAGAGCAGGAGAATGCCCTTGGTCGGGGTCCAGCTGTGCTTAGCGAACATGTAGTAAAGCAGCAGCGTAAGCATAAGCGGGACGAGCTTCGGGACGATGGTGTTGAGGGTGTCGGCAACGGAGAAGTTGACCGGATCCTCGGTGACGGTGCCGTAGGTAACGGACTCCATGCCGTTGCCCAGATCGGTGACGCCGCACTCGACAGCGTTGCCGTCGGCATCGGAAGCGGTGAGGGCGTTGCCGTCCTCATCGGTCATGGCGATGGTGCCGGCCTCAGCGGTCTCGGTATCGATGCCCTCCATACCGGTGAAGTTCTCGGCCTCCTTCTCGGAGACGATCACGGTAGTAGCGGAGAGACCACGGGTGGTGCCGTTGGGGATCTGGAGGTTGATCTGGGTGCCACCCATGGTGACGACCAGGCAACCGACGACGAAGACGCCCATGATGGAAGCGGCACGCGTGAAGGCCTGCATGTTGGCGGTCAGAGCGTCAATAGCGCTGGTGCCAAGCTTGTAGGACCAGTTCATGAGCCAGAAGCGCAGAGCGAACTGGACGGCGTTGAAGATCACCAGGAAGATGATCGGCGCAGCGGCGTTGCCGTTGATGGCCATGTTGGAGGTGATGCCGGCCGTGATAGGCACGAGCGTCAGCCAGAACAGGGCGTCACCGATACCACCGAGCGGGCCCATTGCGGCGACGCGGACGGCGCGGATCGTGGGGATGTCAACCTTGTTCTGCTCGAGCGAAAGCACGATGCCCATAACAAAGGTGACGAGGAACGGGTGAGTGTTGAAGAACTCCAGGTTGTGGCTCATGGAAGCCGCGAGGTCGTTCTTGTTGGTGTGGATCTTCTCCAGACCGGGGATGATGGAGTAAAGCCAGCCAGCGGCCTGCATGCGCTCGTAGTTGAACGATGCCTGCAGGAAGCAGGAGCGCCAAGCCATCTTGTTGAGGGTCTTCTGGTCGAGCTGCGGAGCAGGAGTGAGATCCTCGTAGTGCTCCGGGATCACATACTCATTAGATGCCATCTTCGAAGTCACCTCCGTCAGAAACAGCTGCACCCTTCAGCTCGGTCTGCTGCTGGAAGTCCCAGAAAGCGATGCCGAAGCCGATGAGAGCGAGGATGAGCAGAGCAGGGGTTGCCAGCGAATCGTTGGCAACGGTGATGAGCGCGAGGCCAAAGCCCATGAGGAAGAAGCCCCACATATCGCGGTTCATCATAACCTTGAGCAGGACGGCGAAGCCGACAAAGCGCATCATGCCGCCTGCAGCGGAGAGACCGGTCTGCAGCCAAGTCGGGATGGCAGAAGCGATGGTCTGACCGATGGTAGCGCCAGCGATGAAGAACAGGGTGACGACAACAGCGAAGATCAGGCCGAGCAGAGCCATGGCGAAGTAGTTCAGGCGCTCGATGCCCTTGGTGTCCGCGTTGTGAGCCATGTTATCGGCCGTGGACATAAGCGGGGACATAAGCGTGAAGACCAGGGTAACGCCAAGCTGGCCAAGCAGAGCGAACGGAATGGCGAGGCCGACTGCCGCGTTGGGCTCGAGGCCCGTGGCGATAGCGAGAATGGCTGCCATGATGCCGCCGATGACGGCGTTAGGCGGCTGAGCGCCTCCGATCGGCATGTTGCCGATCGTCATGAGCTGATAGGTACCACCCACGAGAAGACCGGTGTTGAGGTCGCCAAGGATAAGACCGATGACGGCGCCGGTGACGATGGGCTGATAGAGAGACTCGAGGAAGTCAAACTGGTCGATTGCCGCGATGAACGTGACGACGAAGACCAGAGCGATCTGGATGATCGAGTATTCCATCTTGCTCCTCCTTTCAAAATGTATGTACGCACTTTGGATTTCACGTACAGAACGTCAGGGTTTCACTCCTGACAACGTGGATCACGAGGATTACGAGAAGAGCTTGCTCGTGTCCTCAACAGGCGTGCTCGGAACGCGCCTGATCTCCAACTCCACCCCCAATTCCTGCAGCTCTTTAAACGCAGCGACATCCTCGTCGTTAACTGCGACGGAGGTGGCGACTTGGCGCTTTCCTTCCGACATGTGCATGTTGCCGATGTTTACCTTCTTTATAGGCACACCGCCCTTGACGAGCGTAAGCACGTCTTCCGGTGTTTCGGCCACGATGAAGATCTTCTGGCGCGGGCTCGCCTTGCCAATGACGTCGATGGTCTTCTGCAGAGAGAAGAAACGCGTAGCGACGCCGGCGGGAGCGGCCATCTTCATGAGGTTCTGGCGCATGGTGTTGGACGCCACGTCGTCGTTGGCGACGAGGATGAGGTTGGAGCCCAGGGTGGAGTTCCACTGGGTGGCAACCTGACCATGAACCAGTCGGTTATCGATGCGGGTAAGAAGAATGTTGGGTTCTGCCATGTTGATCAGCTTCCTTTCGTTATTTGCTGACGACAGTTACTTGATCTCCTGAATCGCGTAACGCGAAACATCTACGACGGCTCCGGATCGGACTTTGATCTGGACCTTCTCGCCTTCGATGCCTTTGACGGTTCCGTAGATACCGCCGGCGAAAAAAACCTCTTGACCCGGCTTGAGCTCGGTGTGCAGCTCCTTGAAGTACTTCTGCTTCTTCTTCATGTTGATTTGCGACCAGATGGTGTAAATCAAGCCCATGATGACAAGCAGGCCTAAAAGGGCGACCGAGGAGCTCAGGACGTTGGCTCCGAAATCGGCCATTAGATGCCGTCCTCGTCGCCGAAGATATCCTCTTCCTCGGAGCCGGCAACGGATGCGACCGTCTGGGCGGTGACGCCCGTCTGGCCAACGGTCACGGCCTGCTCGCCAAGCTCGGCGAGCGTGGCATTGCCGCGGAGGAACAGAAGCTCAATAACCATGGGAAGGTTGGTGCCAGTCAGAACCTCGACGTTGTCGACATCCTGGGCAATCATCATCGACTGGTTGAACGGGGTGCCGCCAAGCAGGTCGGTAAAGACGAGCACGCCATCGCACTCCTCGCGCATGGCGGTAATAGCGGCGCGGAGATCCTCACCGTAGGATGCGGCCTGGTCGCCCTCAAAAGGAACGACGGTAAAAGCAGGCTGGTCGCCGGCAACCATAGCGATAGCGCTTGCAAGGCCGGGTGCGAACTGTCCATGACCGGTAAGAATAAAGCCAACCATTCAAATTTCCCTTCCGAAGGTGTGTACAATCTGAGTCCGATGATTTTCGGAAGCCAGCGGGCACTCGCCCTTAAAGCTTCTTAGAAAGCGTTCTTTGAAGACCAGTGGTTTCTAAACTGGTAGTAACCACGTGACGTGTTGTTGTCACTATATCACCCCAGAAGAGGTCGCTTTCGTTGATTCATACGGTAAAACGTTTTTGCACCGCTCACGGTGATAAATCGACCGTTTACCGGTCGTTAACACTTCTACCTGCGGTTTTGAAACCGTTTCGAAATGCTTTGGCAAAAAATCGGATCTTTTCCTGTGTCTAAACAACGCAGGGCGGCTAAAAATAGCGTGTAGAAAAATTGCAGGTCATTGTGAAGATATGTGAATTGGTCTTTTTGACTTAATACCAGTTAGAACCAGTTTTGAGATTATCGGTGAACGGTAGTTTTCGACCGTTCACCGGTTACTTGCAATCGTTTGCAGTTGTTTTCCCAGATGAATTAGGGAAACGCGATGGAACGCTTGCGCGATCACAGGAAATTTTGGCATTTGTCCTCATCCCCCGAACGCCAAACTCCGGCATCCAAAATGAGCTAATAGCTCACGCTAATCGTTTTCAATCATTACTTACTCAGTATCCGTAATTATTTATCGTTTATCGTTAATTCTGATATGATACAAGTATCATCCCAAACGCCGATTGGAGGGGTTATGGTCCACCGAAACGCATCTATATCGAATGAAACCATCAGCCGCGAACAGACGATAGCCAAACTGAGGAAGCTCGCTCGCATCTGCAAATGGGCCACAATCTGCATTACCACAGCGCTCGCTCTGGGACTCCTCGCAGTCATTGCGATTGACCTTCTACTTATATTGCCCGGCCTCTCCCAAGGGTCGTGCCTCCAATCCGTAGAACTTCAAGCCGGCGAAGGGCCGTGCCTGGCTATTGTCGGTACCGATGCGCAGGCCCCACTTATGCTCGTCGCACACGATGGCCACACTGCCATAGGGAGCCTCTTGATGACATGCCTCGCGCTTACCATCGCGATAAGCGTGCGCAGGCTTTTCTTCAACATTGAAAAGGAAGGCAGGCCCTTTGACCTTGAATGTAACCAGACACTTCGTCGAGTAGGACATTTATTCCTTATCGGCGGCGTTGCCGTGAGGCTTCTTGGTGCCGTAATCACGGGAATGATACTCTTAGGATTTGGCGGCAGCTTTACGGATGCGTTCGCCGGCCAGTTATTCGAGCCCTCCATGCTCTTTGCAGGCCTGATTATTTGCCTGATTGCCAGCATCTTCCGCTACGGGTATATCCTGCAAAAACAAGATGACGAGTTGCTCTAGGAGGAATCCATGATTATTCTGCGGCTTGACCGCATGCTCGCCGAACGCAAGATCTCATCCAAAGAGCTTGCGGAACGCGTGGGCATCTCCCAGGTCAATATGTCACGCATTAAGACGGGCAAGGTTTCTGCCATACGTTTTTCAACTCTTGACGCGATATGTCGGGCACTCGACTGCCAACCGGGCGATGTACTGGAATATATATCCGACGATGAAGCCGATAGCCTTTTTGGACTTAAAGATGAATAGCCATAATTAAGCCGCCAATCACGCCCTCAACGCAAAAAGTCCGCCAGAACGACTTCCGTACTGGCGGACTTTCTGCTGTCTATCGGCTAGATGCTCGATGAGCCGTGCGACTCTTTACGCAAACAGGCCGTAGATGCTGATGTTGGCCTTGGCGTAGAGGCCGTTAGCATACTCGGTCCACTTGGAGCTGGCGCTCGAAGCCTGCGAAGAGTACTGCTGGTAAGCAGTGTAGTAGGCGGTCATGGCCTGCTTATAGGTGGCGCTATCGGCCGTAAAGGCATCGTCGGCAAAGGCCTTAGCGTAGGTGCCGTTCTCGTCCTTCCAGGTACCCTTCGAGCTATCCCACTCGTCGCCGGCAAGGTTGATGATGTAGTCGGCGTAATCCTTGCTCGCGGTGTCCTCATTGCCGTCAGAAGGCTCGGTCGGAGCGGTCGGCATGCTTGCGGAGCTATCGCCCACCTTCTTCTTGTAGAGCTTCTGCAGCGTCGCGGACTGGCGGACGATCTGCTTGGCCTGGTCCTTGGACACGCCATACTGCGTGGCCATGGTCTTGTAGTCCGAAGTGCCGATG
Organism: Collinsella sp.; assembly: GCA_018376905.1. Classification (GTDB taxonomy): domain Bacteria; phylum Actinomycetota; class Coriobacteriia; order Coriobacteriales; family Coriobacteriaceae; genus Collinsella. The sequence continues at coordinate 14,727 of JAHAAK010000012.1, read as the reverse complement.
GATTCCTCGGCGTACTGCTTCATCTCCTTAGAGGAGACGGTAATGCCCTCGTCCTCGGCAGCGTCGAGCAGGATCTTGTTGCGCACGTAGGACAGGATGACGTCGGCAGAAGGAGCGGTGTAGTTGCCATCGCTATCCTTGACGGTGTCGAGGCTGTACTGGCTCTCGATGGCCTCGCGCGCGGTGATGTCGCTCTTCTTGCCGTTGTAGCTATAGCTTGCCACGGTCGAATCGAGCTGGTCCTCGGTCAGGGTCGACGAGCCGACACCCTTGCCGCCAAAGCCGCCACTGCCAATAAAGAAGCCGACCACGGCGGCGATCACGACGGCAACCACAAAGGCGGCAATCATCGTCTTCTTGTGCCTGGATGCATGGTCGTCTTCATCGGAACCCAGAATATCGTCGTCCTCGTCCTGTTCCTCGGGCATGAGGTTCTCGTCGGCGGCGTCCGCGGCGATCTTTGCCTCCAGGCGAGCGTCCTCCTCCTCGGCCGTCGTACCGGCAGCAATGTGCTCGGCAGACGTACCGGCGACCAGATCGATCTTCTCCTCCTCGTCACCGTCGGGGCCTTCGCCGCGCTCGATGATCTGGATGCCGTCGATCTCGTCCTTCTCGTCCTTCTTTTGAATCAGACCCATATCAGTTACTCCTTGTTAGGAAACATAGTCCGCAATAGAATACGCCCGACAGAGCGCCGGGCGTATTGATTCTCAGGTTATACGCAAACACTTAAGTACTATTTAGGCGTTTGCAGTCTGCATGCCTTAGGCCAGGTGCGCGATAACGGCATCGGCAAAGGCCTGCGTGCCCACAGCACCCTCAACGGAGCCGGTCTGGGCTCGACGAACGTCGCCGGTAACCTGCTCACCCTCGTCGAGCGTGGCAGAAACGGCGGCGCGAATGCGATTGGCCGCGTCGTTCTCACCCAGGTGATCGAGCATCATAGCCGCAGAGAGGATCTCGGCCGTGGGGTTGGCGATATCCTGGCCAGCGATATCGGGCGCGGAGCCGTGCGTTGCCTCGAAAATGGCGCAGTCGGCACCGATGTTGGAGCCGGGGGCCATGCCCAGGCCACCTACCAGGCCGGCGCACAGGTCGCTGACGATATCGCCGTACAGGTTGGGCAGCACCAGGACATCGAAGTCGTTAGGGTTCTGGACCAGGCCCATGCAGGTGGCGTCGACGATCTTATCGTTGAACTCGATATCGGGATAGTTGGCGGCCACCTCGCGCGCAACGCGCAGGAACAGGCCATCGGTCGCCTTCATGATGTTGGCTTTGTGCACGGCCGTCACCTTTTTGCGGCCGCAGCGGCGGGCGTACTCAAAGGCATACTCCACAATACGGCGGCTCTTGGCGATGGAGATGGGCTTGATTGAGATGGCGGAATCCGCGGCGAAGGTCTTCTGGCCCGAGCGCTCGACGAGCTGCGAGAGCTCCTCGACCTCGGCAGTGCCCTCATCGAACTCGATGCCGGCGTAGAGGTCCTCGGTGTTCTCGCGCACGATAACCAGGTCGACGTCGCGGAAGCGCGAGCCGTCACCCGGCTGCGACAGGCAGGGGCGCACGCAGGCATACAGGTCAAAATGCTTGCGCAGGGCCACGTTGACGCTGCGGAAACCCGTGCCGACCGGCGTGGTGATGGGGCCCTTGATAGCAACCTTGGTCTCGGCGACCGCGTCGAGCACGTGCTGAGGCAGCGGCGTGCCAAACTCGTCCATGACGCCGGCACCGGCCTCCTGGACGTTCCAATTGATCTGGACACCGGTGGCCTCGACCACGCGGCGCATGGCCTGCGTAATCTCGGGACCGATACCGTCACCGGGAATCAGGACTACATCGTGCGCCATAATCTGTTACTCCTCGTCTTCGGCGGCCTCAGATTTTTTAACGCTAGCACGCTTCTTCTTTTTGGAGAGATCCAGGCCGAAACGTTTAACAAGCATTTCGCAAATCTCGCTCGAACGGGCCTTGAGATAGCTGCCCTTGCCGTTCTCGGCATCGAACTTAAGGCGCAGCGCGAGCTTCTCGGCAACCTCGGCGTCGATCTCGCCCTGGCCAAACTCGTACAGGCAGCCGAGCATGTCGCGATACTCGAGGTCGCCGTGGTAGCACTGGATGGCCTCGTCCAGGATGGGCCAAGCCTCGCGCGAACGCTCGACGCTCGTGGCGCCCCACACACACAGCAGGCGGAAGGCGGCGTAACGCAGCGTGGAGGAAATCTCGTCGAACAGCGCAGTCTCGGCGCCCTCAAAGGCATCGCCCAGCTGCTCGGGGCAGGTGGCGACGAGCGCCGCCAGGGCATCGAGAGCCTCCCAGCGGGTCTGAGCCTCGGGGCGGTCGAGTGCCTCGATCAGCGCGGGCACGCAGGGCACGACGCGCTGCGGATCGCGCTCGGCCAGCAGGTGCAGCACGCGGGCGGCAAACTGGCGGATACGGCGCGTGGGGCAGCCGAGCTCCTTGACCAGACGGTCGACGGCGTTCTCGTTCTCCTCTGCCAGCTGAAGCTGTGCCAGCTCCTCGTCGGTGAGCTGTTCTTCCTTGTTTTCTGCCATAGTTACCTCTTCTTACTATTTCTTAGCGTGCTTGCCAGCACCCTTGCTGTCATCGGTGACCGAGATGAGCTGTCGGTCGGCTGCACCATTGTGACGCGCGCGGCGGCGCTCCTCGGCGTCGCCCGCATCGGCGGCGGCGCGGTGTGCCTTGTTGACGTTAAAGACCTCGTCGTGCTTGCGCCACGGGCCGACGGACTCGCCAAAACTCATCTTAAGGCCGGCGATAAAGCCGCCGAGCCAGCCGATCGGCGCAAACTGCACCAGCGGGAACAGCGAAAACACCCAGGTTAGCAGGACGACTGCCGCCGCACCTGCAAAATTGGCGATCCAGTAGTCGCGCTTGGTGATGACGCGCTTTTCGCACGCCCACTGGCCGCATAAAAAGCCGATGTAGATCGCAAAGAGAAAGAGCACCAGCGCAAGCACCACGAACGTCCAGCTCATGGTCGCTACTCCTCGTGATGATGGCCGCAGCAGCACTCGTGGCCGGCATCATGGCCGTGGCCGCCGCAGCACTCGTGGTCCTCGCCGTGGTGGTGGCCGCAACCGCACTCGTGGTCGTCGCCGTGCTCGCCGCAACCGCAGCCTTCCTCGTGAGCACCGTGCTCCTCGGGACGATACTGCGACCAGTCCAGACCGGCGGCGATGGCGTCGGCCTCCTCCTTATAGAGGACCGTGATGGCCTGGGTGCCCAGCTTGGCACCACCGATGGCATCGAGCATGTCGTAGAGCGTAAAGGCCACGTCGGCGCCGGGCAGCGCAAGCTCGCGATCGTCGGCATAGGCGAGCGCCAAGCGCAGGTCCTTGATGAAGTGCTCGACCATAAAGCCGGGCTTGTAGTCGCCGTCGAGCGCCTTGGGAGCCAGGCTCTCCATGGCGCCGGACTTGCCGGTACCGCCCAGGATCATCTGGCGGGTCTTCTCCAGGTCAAGGCCGCTCAGCTCGGCAAATGCCATGGCGTCGGCCATGCCGACCATGCAGGCGCCCAGCGACACCTGGTTGGCGAGCTTGGCAGCCTGACCCTTGCCGGCGCCATCGAAGCAGCAGATGGTTGCCGCAAAGGTGGCAAGAATGTCGCGGACCGGCGCGATGTCGTTCTCGGTAGCGCCCACGATAGCCGTGAGCGTGCCGGCGATAGCTCCCGACTCACCGCCGGTGACGGGGCAGTCAAACGCCATGCGGCCGGAAACCTGGGCGGCCTCGGCAATGTCGCGCGCCAGCTCGGGCGAGCTCGTGGTGAGGTCGATCAGGACCGCGCCGGGCTTAGTGCACGCGAGCAGGCCGTCGCCCGCCAGGTAGAGCTCCTCGACCTCGGAGGGATAGCCCACCATGGTAAAGACGACATCGGCGTTAGCCACGGCATCGGCCGGCGTATCGGCCCAGGCGGCACCGCGCTCGATAAGCGCGACAGCCTTGGACTTGGTGCGGTTGTTGACCGTGACGGGATAGCCGGCATCCAGGATGTGACCGGCGATGGGGGCACCCATGATTCCGGTGCCGATAAATGCGACGGAGAGCTTGTTTGCCATGAAACCTTTCCTTTTGGGTTGGGTGTTGTTACCAGGTTGAATACTCGATGCCAGCGTTTGGGCAGTGAGTTGGGATCGATTACGGCCGCGTTACTTGCCTACTGGCCGCGCACGCGGCGGGCGATGCGGTCGGAAAGCGACGCCTTGTCGGCGCGGTTCTTACCCCAAAATGCGCAGGCCACCATGCCGGGGCCTACGTGCGAGCCGATGGTGGGGCCCACGGAGCCGCGAATGATCGTGACGTCGGCGCAGCCCTCCTCCTTGCGGATGGCGGCTTCGAGCCAGTCGCCGTCCTTTTCGGCATCGGCCGTCATGATGGCGATGGGCATGGTGCGGTCGGGCACGTAGTTCTCGCGGAACGACTTGAGGATGGACTTGAGTGCCTTCTTGCGGCCGCGGTTGACGCCGATCAGCGACAGCGAGCCGGCCAGGTCGTAGGAGAGCTCAGGCTTGACATCGAGCTTTGCCGTGAGCTGCGCTGCCGCGGGCGGAATGCGGCCGCCGGCAGCCAGTGCGTCAAAGCTCTCGAGCGTAAAGTAGCCGTGGACGTAGGTCTTTGCCTCGTTTGCCCAATCGACCAGCTGCTTGGCGGTCAGTCCCGCCGAACGCTGACGCACGGCCTCGAGCGCCAAGAGCGCGCCGGTCGCGCAGGGCAGAGCGTTGTCGACCACGTAGAGCTCAAAGTTGGGATACTCGGCGCGCACGGCATCTGCCGCCTGGCACGCGGAGTTGTAGCTCGACGACAGCGCCGAGGTAAAGCACAGGTAGACCGTGGGCGTACCCTCTTTGGCGCACTCGGTAAAGAACTCGATATAGCGACCGAGTGACACGGCGGAGGTAGACACGCGAGCGCCGTCGCGCATGCGGTCGTAGAACTCCTTAGGGCTCATGCTCGACCAGATATCGTCCGTGCGCTCCTCGCCATCGATGATAAAGGGGAAGCCCAAGATATCGACATCGAGGTTCGCGGCGACCTCGGGGCTAAAGTCGCAGCAGGTATCGACGACGATGCGGCAACGGTTCGAATGACCGGCGGATGCAGCCTTGTCCATCAAAGCGACTCCTTACGTAAAAAGGCGGCCACCCGCATGGGATGGCCGCCAACCGTTAACTCATGCAAGTTAACGTATTTTACTCGTCAAGTGTTTCGATGCGGGGCTTGATGATGCCATATCCACCATTCTTACGGTGATACACCACATTGATGAGGCCAGTCGTCGCATTCTCGAACACGTAGAAGTCGTGGCCCAGCAGATCGGTCTGCACCAGCGCCTGCTCCTCAGTCATCGGGGTGACGTCGATAACCTTCTCGCGGACGAGCAGGTCGTCCTCTTCCTCGGGCAGCAGCAGGTCGGCCAGATCCTCGACGCGCTCGACCGGCGCGACATCCGCGGCGCTGGCACCGCCCTGGCGGTTGTCCACGACCTTGGTCTTGAACTTGCGCAGCTGGCGGGTGACCTTATCGGCGGAGAGGTCGATGGCGGCGTACATATCTGCACCGTGCTCGGCAACGCGAATCACCGAACCGCGGGCACGAACCGTAACCTCGACGATTGCCGGGTTGGGGTTCGAGGGGTTCTTCTCATAGCGAAGTACAACGTCGACCGTCATGGGCTCGATATCGAAAACCTTGAGCGCCTCGCCGATCTTCTCATCCACGTGCGCACGCAGAGCATCGGTTACCGTCGTCTTGCGTCCAGAAACCTTGATATCCATACGTGGCTCCAATCTGCCTCGGGGACTTACTGTACTGGCTATGTACCCATTGCCGTGCATTTAATCACGCGGATTCCTAAAGACCCGAATAACGATTGCTTGATACCGCATACCGAAGTCTCGCACTTTTCTGTGGCAAAGTGCGCTATAGGAGGGAGCTGGCGGCTTTATATTTGGTCCCAAAAATTGGCTTTGACCTGCTGGTTTTATAGGGATGAAAAAGCCGGGCTCCCCTATTGGGGAAGTCCGGCAGTGCGTGTTGAAACCGTGAAGAGGTGTCCTTTCCAACGTATAGGAGACACCACCCCTAGCAATAACTAGCTATTGAGTTTGTTAATGTCGTCGTCGGTGATGGTGCCTTCCTGGCTGGACGATTTGTCCTCGGAGGATGCGGTCTCATTGTTGGAATCGGAGGACTCGCTGCCGGAGGACGTGGTCTCACTGGACTCAGAGTCGCCCGGTTGCACGTTAGCGCCCGAAACCGTCTTAGTGGTGAGGTCGTAGGGCATCGTGCCATACCATACGCAGTGGACTGCCTCGAGCGTACCGTCGACCGTGATGCCGTCGAGGGCATCGCTCACGGCACGGCACAGTTCGTCATTGGACGAGAGGCCCACAACACCAAGCGTCGAGGGCGCCTCGAGCGCACCGACATAGGAGACCTCGCTCATCAGGCGTGCAAGGTAGCCGCCGGCCGTGGAGTCGCAGATCACATAGTCGACCTCGCCGGACTCGAGCGCCTCAAAGCCCTCGTTGATGTTGGAGTAGGTCTTTTGGTTGGCGGTAATGCTCTGCTTGGCAAGCGCCTCCTGCGAGGCCGAGGACATCTGGACACCCAGAGTAGACGTGTTAAGGGTATCGGTGGAAACGCTTAGCGACCCACCATCGCTGGTTTTACCGAACACGGAAGCGGCATCGTACAGGCAGGTGCCGAGCGAGCTAACGTCCCCGTCTGTGGAGTTGATCTCGCCGATAAAGATATCAGCCTTTTTGTCGCCGAGCGCGGAACCTGCCGAGGACGCATCGACAAAGGCGACCTTAAGGCCCATGCGGCTTGCGAGGGCGCGGGCGGCGTCGACCGCATATCCCGTGAGCTCGCCGTCGGCGCCCTGCATGGCCTGCGGCGCATCGGAAGTATCGAGGGCGACCGTCAGGGTTTCGGGAGTGACCAGGGCATCATCCGACACCGCGGGCGTGACGGTCTCGTACTCGATCTGGTCGATCGTGGGAGTCGTGAACGTAGACAGCGGGTTGAACGCGCATCCGCTCAGGCCCAAAACGGCGATGACCGCTGCGGTCCCAGCACCTAACCGAGCCGCGTGCATCAAGCTGCCCCTCACCATGTCCACTACCCTGCCTTCTGTGTCGTATACGATCCGTGCGTTGCACGAAATATCAGATTGTTCCCACCAGCTGACCTGGTATTTGACCCCACACTTGCGCACCGGGGTGTTTGCTCGGGAGGCCGCAGCCACCTTCACGACTGACCCGCTCGCCCGCGAGGCGGTATTGCCCCAAAGAAAGTAGAACGGACGGTGCGGCTTACATCTAGGACGCGCCATGATCGCGCCGCGCGCACGCGGTCGCTTACGTGGATCCCTTTGACCGCGTCTGTCTTGGACTAGGACGGGCATTTCGTCCGTCCGCAACCACAGCCTGGTAGGAACGAAGCGCATTATAGCTAAGTTCAAGCTAAAGTTTAAGGTTAAGGGCGTCATTCGCATCGCGAGTACAGATTTCGCAGGTCGAAGCGGGCCGTTCGTGGCTCCGGGGCACCCGTCTCAGGGTGGCGTGTGCAAAAAACGGCAAATATGAGTACTGTTACCAATTTAGTAGCAGCGTTTTCCCTCCGCACGCGCCGGTTTCGAGCTCTTTATAGCCCGCTTGATGCCAAGATACTCCACATTTGTTTATTATCTTTTCAATGAATACCAATTTCAGGATCGGATTTCTTCGTTTTCGCTGTCACTAATCTAGTAACAGTACTCATATTTGCCATTTTTTGCACGGAGCCTATAACAAGCCCCCTATAAAGCCATAGATTTATGCTGGCTTAAGCCCAAAACACGCTCGAAGCGTGTTCAGCAGCGCATCCTGCTTCTTTCGACGAGCCTCTACGCGATTCTGATAGCGCTTGCCCATGCGTTGGTAGATGCGCCATGCGAGCGCTTCCATCGCTTCCATGTCACAGAGCATTTCGTTGTTGACCGTCGCGACCTCGATTCCCATAGTAATCAAGCCCGTGTTGCGCTTTTCATCATGGATACGTCCCCTCCGGGAGGAATGGCCCAGCTCACCGTTGTATTCCAGGTCAAACCGGGCTGCTTCCTGATACGCATCGCAAACTGCATGCGGCATCCCCGAGATTGCCTGCGCGCGGTCATCGAACTCAATCTTGTAGTCGGTCTTAAAGGGACCACAGGCAAATCCGCCATAGGAAAACGGAAGCGAAAACAGGGCGAGCATGATGCACTCCATGGGTGAGCGCAGGTTTTCCGAAAGATAGGGACACAGACGCTGCAGCTGCTTGGCTGCGTTCCCCTTGCATACCGCGAGGTAATCTGCCAGACGATCGGGCGTCAGCACCGGCTCAACCTCAAAGTAGCCCACATCTGCTGGCTGGTCCTTGTCCTTTGCAAGTTTATTCGTAACAGGCGAGGTGTAGGGAGGCAGATACTTCCCGCGGTCGCTCAGTGAAATCTTAGAGCATAGTTCCTGGGCCAGGGCAAACGCCTGGATGCAGCCGACCTCGCGCGCAACGGCAACACAAAGGGCCTCGGGAGATAGACCGTACACCCCCGGTTCTACCTCTAGAATCGAGCCGGCGGGCAACCCGGAGCATACGGACCAGCCCACGCCAGGCATGCGGCGGCGCTGCGCCGCAGATCCCACCAGCAAGCAAAGACCTTCTTGCACCTCGCCGCTTGCGGCCCCAATCCGCACCAAGTCGGGAAGATAGATGTCCTCGGTCGAGGGCGACGACATGCGCAGCACACGGCGCTCTTCATCGGGATCGAGGTCCCTCCAGCTTATGTAACCCATTTGTCGGCGCTCGGCGCGCATCATGCGTAGCGCCGAGGCGCCTGTTAGGATTACGGAAGCCGCTAGCTGTTCGTCTGTCGGCTCGTCACACCGCGCCATCTTCACTGCCACAAAATCACCCCTACCAAACGCGTGCGATAGCGAGGCCATCGACTGCCGCAGCACCGGCGCGCTTGAGTTCCGCCGAAGCCGCGGCCATCGTCGCGCCCGTGGTGATAACGTCATCGATAAGCAGCAGGCGGCGGCCGTGCACGCCCTCAACCGTCTCGTACATGCCTTGGGCACGCTCGCGGCGCTCCTTACGACCGAGTTCTCGCTGGTCGCCATGCCCGTACTTGACGAGAGCATCGAGCAGGGGAACACCCGACAGCTCGCAAAATGGGCGCGCAATAGCCTCCATATGATCAAAACCACGCCGCCGAAATGCTGCCGCCGTCGCAGGCACAAATACCACCGCGTCGGCGCCGGACAGCACACCGCCTAAGCGATCGGGGGCTGCCGCCTGGGCATGCAAGGCAGTGTCGTAGAGTAGCTCCGCCAGATACGGTGCCAGGCGGCGCTCGCCCGCATCCTTGTACGCCCTGATGATGCGCGGCAGCGGATGTGCGTAGACGGCACACGCCAGGCAGCGATCGAGCGCCTCGGCCATTGCCGAAGACGTGCCCTCGACCGAACACTCGGTGCACAGCAAATCCCCAAACGGGGCGCCACATCGGATGCAGCTATGACGTGGGTCGATGAGCGTGAACGCAGCCAGGCAGTCTTGGCAAATAAGCGCACCGGCGCGCTCGCAGCCGGCACATCGTGTTGGCGACAATGCCTCGAGCGCCTCGCGTGCCACCCGCTCGGCAAACGGTAGCAATTCGTCCGCAAACGGTAGGGCACCGGCACCCTGCAGACGGCTCAATATGTTCAGATGGCTCTTCAAGACACAACCCTCCCTACGTTCGGTCGCAGGGAGGGTTGTTGATTCAGCGCTATGATACCCCGATGCGCTCGGGACAAGGCGGGCTAAATCCGCTCGCGGGCGTTATTCGCCCGCGGGCGGTTGTGGTGCGGACGAAGACGGGGTCGAGCCCTCGCCACCATCCTGGCGCGGCTTGCGGGAACGGCGACGGCGACGGCGCTTTTGACCCTGGTCGGCCGAGCCCTCGCCACCGCGATCCTCGCGCGGCTCGCGCTCGTCGCGAGCGGCGCCACGCGAAGCCTTGGCAGCCGCTCCCCCGCCATCTCCGGGACGACGGCGCGTGACCTTGACCTCGCCATCCGAGACCTGATCGGCCACGGAGGGCACTGAGGGCTTCTGTTGCGCGCCCGAGGAATGGCGACGGCGCGGACGCGGCGCGCGCTCCTCCTCGCCACGTGACTTGCCGCCCTTGTCGGCAGGCGCATCGGAACCCGAACCACCCTTGGGGGCGGCACCAGCCTCGCGAGCAGCTGCGGCGCGGAAGGCGTCCTCGCGCTCCTCGCTCGACAGATGACGGCGACGACGGCGTGTGGGGTTCATGCCACCGCCGCGATTCTGCTGCTGGGGCTGCTGAGCCTCGCGCTCGCGGGAAGCGTTCTTGCCTGCGGGAGCGACCTCGCCGGCATCGCCCGAACCCGAGCGTTTGCGACGACGACGGCCACCGGCGGCCTCCTCGGCCTCGGGTGCCTCAACCTTACCACGGCCCTTTCCGCGGCCACGGCCCTCGCCCTGCCCCTGACCGGCGCGAGCATCGGATTCGGCATCGCGACGACGGCGCTTGGGCATCGACGTGCCGGCCAGACGGTCGGCACTCGACAGACCATCGCCCACGTCGACGCCGTTCTCGCGATCGAGCTCCATGAGCGCCAGGCGCATCTCGGGCGACTCGATGCGCTCGAGCACGTCGCGCGTCACGCAGTCGGGGCGGCAGTTGCAGCCCTGCTCGGCAGCCTTCTTTTTGCAGCCCTCCGAGCACGTCATATCGGCCAGGTTGACCTTAAAGACTTTGCCGTTCTCCAGGCGCAGCACCAACTGCTCGCGCGGCGTGTCATATTCCTGGATACGCGCCTTGCCAAGCGGCGTATCGATGAGCGTTTTCTTTTTGGGCGCACGGCTCTTAAAGTCCTTGTACGCCTCGAACTCATAGCGCAGACAGCACATCAGGCGGCCGCAAACGCCGCTGATCTTGGACGAGTTGAGCGGCAGGTCCTGCTCTTTTGCCATGCGGATCGAGACGGGCTCAAACTGTCCGCCAAAGCGCGTACAGCAGAGTTCCTGTCCGCACTGGGCATAGCCGCCCACCAGGCGGGTCTCGTCGCGCACGCCGATCTGGCGCATGTCGACGCGAATGTGCAGCGTCGAGGACAGATCCTTGACGAGCTGGCGAAAATCGACGCGCTCCTCTGCCGCAAAGTAGAACACGGCCTTTTCGCCGCCAAACAGGTACTCGACGCCCACCGGCTTCATCTCGAGGTCGAGCTCCTTGACCAGGCGGCGGAAGTCGACCATGGCCTCGTCGCCCTGAATGGCCAGGTCGTCGGCAAGCTGCAGGTCGATGTCGCTCGCCACGCGCAGCACGGGCTTGAGCGGCTGACCGATCTCGTCTTGCGGCACCTCAAAGGGATCGGCCGTGACCAGGCCGATCTCGGTTCCGCGCTCAGTGGAGCAAATGGCATAATCGGCCTCGAGGATATCCAGATCCTGCGGATCGAACCACAGGTCGCGCGAGGCGTAGGTAAACTTAACGGGTACGACTAACGGCATTTCAGTGCCTTCCTGATATCGAACAGCATGACCTCGATGGCCAGCTGGGGAGTAACGTTTCTGGCGATGTTGCGCTCGGCGGTCGCGACTGCCTCGAGCGCCCGGGTGGCACCCGCAACATTCGTCGCAGCGGCAAGCCGACCGATCGTGTCGCGCACGTCTTCGTTCACCACGTCGGCTGCCTCGTCCTGAAGTGTCAGCAGCACATCGCGCATGAGCGTCCGCGCGCTCGCCAGCGCTTCCATGATACCCGAACGCTCGCGCGCGTTGAGTTCGCGCTTGTTGCGGTCCTCAAGCTGCTTCAATGCTCCACGCGACAGGTAGTCGGCGTTTTGCTCGAGCACCTTTTCCTGTGTGGACTTGACCTCGGCGAGCGGCGCCTTAACGGCGACGATGAGTGACTTGGCGCGGCTGAGCACGTCGGCCTCGTCGGCGGCGATGAGCGAATCGATGGCGCGAACCATCTGACGGCGGGCGTCCTGGCGCTCGGCGCTCTTGAGGAACTCGATGCCACGCGTGGGGCTTCCCGCTACGGCGACGGCCATGCGGCAACGCGCAGGGTCCTGACCGGTGGCGCGGCTCACGGCCTGCGCGGCGACGGCGGGCGATACCAGCCGAAACGGCACGCACTGGCAGCGGCTCACGATGGTTGGCAACATCACGTCTGCCGAGGTGCCCAGCAGGATGAACATAACGCCCTCGGGCGGCTCCTCGAGTGTTTTGAGCAGTGCGTTGGCGGTGTTGGCGCGCAGCTGCTCGGCACGGTCGATGATGTAGACCTTGGCCTTGGCACGGATGGGCGCCAGAGGCACGTCGTCGAGCAGCTCGCGGGTCTGGGCGATGAGGTAGCCCGTGGCGCTCTCGGGCGTGTAATAGTGCACGTCGGGGTGCGTATGGCGGGCGACGCGCACGCAGCTATCGCATGAGCCGCAGCCATCCTGCTCGCACAGGAAGGCCTGAGCGAGCGCCCACGCGGCGTCGAGCTTGCCCGCGCCGGGCGCGCCCAAAAACAGGTAGGCGTGCGATGCGCGGCCGCTGGCGACGGCATTGGTCAAAAAGTCGCGCACGCGCTCTTGGGTGTCGAGCTTGGCCAGCAGGCTTGCCTGAGCGGGGGCCATGTTACTCGGCCTCCTGGGCTAGCGCGGCGGTGACGGCATCTTGCGGAATGTCGAGACCGTACGCGCGAACCTGCTCGACCGTCTTCTCGAAGACTTCCTCGATGGTCGCGGTGGCGTCGATGAGCTTTACGCGGTTTGGCTCCTCGACAGCAATTGCGCAAAAGCCCTGGTAGACACGCTCTTGGAATGCCATGCCCTTTGCCTCCATGCGATCTGCCGCACCACGGGCTGTCATGCGCAGCGCCGCCTGTTCGGGCGTGATGTGGTAGACGAGTGTGAGCGCCGGGTGCGTACCCGCGACGGCCAGGTTGTTGGCGTCGCGCACCATCTGGCGATCGAGGCCGTCGGCAAACGCCTGGTAGCAGGTCGTGGAATCGTAGAAGCGATCGCACAGGACCACCTTGCCGGCTGCGAGCGCGGGGGCGATGACCTCGTGCACCAGCTGGGCACGCGCAGCCTCGTAGAGCAGCAGCTCGCAGGTGTCGCCCATCGCCGTATTGGCGGGGTCGAGCAGCAAGGCGCGGATCTTTTCGCTGATGGCGGTACCGCCCGGCTCGCGCAGGCTCACAACCTGGTAGCCAGCGAGTTCAAGAGCGCGGACAAGCAGGCGCGCCTGCGTGGACTTGCCGGCGCCATCGACGCCCTCGAGCGTGATAAAGCTATGTTGAGCGGGCTCAAAAGCCATGGGCGCAGCCCCTTCCTACAAGGCGCGTAAATGCGAATTATAGCAACCAAGCCATGATACCCCAGTGCTCGGCGCGTCCCCAATGGCTAAAGGTGCCTTTCCAAAGTTGCGGTGAAATAGGGGCTGATTGAAGCTCTGAGACCGCCAAACAGTCCCTATTTCACCGCAACATATGATGGGGAATTTTGGACGCTGGGTATAATCGTCTTATTGCATTGAAATGTGGCGAAAGGAGTGGCAATGTCTCGGTATTGCGCCTCGTGCGGCAAGCTTCTTGCAGATAATGCCAAGTTCTGCACCTCGTGCGGTGCACCCGTTGAGCAAACAACCGCGAGCGATAGCCAGCCCGCTTTTGAGCAGACCGGCTCCCTTGATACGCCGCAAGCCAAGGCGGACGACCCCCTCGCCTATCGCCCCGACCCCGCCGCAAGCCCTGCGGCCGTCGAGACCACGCAGCGCATACCCGTCGCGAGCGGCTCGCCCCAACAGCAGCCGGCTCCCGCATACGCGCCCGCTTCGCCACAGACCCCCACTCCCAAAAAGAGCGGCACCGGACCGCTTATCGCCGTTATCGTTGTGCTGGTGGCGATCATCATCGCCCTGGTCGTTTTCTTTGTGATCAAGCCTTTCGACAGCGCCGCCACGCAGACGACTGCCGAGGTAGCTAAGCTGCACCATGACGTCGACGACGATGACCTAAAGCCTCTCGGCGATCCCAACAGCCTGTACGACGATGATGACGATGACGACGAGGATGGCGGCGAAGCAACGCTCTCCGAGCAGAACCTTTACCGCCGACTGAGCGAATACTACGACTTGCTCGAAGACCTCGACAACTACGTCCGTGGCTGCGCGCAGAACTTCAACGGCAGCTATCTGGAAGAGGATCGAACCACCCGTCAAAATCTCGCCGACGTCGCCGAGCGCACGGAAGACACCATCGAGCAGTATTACGACATCGTCGAGGACCTAGACGTCCCGACGAGCTCCAAGAACTACAGCTCCTGGAAGGACATCATCGCCCTGTACGACGACCTGGACCACCGCATTGACGCAATCTGTGATGCCTGGGAGATCAGCCTGAAATACGCCAAGCCTGCGGACCACAAGAATGAGATCGTGGCACCGCTGTCGCGCGACAACGTGGCAGGCACCAATGACAATAAGTACCGCCTAGACTTTGAGGAGCGCTATCCCGGCGCCAAACCCGTCGAAGTGAACTAGCGCTTTGTCGTTCCCGAGCCGGCAGTTAGGGACGTTCCTTTTAATATGAGCAGGACATTGTCAAGAGGCAAAATCGGGCCTGGCCCCAACGATATGGGGTCAGGCCCTCTCCCTATATCAACCCGTC
>JAHAAK010000011.1 GCA_018376905.1 Collinsella sp. | reverse complement strand
GGGCCGATACTCAAAGCCCATTGTGGCATCCCGAGCCCGCGGAAAGAAGCTGCGCCGCGGGGGGAGGCGGCCCAAATGGCTTTCTCATATCGTCTTGTTCCGCCATGGGGGAGAGGTGTCCTGCCGTACTTCATCGCTTCCACACCGTTCACCGAGTTGTCCTAGCCTTTTACCGATGCGTGGAATATACTTGCATTAACACGTTGCTCCGTGAAAGGAACATTCATGATTTACACGCTCACTGCTAATCCCGCCATTGATTACAACATCGCCTGCGACGGCCTTACTGCCAATACCGTCACGCGTACCCGCAATGCCGTCTACACGCCCAACGGCAAAGGCCTCAACGTCTCGTTTACGCTTGACCACTATGGTGTCGACACCACGATCCTGGGTTTCTTCGCCGGCTTCTCGGGTGAGTTTATCGTTAAGGGCGCCGAGGCCCTGGGCGTGCCCGTCAAGCCCGTGTGGACCGACGGTATTACGCGCGTCAATGTGTTCCTCAACGCCGGTCCCGACACCGAGTACAACATGGTCAATGCCGGTGCCGCCATCAATGAGGCCAACGAGCAGGAGATGTTTGAACTTATCGATTCGCTCGATGACATGACCTGCCTGGTCATCAGCGGCTCGCTGCCTCCCAACACTTCCGAGGGCTTCTTGGCCGAGGTCCTGCGCCGTGTCAAGGCCAAGGGGGCCGAGTTCGTCCTCGACATCTCGAGCCATCAGCTGGCAGACCTCATTGCTCTGGAGCCACTGCTGATCAAGCCCAATGACGACGAGCTGCTTGACATCTTTGGCATCAAGGTGAGCGGTGGCGACGACGAGTCCGTCAAGGGCGCTATGGCCGAGCTGCACGCCAAGGGCGCCAAGAACGTGCTGCTGACCCTTGGTGGCGCCGGTGCGTACTTCTCCAACGGCGAGCATATCTGGTTTGCCAACCGCACCTTCGACGTCAAGCTGCTGTCGACGGTGTGCGCCGGCGATTCCTCGCTCGCTGCCTTCCTGTCCGTGTGGCACGACGCCCCCGAGCGCGTCGAGGACGCCCTGCGCCTTTCGATGGCCACTGGCGCCAACGTGGTCGAGTGCCCCGGTCTGGGTGATTTTGCCAAGGTGGACGAATATAAGAAGCACATCGAGGTTCGCCAGGTCTGCTAGTTCCGGCACCTTGTCTGAATAGTTTGATTATTTCGCATCCGTCTTAGACTAGGACGGATGCGTTTTTGTTTATCGGACTTGCGTGTGCAGTGGAGGCTGTTTCTTGCTAGACTTCTTGCAGACGCAATCGATAGCCAATTTGATAGTCGCAGGAGGCCATAGGCATGTGCAATGTTTCGCTCAACGGTACTCAACCGTCCGATGCGTCCCTGCGCGTCCTGCGCGCGCTTGAGGCGGCTGGTCTTGAGGCTTGGTACGTGGGCGGTTGGGTGCGCGACGCTCTGATGGGGTACCCCAGCCACGATGTTGATATGTGCTGTAGCGGCCTGTGGCAGGAGTCCAAAGCGGCGCTCGAGGCCGCCGGCATCGCGGTTGTGGAGTCGGGCATTAAATTTGGCGGAATCACGGCTATTTCCGATGGCGAGCGTATCGAGGTCACCACGTACCGTCTGGATGGCTTTTACACCGATGGTCGCCATCCCCAGAGTGTGGAGCGTGCCGCCTCGCTCGAGGACGATCTGGCGCGCCGCGACTTTACCGTCAATGCCATGGCCTGGCATCCCGAGCGCGGGCTTGTCGACCGCTACGACGGCCAGGGTGACTTGGAGCGCAAGCTGATTCGCGCTGTCGGCGATCCCAAGCGTCGCTTTAACGAGGACGCCCTGCGCATGCTGCGTGCGGTGCGCTTTGCCTGCCGTCTGGACTTTATGATTGAGCCCGAGACCAAGCGCGCGCTTGCCGAGTGCGCGCCGCTGCTCGAAGCCGTGGCGCGTGAGCGTGTGGGTATTGAGCTCGAGGGCATTCTTTCGACCGGTCATGGGGGAGACGCGATGCTCCGCTATCCCGAGCTCATCTGCGCCGCCGTGCCCGAGTTGGCAGCGGGTCGCGGGTTTGATCAGCGCAGTGTCTATCATGCGTTTAACGTCTACGAGCATATCGCCCGTGTGCTGACGGTGGCGGGGGAGCTCGCGCTGTGTGACGGCGTCGCGCCCTCGTCGAGCCTTATGTGGGCGGCGTTTTTGCACGATGTGTCCAAGCCCGAGTGTTTCACGGTCGATCACGCCGGCAGCGGACACTTCTACGGTCATCCTGAGCTCGGCGCCAAGAAGGCGCGCGTCATTATGGATCGCCTGGCGCTCTCGCACGACTTGGTGCGCGACGTGTGCCTGCTCATCAAATACCATGACAAGCCGCTGCGCCCCGAGCGCTCCTGCCTGCTCAATATGATGCGCGCGCTTTCGGGCGAGGGCGTCGACACGGCCCGCCTGATTGACGAGCTCATGGACCTCAAGCGTGCCGACACACTTGGCAAGGCCCCGTCGTGCTTCTATTACGTCGAGACGATTGAGGAGATGCGCGCGATGGCGCACGAGCTGCTGAAGGCAGGGGAGCCCTATATGCTCAAGATGCTCGCCATCAACGGCGGCGACCTGATCCGTGCCGGAGTCAAGCCCGGGCCGGAACTGGGTCAGCTTCTCAACTCCGCCCTCGACGCCGTGATCGAAGACAACATTCCCAACGAGCGCGAAGCTCTCCTGACTCACCTGCATCTGGGGTAGCCTTCGGTTCCATTTCAAATGAGCTACCTATTTGACCTGCGAATTCCATAACCTGCCGACAATTTTTCGGCAATTTGGAATTTCTTCTTGCGCTGACGTTTTTTGTCCCGTAATATATTTCCTCGCAGCACGGCAGTGCAGATCTCATGTGGCCCGTTCGTCTAGCGGTTTAGGACGCCGCCCTCTCAAGGCGGAGATCACCAGTTCGAATCTGGTACGGGCTACCACTTCTTTTCTGCTGAGGCTAATGGCCCGTTCGTCTAGCGGTTTAGGACGCCGCCCTCTCAAGGCGGAGATCACCAGTTCGAATCTGGTACGGGCTACCACGCATCTGATACCCGGTCTTCTCGTGGAAGATCGGGTTTTTTATTTTCAAACAAACGTCTGCAATTCCCGTTTGAACCAGAGCTTTGCGTTCTGCTTATGGTCCTTACGGGTACAATATCCGAGATATTTTGACTGTTAGAAGGAGTCTCATGACGGAGTCCTCTCAGCATACGTCTAAGCCCCAGGTCGAGGTTGAGGCCTCGGGCGGAGATGACAATAAGAGCGCACGCCGCGGCGCCATCTTTATCGGCGTCGTGCTGGTGGGTTATATCGTCTATCTGGTAGTAACCGGACAGATGGGGCAGTTCTGGGCCGCTATGTCGAGCGTCCAGGCGCCATGGCTCGTTGTCGCGTGCCTCTGCATGTTCATGTATCTGTTCTTTGGCATTGTGGCCTATGCGATCGCCGTCTGGCTCGACCCATATTCGCCCGTCGGCATTCGCGACCTGATCTCGGTCGAGGCGAGTGGCATCTTCTTTGGCAACCTGACGCCCATGATGATGGGCTCGACTCCTGCCCAGATCTACCGCCTGACCAAAGCGGGCCAAAATGTCGGCGAAGCCGGAGCCACGCAGTTCACGCGCTTTATCGTGTATCAGTTTGGCCTCGTTGCCTGGGGCGCTATCCTACTGCTTGCTCGCATGCCGTTTTTTGCCGAGCGCTATGGCGACATGACGCTGTTGTGCGTCTTTAGCTTTGGTGGGCACTGCTGCATCTTGCTGGGCATCTTCGCCGTCGCACTCATGCCTAAGACCGTCACGCGCGTCGCCCACTGCATCATCAATTGGCTCGAGCGCATTGGTGTTTCGGCCACTAAGATCGAGGGATGGCGCACGTTTGTCGATGGCGAGATCTACTCCTTCTCCGAGAAGTTCAAGCTTTCTGCCGGACATTTTTCTTCCATGCTGCTCACCGTGTTTATCACCATGCTGCAGCTCGCGTTTTTCTATCTGGTGCCGTATTTCCTGATGCTTGCCTTTGGCCACCACGAGGTCGACTTTTTCTCGGTCATGGCCGCGAGCGCCTTTGTCCAGCTGCTGAGCTCTGCGGTTCCCTTGCCCGGTGGAACTGGTGGTGCTGAGGGCGGCTTTGCATTGTTCTTGGGTCATTTCTTTGGGTCGGCTTCGACCGCCGGCTATCTGCTGTGGCGCCTCATTACGTTTATTGCGCCGACCATTTTGGCTGCGCCCCTGCTGGGCCTTAAGAGCGCCCACAACGAGAGCATCCATGCGCGCTGGGATCGCGTGATGCGCAGGCTCGGCCGCACGTCTCAGACGCCCTCTGCGCCCACTAAGCCGCACCCCGCGAATGCTGTTACCGTTGATCCTAATAAGCACGCTCAGAAGGCTTCTGGGACCGCTAAGCCGGCTCATAAAGCCTATGTGCGCCAGACAGGCGATGGTATTCGCGTATCTCCGTCGGCACTCAATAAGAAGAAGCATCCCAAGTCGCAGTAGGGCAGTCGTGCGTTCTTCATGATGCGGGGCATATTTGTGCTGTATGGGGGATAATCCTCTTACGTAGATTATCTCTCATCTGTTGATGAATGCTCGCATATCGAAGGGACACGCCCATGGCAACCAGCAAACCGCGTCTTGATCGTCGCATCGTTCGCAGCCGTAATGCCATCCTTTCGGCTTTCGAGCGCCTGCTCATGGAAAAGCCGCTGGCAGACATTACGGTGAGCGCCATCGCGCGCGAGGCCAATGTCGACCGCAAGACCTTTTACGTTCACTTTGGTACGGTTGACGGCCTGCTCGATGCCATTGCCGTCGATGTGGTGGAGATGATTGTCGACTCGGTCGAGAAAACGCTTGCTTCCATGGACGGCGACACCAACGAGCGCGCCCTGAGCGCGGCGGCGACCTTCTTTAAAACCGTTAACGAGGCACTGTGCAACAACTTGGTGCTCAATCGTCAGCTGATCGAGAATATTCCGCTCGATGATTTCATGGCTCGTCTTCGTGCGCCGCTCGAGCACGAGATTGCCGAGCGCGATCTGCTGCCCCAAGGTCTCAAGGACGAAATGTTCGACTACTATCTGGCGTTTTTGCTGTCGGGTATTATCGGTATCTATCGCACGTGGGCATTGTCTGACGGTTCGGTTCCTATCGAGCGTGTCTCTGAGGTCGCCAACGATCTGACTCTCAACGGTCTGTCGAGTCTGGAATCTCGCTTGGATTAGGCCTAGTTGGGCTCGTCGGCGTGGAAATTCCTGTTCCTGAGGTTCTCCGGCGCCTTGGAGACCTTGCCGGCGTAGGAGCTGTAGCCTGAGGATCCTTAAAAGAAAGTCCAGTTTATCCTTCCCACTCCAATTTTGGAATCCTCCGATGCGCCTTCGCACGCTCGCATGACCTCGATACCATGCGAGCGTGCAAACTCGACGAGCTCTGCGTTGCGGGCGTTTATGGTGCCGAAGGCGGCGGGGCACACGATAAGGCGCGCGCAGTGGACGAGGAGCTCTTTGGCGCGGGCTATGGTTTTATCCCCGATCGGCTCGAAGGCGCGCTCGGCCACGCATTCCGTCGCCAGGTCGCGCGCGAGCTCGCAGTCGATGTCCCCTTCGTGCAGAATGCCCGCGTAGAACGCCTTGCCCTGCCGGATGAGCTGGCGAAACACAGCTGACCCCGTACCTGCGCCGGCGATGACGAACGTGTGCGCATCGCCGTGTGAGCGCCCAATTTCCACGCTGCCGAAGCGCTCGTTGAAGGTGCCATGTTGAAGGCCGTAGAGCTCGCCAATCGTCTCGCGCGTGAATATGTCCTCGGGTGCGCCGGCGCGGAAGACCCGGCCGTCCTTCACGCAAATCACCTTGTCGGCGCTTTTCTGCGCGAGCTCGAGTTCGTGGATGGACATGATGACAGCCACATTCCGCGATTTCGCAAGGTGGCGAAGTATTCGTAGCAGGTCGATCTGGTAGCGGATATCGAGATACGACGTGGGCTCGTCGAGAACGAGCACGCGCGGATCCTGCGCGATGGCGCGCGCGAGCATGACGCGCTGGCGTTGCCCGTCGCTTATCTGCATGAAGTCGCGCTCGGCGAGCTCTTCCACATGTGCGGTTTTCATGGCCTCATCGACCCGACTATGGTCGTCGGGCGAGAGTGTGCCCATTCGCCCGGTGTAGGGATGCCTTCCCGCCTCTACGATATCGCGGCAGGTGAGGAGCTCGGTCCGGGGGCGATCTGTCAGCATAACGGCAAGGTTCCTTGCGAACTCCGCCGTCTTCCATCGGGAAATCTCCCGCCCGTCGAGCTCGACCGCGCCGGCAAGCGGTGCCAGATGGCGTGTGATGGTTTTCAAGATGGTCGACTTGCCAGAGCCGTTCGGCCCGATGAGCGCCACGACGTCGCCCGCGCGAACCTCCAGATCGACGCCTTCGACTACGACCTTCTTGTCGTAGCCCGCCGACAGGTCACTTATGCGGAAAAGCGGCGCTCCGTCAGCCTGCGTTTCGACCGGGGTTTCGAGGTTCGACTCCGCTCGGAGCGTTTTGGGCCGCGGCACAAATTTCCCCATCTACCTCACCCGCTTCTTCAACATGAGCGCGATAACCACCGGCGCGCCGAAGATGGCGGTGACGGCGCTGATGGAAAGCTCGACGGGGGAGAACAGCGTGCGCGCGATTAAATCGCAGCCCGCGCAGAAGATGGCGCCTCCCAAGAAGCACGCAGGAATCACGCGGATGGGCTTCGACGACTTTAGCGCCGACTTAACGAGATGCGGAACCGCGATGCCTACGAACGACACCGGACCAGCGAACGCGGTCACGCAGGCGGAGAGCATGCTCGCTAGAAGGACGAGCACCACGCGGAAGCATGAGACGTTCACGCCGACGCTTTTCGCGTAGGCTTCTCCCAGCTGGAAGGCGGAAAGGGGCTTCGATATCGCGAATACGCATGCGCTCACGGTGATCACCACGACCGCGATGACCGCGACGTCGTCCCAGCTCGAACCCGAGAAGCTACCCAAGGACCAGTTGTGCAGGTTCACGATGGACTGGTCGTCGGCGAAGGCGATGAGGAAGTTCGTCGCCGCCGAGCAGATGTATCCCACCATGACGCCCGCCACGATGAGCATGGCCATAGAGCTTATGCGCCGTGCTATGAGGAGCACGAAGCCGATGGTGATAAGCGAGCCCAGAAATGCTGCGGCCACCATGGCCGGCGAGGACATGGCCTGGTTCGCGCCCAGAAGTACGATCATCGTAAGCGCGACGACGAACTTTGCGCCCGAGGAGACGCCCAAGATGAACGGGTCGGCGATGGGGTTGTTGAAAAACGTCTGCAGCAGGAACCCGGAGAGCGAAAGTGCCCCGCCGAGAAGCACGGCTGAAAGCACGCGCGGCAGGCGAATCTCCCAGATGATCTGGATTTCCATGGAATTGGCCGCGCCTCCCGAAAGGATGCCGGGGATGTGGTCTGCGGGCACGAGCACGCTCCCGATGCACAGGTTGGCCCCGACGAGCACGATGAGGGCAACAGCGAGCAGCGCCGTCACGACGCGACACCGCGCGGCGCGCCCCGATTCGTCGTATGTCATGGAAAGCCGGCTTCTCATGGCGCTAGCCGAGCTTCCTCAGATAATGGAAGTTGCTCGCGTCATCGCCGGTGAACGCCCCGTGCAGCTCGTCGATAATGTCGGCGGTGGAAGTCATCTGCTGGTACACGTCGGCGCTTGTGACCCAGACGTTGCCGTTCTTCACGGCTTTGAACTGCGACAATAGCGCGTTTTTGCCTACGAAGTCGTTCAAGGTGGTAACCGATTCGTCGATGGTGCCGTTGTAGACGATAATGTCGGCATCCTTCGCCGTCGCGTAGAAGCGCTCCATTTCGAGCGTTACTGACGAACCTGACGTCGACGCCGTCTGCGCGTCATCGAGCGCGTAGTTGCCGCCTGCAAGCTCGATCATCTGCGCCACGTAGTCGCCCGCCCGCCGCGTGACGGCGGCCCCGTTCGAGTTAATGTAGAAATACGCCACGGTTTTACCTGACGACGCGAGCCTCGACGTTTGCTCGACGCGGGCCTTCTGCTCGTTGAACAGGTGCGCGGCCTCGTCTTCCTTGTCGAACAGGACGCCGAAAAGCTTAATCCACTCGACGCGCCCGAGTGCTTCGGGCTCGCTCGACGACTGTTCGGTGAGCACGACGAGCCCGAGCTTCTGCAGCTTTTCCTTCACATCGGGCGTGTGGTTGATCATGGTGTTCTCGATGGCGAGCGTGCAGCCCGAGGCCGATATTCGCTCGTAGTCGGGCGCGCTGTACTTGCCGCCGTAGGCGATCGCCCCACTTTCGAGTGCGCTTTTGAAGCCCGCGACCGAGCAATCGTCGGCCTTCGTGCCCGACATGAGGATGTTGTCGTTCGCATCGAGCGCGTCGACCAGGCACATCGTCGCCGACGACACGAGGTACACCTTGTTGGCGGGACGCCTTATGACCGCGATGTCGGAGCTCAACCCATCAGGTACCTTCGCATCTTGCGGTACCACGAGGAAGCGCTCCCCGTTCGAAATGCAGATAAGCCGCAGGCCGCCTTCGTACTCGTCGACAGTGAAGTGCTCGGCGTATTCAAGCTGAAGCGCCCCCGTCGGCTCCCAGCCGCAGCCCAAATCGGCGTTGTGGAAGTCGGCCGCGGCGCTTGAAGCCGTTCCCGCAGGGGAGCCGCCGCTTGCATCGTCGCCCGATTTCTCCTTCATGGTGGATGAGTCGAAGTGGAGCGTGTAGTCGATGGTGTGCGGCGTCGACATGGCGACGGTCTCGGCCGACACGGCGATGTCCTCGTCGAGCGTGACGGGTATCTCGAACGTGGAGTTGCCGCCGTCGTTTACGGGCGCGTAGTCCACGCCGTTGACGGTCATTTTGTCGTAGTTCGAACTCGACCAGGTGATGGTCGCGGTGTAGGTGTCGCCATCCTTCACAATTGTGGTGGGTGAGGCGATGCTTGCGCGCCCTGACCCGCCGGAGAGCGAGACGCTCACAGTGTATTCCTGAGAGCCTGCCGTGCCACCGGTCGCGTTCGGGCTCGCACTGCACCCCGCGAAGGGAAGCGCGAACAGGGCGACGAGAACGCAGGCGATCGCGCGCACCGCGATGCTGCGACGCTTCCTGCTTTCCCCCTTGGGAAGAATCGACCGCATGGCGTTACTTCAGTGCGTCGGCGCGCAGATCGACGCCGGCGGATTCGAACACGAGCGTGCGGTCGTACCACTGCTCTTTTCTAATACTCCACGCGGCGCAGGCGGTGTCCTCGTCGAGCGCTTCAACGGGCACGTCGTAGGTGTACTTGCCTTCCGCGTTTTCCACATAGGGGATGAAGTCGGCCTCGCTCGCGGCGGCAGCCTCGTCGCCCGTGCCCATGAAGAGCTTGCCGTAGCCCGTGCCGGAAAGCGTCATCACGCAGTGCATGGAGCCGTTTTCCACGATGAGCTGGGCGTCCACAATCCTGAACATGTTCGAGCTGGAATCTACGGTGATCGGATAGGTGCCGTCGGCCACCTTGTCGGCGGTGATGGGGGCAGCGCTTGCGCCCTCGGGCGCATCGGCCGCCTGTTCGGTCTTTTCCTGGGAATCGGCATCGCTTGCCTTTGCGCTGTCGATTGAATTTCCGCCGCAGCCGGCGAGCGAGAACGCGAAAAGCGCCGCCGACAGGGCGAAGGCGAGGGTTTTCTTCAACATGGAGGGGGTTCCTTTCAATCGCTTCGACCGCCCGCGCCGTGCGGTGGGCGGGCGGGATGCGAATGCAACGGGCATGCGCCGTCAGTCGGGGAAGGCGCATGCCCGTTGCACGGGGACGCGACCGGCGCCCCCGTGCGCGGCGAGTTTACAGCTTGGCGATGGCGTCGTCCACGTGCGAGACGTAGATGTCGTCGACCGCGACGTTCTGTCCCAGACCCTGGAGCAGGCACGTCACTTCGAAGCCGGCGGCCACGAACTTCGCAGCCCAGCTGTCGGGGTCGGTCTCGTCTGCCATGTCGTTGTTCGCGTGGTCGCCCGCGACCACCATGAACGGCGCGAGCACGGCCTTCTTGTAGCCTGCGGCGCTCGCGGCGGCGATAACATCCTCGCAGGTCGGTTCAGCCTCGACGGTGCCGACGAAGAACTGCGTCAAGCCCTCGTTCTTAAACACTTCCTGCATCTTGGCATAGTCGGCGTTGGAATCGGCTTCGGTGCCGTGGCCCATGAGGCACAGCGCCGTCTTGCCGTCGTCGAAGGACGCCATGTTCTCCTTAATGGCTGCGGCCACCTTCTTGTAGTCGTCGTCGGAGGTGAGCAGCGGATCGCCGAGCGAGATTTTGTCGAACTTGTCGGCGTACTTGTCGAGCTCGTCTTTCACGTCGGTGTATTCCAGGCCACCCATGAGATGCGTCGGCTGCACGACGATTTCCTTCACGCCGTCTTCCACGCAGCGGTCGAGCGCCTCGGTCATGTTGTCGATCGTGATGCCGTCGCGCTTCTTCAGCTTGTCGATGATGATCTGCGCGGTGAAGGCGCGGCGGATGTCGTAGTCCTGCCAGTACTTCTCGCGGATAGCGTCTTCGATGGCGCCGATGGTGATGTGGCGCGAGTCGTTGTAGCTCGTGCCGAAGCTCGTGACGAGGATGACCGGCTTCACGGCCTTCTCCTTTTCACTCGATTTTTCGGAACTTGCGGAGGTGTTGGAGCAGCCCGCGAGCGCGACTCCGGCGAGCGCGACGGCTCCGGTTGCTGCGGCGCTCATGAAGCCGCGGCGTGACATCTGGTCGGACATGGTTTTTCCTTTCCTCGGTTTGCCGGTCCCCCGGCGACAGTTGCTTGTCGGCACAAGCGAAAGAAAAGCGCACCCCTCGGGGTTCACAAGGAGCTAACGCCACGGCGATGCCGTGAGGAAAAGGCGAAGCAGTCTGGCTTGGGGCGCGAGGCGGTTCGCCCGCGCGTCCTATACAGTAATGTCCCTTGCCCAGGATTCCCACCTGGTTCCCTCCGCAAGCCAGCGCGGGCTGTGCGGGCGCCGCGCCGGTCATTTCCTTTTATCCGATTGTCATATGCTCGTTGCCGAAACTTTTACTATGATAGTGGGCACTTGTGAACGTGTCAAAGCCCAGGGCGGGCGGCATTGCGCCTCCTGCCTGCGTATTTGCGCCCATTGCTGCCGCAGGCGCCGTGTTTTGCCCGCTGCGCGAATGGCGGCGTAAACGGTTGCGATGAGAAACGGGAAGGAAGGCTCGGATGATTCATATCGTTGGCGCAGGCTCGGGCGCCGCCGACCTTATCACGCTGCGTGGGGCGCGCCTTCTGCGCGCGGCCGACGTGGTCGTTTGGGCGGGGAGCCTTGTGAACCCCGAGCTGCTCGCTGAGTGCAAGGAATCCTGCGTCGTCTACGACAGCGCGCACATGACCTTGGAGGAAGTGCTCGACGTGATGTGCGCGGCGGATGCACGGGGCGAGGAAGTGGTGCGCCTGCACACGGGCGACCCGTGCCTGTACGGCGCCATCCAGGAGCAGATGGACGCGCTCGACGCGCGCGGCGTGGACTACGAGGTGGTGCCCGGCGTGTCGAGCTTTTGCGGTGCCGCGGCGGCGCTTCGCCAGGAATACACGCTGCCGGGAATCAGCCAGTCGGTCGTGATCACGCGGCTTTCCGGGCGCACCCCCATGCCCGCGGGCGAGGGCATGCGCACCATGGCGGAAAGCGGCTCGACTATGGTCATCTTCCTGAGCTCGGGTATGCTCGCCGAGCTTTCCGCCGAGCTTTTGGCCGCGGGCCGCAGCTCCGATGAGCCGGCGGCGCTCGTGTACAAGGCGACCTGGCCTGAGGAGCGCGTGGTGCGCTGCACAGTGGGCACGCTCGCCGATGCGGGCGCGCGAGAGGGCATCGACCGCACGGCGCTCGTGGTGGTGGGCCGCGTGCTCGGAGCTCGCGGCGGGCTTGCGCACAACGGTGCGCAAGCGGGGTCGTACGAGCGCAGCAAGCTTTACGACCCTTCGTTTGCCACGGGGTATCGGAAGGCGAATAGCTAGCGTGGCCTTCGAGCACTACATATATACCGGGACGACCCGCCTGCGCTGCGGCTACACCACGGGGAGCTGCGCCGCGCTCGCGGCGAAGGCGGCCTGCGAGATGCTCTTGTCACGAAAGCCCGTCGGCCGCGTGTCGGTCGTCACCCCCGGCGGGCTGCCCGTCGAGACGGATGTGGTCGACGCATGCATCGGCGAGGGGAGCGCCCAGTGCGCCGTGCGAAAGGACGCAGGCGACGATGCCGATGTGACCGACGGCGTGCTCGTGTACGCGCGCGTGGAACATGCGGGGTCGGGCACGGGTGCTGCGGGCAGCAAGGACGTGCCCGCGCACGAATCGGAAGTTTCCGTCGATGGCGGCGTGGGCGTGGGGCGCGTGACGTTGCCCGGGCTCGAGCAGCCGGTGGGGGCGGCCGCCATCAACGCGACGCCGCGCGCGATGATTACTTCGGCGGTGCGTGAGGTGTGCGCCGCGCACGGCTTTTCTGGAAACATTGCTGTGACGATTTCGGTACCCGAGGGTGTTGCCCTTGCCGAAAAGACCTTCAACCCGCACCTGGGGATAGAGGACGGCATCTCCATCCTGGGAACGACGGGCATCGTCGAGCCGCGCAGCCTCGCTGCCTTGCGCGACAGCATCGAGCTCGAGATCCGGCAGCATGCGGCTATGGGGCGGCGCGGAGTCGTGCTCACGCCCGGCAACTACGGCGCGCAGTTCATCTCGGGGCATTTCCACCTAAACGGTGCGCCGGTGGTCTTCATCTCCAACTTTGTGGGCGATGCGATTGATTGCTGCGTTCGCGAGGGATTTACCAATGTCCTTCTTGTGGGGCACATCGGCAAGCTTGTGAAGGTCGCGGGCGGCATCATGGACACCCATTCGCGTACCGCCGACTGCCGCGCGGAGATTCTGGCCGCCCACGCGGCCTTGGCCGGCGCGGGCGCGAAGACCGTGTGCGAGATCATGTCGTCGGTCACGACCACGGCGGCGCTCGAGGTAATCGAGGCCGCCGGCGTGGGGGACGCTGCGCGCGCCTCGCTCGCTGCGGCAATCGAGGACAGGTTGCGCCGCCGCGCGGCGGGCGCATGCGACATCGCCGCGGTCGTGTTCGACGCCGAGCGCCGCGAGCTTTTCCGCACGTCGGGCGCCGATGCGGTTATCGGGGAATTGGGGGCGACGTATGAGTAAAGGCGTGCTGTACAGGGTGCGCCGCGCAATCGGCTGGCCGGGGACGAAGGTGGTCATGAAGGCGCGCCGCTCGCTTGCGGACACGAAGCGCATCCTTCGCGAGGAGGGCGCCTTCGACGGTGCCGAGCTCGTAGAGGACTGTGGGCTTCCGGGCGAGCGCGTGTACCGCTCGCTCGACGATGTGCCCGATCGGGGCAGCTACTTCTCGACGATGGTGGTGCGCTAGATGAGGGTTTCCTGCATAGCGTTCACTGAGAGGGGGTATGTGTTGGCGGAGCGTACCGCACGCGCGCTTTCCGATTGCGCACAGACAGGTGAAGATGAGCCTGGCTGGGACGTTTCCGTTTCGCGCGGGTTCGGCGAGGGGAAGGCCGACCTGCGCGCATGGACGGCGCTCGCGTGGGAAGCGTCGGACGCGCTTCTGTTCGTGGGCGCGGCGGGCATCGCCGTGCGGGCGATCGCGCCGCATGTCGCCTCGAAGGCAACCGATTCCGCGGTTGTGGTGATTGACGAGGCGGGGCGCTTTGCCGTCCCGCTTTTGTCGGGGCATTTGGGCGGTGCGAACGAGCTTGCGCAAACTGTGGCACGCGCGGCAGGGGCCATCCCCGTCATCACCACGGCGACCGACGTCCGCGGCGTGTGGGCGGTGGATACGTGGGCGCGCTGTGCGGGGCTCGCCGTTTCGAATCCCGAGGCCATCAAGCGAGTGTCGGCGCGGCTGCTTTCGGGCGGGCGCGTGGCGCTCTATTCCGACATGCCGATTTCGGGACAGCCGCCTGAGGGGGTTGACATTGCGTCCGACCGCGCTCGGGCCGATATCGTCGTGTCGCCGTTCGCTGGCGCGAATGCAGGTGCGTCCGTTCGCGCGTCGGAGACAACGGGCGAGGTCGTGCCCGCCGGTGAGACGTGGAAGCCGGCGGGCGTGCGGGCGCAGGCGCCTGCGCCCGAGCCGCTTCGCCTTGTCGTGCCCTGCATCGTTGCGGGCATAGGGTGCCGTCGCGGTGCGTGCGCCGAAGCCATCGGGGAGGCGTTTCTTCTCGCGTGCGGGCAGGCGGGCATCTCGCCTTCGGCCGTGCGCGAGGCGGCGACGATCGACGTGAAGGCGCACGAGGAGGGTCTGCTCGCCTTCTGCCGCGCGCGCAATATCCCGCTTGCGACGTATTCCGCAGAGGAGTTGTCGCAGGTCGAAGGCAGCGTTTCGCCATCTGATTTCGTGCGTGCGACGGTGGGGGTCGACAACGTGTGCGAGCGCGCGGCGCTCGCGGACGGGGGCAAACTTATCTTCCCGAAGCTCGCTCACGGCGGCGTGACCGTCGCGTTTTCCAAGGTAACTATCGAACTTTCGTTTAAGGAGCGGTGATGGGAAAGCTCTTCGTGGTGGGGATCGGCCCGGGCGGCCCAGACGGCATGACGATTGCGGCCCGGCGCGCGCTCGAGGCGGCCGACATCGTTGTGGGGTACACGAAATACGTGGAGCTCGCGCTCGCCGCCGTGCCCGACGCGGCGCATCTCGCGACGCCGATGATGCACGAGGTCGAACGATGCCGCCTGGCGCTTTCGCGCGCGCAGAGCGGAGAAGCCGTGGCGCTCGTGTGCAGCGGTGACGCGGGCGTGTACGGCATGGCGAGCCCCGTGCTGGAGCTTGCGGAGGACTACCCCGATGTAGACGTGGAAGTTATCGCCGGGGCCACCGCGGCTCAGAGCGGGTCGGCGGTGCTCGGCGCTCCGCTTGCCCACGACTTCGCGGTCGTGTCGCTCTCCGACCTGCTCACGCCATGGGAGGTCATCGAGCGCAGGCTCGCCGCCGTGGCGAGCGCCGACTTTTGCATCTGTTTGTACAACCCGCGCAGCAGAAAGCGCGCCGACAGGCTCTCACGCGCGGCGAAGATTATGCTCGAATGGAAGGCCCCCGACACGCTCTGCGGCTGGGTACGCAACATCGGGCGCGAGGGGCAGCAGTCGGGCATGTGTAGGCTCTCTGAGCTGGGGGAGATCGACGCCGACATGTTCACCACCGTGTTCGTCGGCAACGCGGACACGAAGCTCGTAGGCGGCCGTATGGTCACGCCGCGCGGGTATCGGGAGATTCCATGCGAAAGGTAACGATCATCGGGGCGGGGCCCGGAAACCCCGACTTGCTCTCGCGCGCGGCGCTCGACGCGATCGACTTCGCCGACGTGGTCATCGGCGCTCATCGCGCGCTTGCCGGCATCGACGTGCCGCCCGACGTGGTGAGATGCGAGCTCGTGAAGACGGCGGACATCGTCGCCGCGCTCACCGATGCGGCGTCGTGGCGGCGCGCCGTGGTCGTGATGACGGGCGATGTGGGGCTGTTCAGCGGCGCGCGCCGCCTGGTGGAGGCGCTCTCCGGCGACGCGCAGGTGGACGTGCGCGTTGTTCCCGGCATAAGCTCAGCGTCGTATCTCGCCGCGCGCCTTGCGCGTCCATGGCAGGATTGGCGCTTCGCGAGCGCTCACGGCGTGGCGTGCGATATCGTGGCCGAGGCCGAGCGCGCAGGTGAGCTCTTCCTCGTCACGTCGGGTGGGGAAGACCCCTCGCGGCTTTCGGGCGAGCTTGTGCAGGCGGGCTTCGGGGACGCGCGCGTGACGGTGGCCGAGCGCCTGTCGTACCCCGACGAGCGCATCACCTGCGCGACCGCAAGTGAAATCGCAGGTCAGACGTTCGACGACTTGAACGTGATGCTTATCGAGCCCGCAGGCGGCGCCGGGTCGCCTGCGGGCTCTAGCGCAGCCTCCGAGGCGCCGGCCGGCGCGTCATCGCCCGCGGCGGCTTCTTCCGCGGCGGACCCTGCGGGCGCATCCCGCGCCGCGAGCTCCCGCTGGCCGTACGCTTCCTCGGGCATTCCCGACGAGCTCTTCATCCGCGGCGACGTTCCCATGACCAAGCAGGAGGTGCGCGCCGTCGCGCTCGCGAAGCTGCGCCTTACCGCTACCGACACCGTGTGGGACGTCGGAGCCGGCACGGGGAGCGTGTCGATTGAGGCGGCGCTCGTCGCGCGAGCGGGGTCGGTATGGGCGGTCGAGCGCAACGCGGCCGGCGTGCGGCTCATCCGAGAGAACGCGGATGCATTCGGGTGCGGCAACGTGCATGCGGTCCCCGGTGTCGCCCCCGAAGCGCTCGCGAAGCTGCCCGTCCCCGACGCCGTGTTCGTCGGCGGGAGCGCGGGCGAGCTTCCCTCTATCGTGGAGGCGGCGCTCGAGAAGAACTCGCAGGTTCGCCTGTGCGTGCCATGCGTCACCGTTGAGACGCTCACCGAGGCGTGCGCGCTTCTCTCGGGTTCGCGCTTTAAGGGGTTCGAGGCGTGCCAGGTGTCGGCCGCCCGCGCCGAGGCTGTAGGCTCGCACCATCTTATGAAGGCGCAAAACCCCGTGTTCCTCGTCAGCGCGCGTGGTGCGGGTGGGGAAGGCGGCGCCCGGTGAGCACGACCATCCCGCGTTTCATGGTCGCTGCGCCCTCGAGCGGGAGCGGCAAGACGGTCGTTACGTGCGCGCTCCTGCGCGCGCTTGCGCGCCGCGGCCTCGCATGCGCGGCCTTCAAATGCGGCCCCGACTATATTGACCCGCTCTTTCATCGCCGCGTCGTGGGCGCGCGCTCGGGCAACTTAGACGGCTTCTTCACCGACGCCCCGACGCTGCGCGCCCTGCTCGCACGCGGCGCCGCGGGCGCGGATGTCGCGGTGCTCGAGGGGGTCATGGGCTTCTACGACGGCATGGCGCCCGGCGTGGCCGACGCGAGCAGCTACCAGGTTGCGCGCGACACGGAAACGCCGGTCGTTTTAGTGGTGAACGGGCGCGGGGCGTCTTTATCGCTCGCCGCCGTAATCCGCGGCATCGCCGAGTTCCTGCCTTGTGCGAACGTGCGCGGCGTCGTGCTGAACAAGACGAGCGCCGCTGCCTGCGCCTACGCGGCGCCTGCGATCGAGAAGCACACGGGCGTCGCGGTTTTGGGGAATATCCCCGCCGACGAGGCGTTCTCGCTCGAAAGCCGGCATTTGGGGCTTGTGACCGCCGACGAGGTCGAGCAGCTCTCCGCGCGCATCGACAAGATGGCCGAGCTGGTGGAAAAGAGCGTCGACGTCGACCGCTTGCTCGAAATAGCGGCGACGGCACCCGATATCCGCGAGGAACCTTGCCGGTTGGAGCCGATCGCGGGAGCGCGGCCCATCGTCGCCGTCGCACGTGACGAGGCGTTCTCGTTCTACTACGAGGAGAACCTGCGCGCGCTCGAGGATCTGGGTTGCGAGCTGGCCTTTTTCAGCCCTCTGTGTGATAGAGAGTTGCCCCGGGGGACAAGCGCCCTCTATCTGGGGGGCGGCTACCCGGAGCTCAATGCGCGGCAGCTCTCCGAGAACGCGCCGATACGCGAGGCGGTACGGCGTGCGGTGGAATCCGGCATGCCGACGGTCGCCGAATGCGGTGGGTTTTTGTACCTGCAGCGCGAAATCGCCGATAGCGAGGGGCGGCGCTGGCCTGTTGCGGGCGCCCTTGAGGGCGCAAGCGAGAACGGGGGAAGGCTGTCCCATTTCGGGTACGTGGAGCTCACTTCCCAACGCGACGGGCTCTACGGGCCGCGCGGCACACGCATCCGCGCGCACGAGTTCCACTACTGGCAGTCCACCTGCCCGGGCGGCGACTTCTGGGCGCAGAAGCCCCGGCGCGACAAGGGCTGGCCGTGCA
This sequence comes from Collinsella sp., assembly GCA_018376905.1. Taxonomy (GTDB): domain Bacteria; phylum Actinomycetota; class Coriobacteriia; order Coriobacteriales; family Coriobacteriaceae; genus Collinsella. Next base: position 41,845 of record JAHAAK010000011.1, on the reverse strand, counting down.
TGACGACCACCCCGTCCTTGGTTGCGGGCTTCCCGCATGTGTACTATCCTGCGAACCCCGACGTTGCGCGCGCGTTCGCGTCTGCCGCGGCGTCGTTTGCAGAGAGGAAACGACATGGCTGAAGCAACTGAAACCTCGCTTGCCTGCATCCGCGAGGAAGTCGAGCGCGCGTTCTCGTCGGCGCCGGGCGCCGTGCTCGAAGCTGCGCTCTCCCGGATCGCGCCCGCAGACGAGTGCGCCCGTGCCGCCGCGTACGCCGCGTGGGACTCCATCGCGCACCCCTTGGGGGGATTGGGCGACTTTGAAGACGCCGTCGCGTGTATCGCCGCAGCTCAGGGGAGCGCCGAGGTGGCCGAGTTTCCCCGTGCGCTCGCGGTATTCTTCTCCGACAACGGGGTCGTTGCCGAAGGCGTGTCGCAAAGCGGGCAAGACGTGACGCGAGCCGTCGCGCGCAACATGTGCGAGGGGGCCACGAGCGCCTGCCGCATGGCGGCGTTCGCGGGTGCCGAGGTCGTGCCCGTCGACGTGGGTATGGCCCGGGGCATAGAAGACGCGCGCATGGTGCGCGCGAACGTGCGGCGGGGGAGCGGCAACATCGCGCACGGCTCCGCTATGTCTCGCGATGGGGCCGTGCGCGCGATCGAGGTCGGAATCGCCGTCGCGTGCGGGCTTGCCCGCGCCGGCGTGCGCCTTCTTGCCGCGGGCGAGATGGGCATCGGCAACACGACCACCTCGGCGGCGGTGGCCGCAGTGCTCATCCGGGCGGACGCGCGGAGCCTCGTCGGGCGCGGCGCGGGGCTCTCGGACGCCTCGCTCGCGCGCAAGCGCGACGTGGTCGAGCGCGCTATCGACGCGAACTCGCCCGATCCTGCCGACCCGATCGACGTGCTCTCGAAGGTGGGCGGCTTCGACATCGCGGCGATGTGCGGTTTCTACCTGGGGGCCGCGGCCTCGAAGGCGCCGGCGCTCCTCGACGGGGTCATATCCTGCACGGCGGCCCTGTGCGCGGCGCGCCTGTGCCCCAACGCCTTGGGCTACCTCGTGGGCACCCACGCATCAAGCGAACCCGCAAGCCAGGAGCTTCTTCGCGAGCTCGGCATAAAGGCACCCCTCGACGCAGGCATGCACTTGGGCGAGGGCGCGGGCGCCATGGCGTATCTGCCCCTTCTGGATTCGGCGCTGCGCGTGTACCGGGATGGGAAGACGTTCACGGCGACTGGCATGGCTGCTTACGAGCATTTCGAGGCTGGGAAATGACGGTGACGTTCGTTATCGGCGCCGCCGCGAGCGGCAAGAGCGCCTATGCCGAGTCCCTGTGCCTTGGGCACGACGGCCCTCGCGTGTACCTGGCAACGATGGAGCCCTTCGGGGAAGAGGGCGCCCGCCGCATCGCGCGCCATCGGGCGCTGCGCGAGGGCAAGGGGTTTTCCACCCTCGAGCGCACGCGTGACGTGGGCGCCGCAGTGTCCGGGCTTCCGCGCGGCTGCACGCTTCTTTTGGAGGACGTGGGCAACCTGGTTGCGAACGAGCTCTTCGCGGAAGGCGGCTTGTCCCCGCGTGACCCCGACGCTGCGGCGCGCGAGGTGCTCGGAGGTATTGAACGGCTCGCTCAGGCCGCTGCGCATACGGTGGTGGTCACCGTCGACGTGTTCGCCGATGGGATGCGCTACGATGAGGGGACCGAGGCATGGAGGCGCGCGCTCGCGCGCGTGAACGCGGGCGTGGCGGCGCTGGCCGACCGCGCAGTCGAAGTGGTATGCGGGATTCCCGTGTGGATGAAAGGCGAAGGACCTACAAGGTGAAGATAGTAGAGGCAATCGGCGCGGCGTTCGGAACGTTCTCGCGCATCCCCGTCCCGAAATCGGCCTGGACCGATTTCGGGTCAACCCATGCGCTTGCCGCGTTTCCCCTGGTGGGCCTTGCGGAAGGCTTCCTCATGACGGCGTGGGGACACGTTGCGAACCTGCTCGGCGTGCCCGCGACCATCGTCGCGGCCGTGCTCGTGGCGCTGCCTGTGGCGGTGACGGGAGGCATCCACCTAGACGGGCTCTGCGACACCTCCGATGCGCTTGCAAGTTGGGCCCCGCGCGAGCGAAAGCTCGAGATCATGCACGACCCGCGGGCGGGCGCCTTCGGGGTCATCGGTGTTGTTGTGTACCTTATTCTGCAGTTTTCCCTGTTCACCGCGCTGCCGCTTACGGCGGGGGCGTTCCTCGCGCTTCTGTGCTCGCTCGTGTTCTCCCGCGCGCTTTCGGGGCTCGCCGTTGAATGCTGGCCTGCCGCGCGGGCGGACGGCATGGCCGCGGGGCTCTCGCCTGCGAAGAAGCGCGCGGAGATCGTCGTGCCGCTTTGCGCTTTCGCTGCTGCTTCGGCTGCAGGGATGGTCGCGTGCGCTCAGGCCGTCGGCGCCCTTATGGCGGTGGCGGGGTTTTTGGTGCTCGCGTGGTACCGCCATGTTGCCCTGTCCCGCTTCGGCGGGGTGACGGGGGATTTGGCCGGATGGTTTCTGCAATGGGCCGAGCTCGCGATGCTTGCCATGCTGGTGGCGGGGGGTATGCTCCTATGATTCTCGTGGTAGGCGGCGCGCATTCGGGGAAGAGGACCTTCGTGCGCGAAAAGCTCGGGTTCGCGGCGGACGATTTCGTCGACGCGGCGCAGCTTGCGGAGGGCGGCGTGCCCGCGGCTTTTGCCGGCCGTGTCGCGTACCGTGCTGAGGAACTCGTACGCGCGCTCGACGCTGACCGGGCGCTCGAGCGGCTGATCGGCTTCGACGCAGTGATTCTGCCCTTGGTCGGCTCGGGGGTCGTCCCCATGCGTGCGGAAGACGCCCAATGGCGCGAGCGCGCGGGGCGCCTGGGATGCGCGCTTGCTGCGCGCGCCGACGTCGTCGTGCGCATGACGTGCGGGATTCCCCAGGTCATCAAAGGAAACCTTGCCGATGCGCCTCGAGGGACGCAGGGCGCGGGCGCGCCTTTGGAAGTCGTCTTCGTGCGCCATGGTGCCACGGCGGGCACGGAAGACCATCGCTACAGCGGGGCGGGCACCGACGAGCCCCTGTCGAGCGCGGGCGAGCGCGCTTTGCGCGAGCTCGCGTGCGATCGTGACGTGTTCCGTGTTATCACGAGCGGCATGGCCCGCACCGACCAGACGGCGCGCATCCTCTTCCCGAATGCGGAGCTTATGGCATGCCCCGGTCTGCGCGAGATGGATTTCGGTGACTTCGAGGGGCGAAGCGCCGCCGAGCTTAAAGAGGATGCGCGCTACCGCGCCTGGGTAGACTTCTGGTGCGAGACGCGGTGCCCGCATGGCGAGGGCAAGAGCGATTTCACCCGCCGCGTCGTCGCGGCGTTTCGGGAGGCGTGCGAATCGGAGCGCGCCCAGGGGAGTGGGCGCGCCGTCTTCGTCGTTCACGCAGGTACCGTGAAAGCGCTGCTTTCCGAGCTTGCTGTCCCGAAAATGGGATACTTCGACGTGCATACCGTGCCGGGCGGCGCATGGGCCGCCACCTGGGATGGGCGCTGCCTTCGCGACGTTCGCCCCGCTTCGGGGGGCGATGCCCGGTGATGACGATTCTTGCCGTCGCCGCTGGGTTCGCGGCCGACCTTGCCTTCGGCGACCCGCGCTGGCTTCCCCATCCCGTCGTCGCCATGGGGCGCGCGATCACGTGGGCCGAAGGCCGCCTTCGAGGCGCATTCCCGCAAACGTCCGCGGGCACGCGTGCCGCAGGGCTTGTGCTCGCCGTGGCGCTTCCGCTTGCGTGTGGGCTTTTGACCTGGGGTATCCTACATCTTTGCGGCATGGTTCACTCCGGCTTGCGCTTCGTGGCCGAGGCATGGGCGAGCTATCAGGTTCTCGCGACATGCGAGCTTCGCCGCCAGAGCTTGGCCGTGGTCGGCGCGTTCTCGAAGGGCGGCCTTGGCGCGGCGCGCGAAGCCGTCGGGCTCATCGTGGGACGCGACACGTCTGTTCTCGACGAGCAGGGCGTGGCGCGCGCCGCCGTGGAAACCGTGGCGGAGAACGCGAGCGACGGCGTCATCGCGCCGCTTTTCTACCTTATGATCGGGGGTGCGCCCTTGGGCATGGCGTACAAGGCGGTGAACACGCTCGACAGCATGGTGGGCTACAAAAACGAGCGCTACATCGACTTCGGCTGCGCCTCGGCGCGCCTCGACGATGCGGTGAACTGGATTCCCTCGCGCTTATCGGCCCTGTTCATGATCGCCATGTGCCCGATCGTCGGGCTCGACGCGCGCGGGGCGGCGCGCATCTGGCGCCGCGACAGGCGTCGCCATGCGAGCCCCAACTCGGCGCAGACCGAGTCAGCGTGTGCGGGCGCGCTCGGGCTGCGCCTGGCGGGACCCGCGGTGTATTTCGGCAAGCTCGTTGAGAAACCGACGATAGGCGACGCGTCCCGCGAAATCGAGTGGGGCGACATCGCCCGGGCGACAAGGCTCATGCTCGCCGCGTCCGTATGCGCGCTCGTCGTCTTCGGCGCCGCGCGCGCGGCGGTCGTGCTCGCCTTGGGGGCGATGGCATGAGGGAAGACCACGCCGCGCTCCGGGCTGCCGGGGGAATCCTGCGCGCCCGTACGCATGGGGGCAGCGCGCAATCGCTCGGCATCGGTTGCGAAGGGGGCGCCTCCGATCTCATCGACTTCTCGGTGAACGTGAATCCGGCAGGCCCCTCGCCGCGCGCCGTCGCCGCAGCTTGCAAGTCGCTTTCTCGAATCGACGCCTACCCCGATAGGGAAAGCCTCGCCCTCGTTCGCGCCCTAGCGCGCGCCCAGGGCATTCCCGAAGATACTATCGTCTGCGGCGCGGGCGCGTCCGACATCATCTGGCGGCTCGCTGCGGCGGTGCGCCCGAAACGCATCGTCGTGTGCTCGCCGACGTTCTCTGAATATGCGGAGGCGGCATCTTACTACGGCGCATGCGTGCAGGAGTTCCCGCTCTCCGAAGCGGACGACTTCGACGTGCCTGCCTCCTTCGCCCGCGCGATCGAGGGGCCGGGAGACGTGGCGTACCTCTGCAATCCGAACAACCCGACGGGGCGCCTCGTCGACCCCCGCGTGATCGATGCCGCGGCTTGCCGCTGCGAGCAGGTGGGCGCGCTGCTCGTCGTGGACGAGTGCTTCCTCGGATTTGCGCCCGACGCCCGCGAAAGGAGCGTGGCCGCACGCGCCGCGTGTTCGCGCCATGTGGCCGTGCTCTCCGCATTCACCAAGCTCTACGGAATGGCGGGGTTGCGGTTAGGATATCTGATCAGCGGAAACGCCCAACTCCTCGAGGGGATTCGACGGGCGGGGCAGGCGTGGCCCGTCTCCTCGGTCGCCGAGGCCGCGGGTATCGCCGCCCTGGAAGACGTCGAATACGTCTCGCGCACGCGCGATGTATTGGCGGGCGAGCGAGCGTGGCTTTCCCACGAGCTCTCCTCGCTCGGGCTTTCCGTCGTGCCGTCGGATGCGAACTTCCTTTTAGTCCGGACACCGGCGAAAGACATCCCCGAGCGCCTGTATAAACAGGGGGTTTTGGTCCGCACGTGCGACTCGTTTTCGGTACTGTCCCGTTTCTGGTGCCGCGTCGCGGTGCGCACGCGCAAGGAGAATGCCCGGCTTGCGATGGCGTTCGGCCGCGCGCTTCGGGCGGAAGGCGCATCGGGCGAAGGCGAACCCGACAAACGGGGCTGCGCTTCTTGCAGCGGCGCTATGGCGGGCGCGTATGGCCGAGGCTCGACGAAGGAGGTCGATACCCGTGGGTAGGGCGAAGCCCATCATGATCCAGGGCACCATGTCGAACGCGGGGAAGAGCCTGCTTGCGGCGGGGCTGTGCCGTGTGCTTTCGCAGGACGGCCTGCGCGTGGCTCCCTTCAAGAGCCAGAACATGGCGCTCAACAGCGGTGTCACGGCCGATGGGCTCGAGATGGGGCGCGCCCAGATCATGCAGGCCGAGGCGTGCGGCATCGCGCCCGACGTGCGCATGAACCCCATCCTGCTCAAGCCCGAAAGCGACCACCGAAGCCAGCTCATCGTGGCCGGCAAGGCGCAGGGAGCCTTCGCTGCGAGGGACTACTTCGCGCGAAAGAAGGCGCTCATGCCGCAGATTTTGGAGGCGTTCGATTCGCTCGCGGAGGAAAACGACGTCATCGTCATCGAGGGCGCCGGCAGCCCCGTCGAAATCAACCTTGCCGAAAACGACATCGTCAACATGGGGCTCGCGCGCGCCGTGTCCTCCCCCGTGCTGCTCGCGGGCGACATCGACCCAGGCGGGGTGTTTGCCCAGCTCTACGGCACGGTCGCGCTCCTTGCGCCCGAGGATCGCGCGCTTTTGCGGGGGCTTGTGGTAAACAAGTTCCGCGGCGATGTGGAAATCCTGCGCCCGGGTTTGGCTCCGCTCGAGAAGATGTGCGGGGTTCCCGTCGTGGGGGTCGTGCCGTATCTTACGCTCGACCTGGACGACGAGGACTCGCTCGCGCCGCGCCTAACTGCCCGCGAGGCGCGCGGCGTCATCGACGTCGCCGTCGTGCGCCTTCCGCATCTGTCGAACTTCACCGACTTCGACCCGCTTTCGCGCGTGCCCGGCGTGGGCGTGCGCTACGTTTCCTCTGCGACCGATCTGGGCCGACCCGACCTGGTGGTGCTCCCCGGCTCGAAGGCCACGCTCGACGACGCGCGCTGGCTTGCGGCTAGCGGCATCGGAGCCTGTGTACGCGCGCTTTCGGGCGCGGGCACGCCGGTGCTCGGCATATGCGGAGGCTACCAGCTTTTGGGAGACGAGCTTTCCGACCCGCATGGCAGGGAAGGCGCTGGCACCACGCGCGGGCTCGGGCTCATCCCTGCAAGTACGGTGTTCAAGGAGGAAAAGCGCCTCGCCCAGTCGGAGCTGCGCATCACGGGCGCCCAAGGCGCGTTCTCGGTGTGGAACGGCATGACGGCGCGCGGGTACGAGATTCACGACGGCGTAACGACCGTCTTCTGCGCCCCTGCGGGCACGATTGGCGGCAAACCAGAAGGCGCGGCCTGCGGAAACGTGTTCGGAACCTATCTCCACGGCCTGTTCGACGAACCGGGGGTGGCGCTCGCCCTCGCACGCTCGCTCGCGCGCATGCGCGGCCTGCCCGAGAGCGTCGTGGGTGCTGAGGGCGCGGTGTCCGCGGCCGATCACCGTGCGCGCGAGTTCGACCGCCTGGCCGACTCCGTGCGCGGGGCGCTCGACATGGAGTATGTCTACCGCATTATCGAGGAGGGCGTATGATCCACGTGTATCATGGCGACGGCAAAGGCAAGACCACGGCGGCGATGGGCCTCGCCCTTCGCATGCTCGCCGCAGGCCGCCGCGTCGTCGTCGTGCAGTTCCTGAAAGACGGCGAAAGCGGGGAGGTGCGCCTGCTCGCCGAGCATTTCGGCGTGCCCGTGTTCGCGGGGAAGGCGTCGGACAAGTTTACCTGGTCCATGACGTCGGAAGAACTTGCCGCGACGCGCGAGCTGCACGATGGGAACCTCGCTTCCGCGCTCGCCGAGCTCGAGGGCGCGCAGGAGGGGCTGCTCGTGCTCGACGAGGCGCTCGACGCGCTTTCGAAGGGGCTTGTCGACGAGGCGCTCGTGGACCGCGCGCTCGATATGTCCGCGCGCGGCGTCGAAGTAGCGCTCACCGGGCGCGCGCCTTCCCGCAAGATCGTGGAGAAGGCCGACTACATAACCGAGATGCGGTGCGAGAAACACCCCTACGAGCAGGGGATATGTGCAAGGGAAGGAGTGGAGTACTAGATGGATTCCAAGGAGATGGCGCCCGGCGACATCGAGCGGCGCAGCTTCGAGATCATCACCGAAGAGCTCGGCGGCCGCACGTTCCCGCCGCTCGAAGAGCCCGTCGTGAAGCGCGTCATCCACACCACTGCTGACTTCTCGTACGCCGATTCCCTCGTGTTCACCCATGACGCCGCGCACTGTGCGCTCGACGCACTGCGCGCAGGGGCCACGGTGCTCACCGACACGAACATGGCGCTCGCAGGCATAAGCAAGCCCGCGCTCGCTAAGATCGGCTGCAAGGCCGTGTGCTACATGGCCGACCCTGATGTCGCCGCGGCTGCGCGCGCCGCGGGCACGACTCGCGCCGTTGCGAGCATGGACAAAGCTTGCGGCATCGAGGGTCCGCTCATCGTGGCCGTCGGTAACGCCCCCACGGCACTTCTGCGCCTCGCCGAGCTCATGGACGCGGGGAAGATCGCGCCCGCGCTCGTCATTGGGGTGCCAGTCGGGTTTGTGAACGTGGTCGAGGCGAAAGAGGAGCTACTCGCGCGACGCGTGCCGGCCATCGTCGCGAGGGGTCGCAAGGGCGGTTCGACCGTGGCGGCCGCCATTATGAACGCGCTGCTCTACCAGATCACGCGCCCAGGCGGCCCGAAGTGACGGCACCCGCATCCGCGCCGGCGCTGCGCATCTTCGCCGGCACCACCGAGGGCCGCCTCCTGTGCGAATGGGCGAGCGGGGCGGGCATCCCCGCCCGTGCCTACGCGGCAACCGAGTACGGAGGTGAGCTTTTGGGCGAGCTTCCGGGCATCGAGGTGCATGCGGGCAGGCTCGACGAGGCCGACATGGAGCGCGAGCTTTCCGGCGCGCGCATCGTCGTCGACGCTACGCATCCCTTTGCTACGCTCGCAAGCGGCAACATCCGGGCCGCTTCGCTCGCCGTGGGTGCACGATGCCTGCGCCTTGCGCGCCCGGTCGAGGCGCTGCCCAAGGGCGTCGTTTCGGTCGCGTCGATCGCCTGCGCGGCGCGCTTTCTCTCCGAGAACCCGGGTCGCGCGCTTCTCACGACGGGGAGCAAGGAGCTTGCTCCCTACACGCGCGTCGCCGATTTCGCGGAGCGCTTCTTCGTGCGTGTGCTCCCGCTGCCCGGTGCTATAACGAAGTGCATCGACGCGGGGTTTTCGCCATCGCACGTCATCGGCATGCAGGGGCCCTTCACCCGCGAGCTCAACGAGGCGATGCTTCGGCAGGTGGGCGCCCAGTGGCTTGTGACCAAGGACTCGGGAACCGTAGGTGGCACGGCCGAGAAGATCGCCTCCGCGCGCGACGTGGGAGCGCGCTGTATCGTGGTCGCCCGTCCCGCCGAGGGAGGCGGGGGCCTTTCGCTTCGGGAAGTGGAAGACGCGCTCTTACGGGAGTTCGCGCCCTAGGCGCTCGCCGCGCCTAGGGCCCTTCAATAAGTTGCGGTGAAATAGTGTCTGTTTTTGCTGCTTGATAGCATATTCAGTCCCTAATTCACCGCAACTTGTTGGCGGTGGCTTACTGGTAGCGTAGGCACTCCACCGGGTCGAGTTTTGCCGCGCGGCGAGCGGGGTAGAAGCCAAAGATTACTCCGATGCCGACGGAGACGGCGAAGGCCAGCAGCACCGTGGCGATTGAAAAGCTCGGTGTGATTTGCCCGCTGGCACCGAGCTCGCCGAGAACCCCTGATCCTGCGGCAAACATCGCAAGAGCCCAGGCCAGCAGATAGCCAATCAGGACACCCAGCAGACCGCCGGTGATGCACAATGCCGAAGACTCGGCTAAAAACTGCGCGGTGATATCGCGACGACTGGCGCCCAGGGCACGGCGAATACCGATCTCGCGGATGCGCTCAGTCACGTTGGTGAGCATCATATTCATAATGCCGATACCGCCGACAAGCAGCGAGATGCTGGCGACAGCGCCCATGATGAGTGAGAACGCGCCCATAAAGGAGTTGAGTGCATCGATGGCGCTTTTCATGGATGTCGCCGATACACTGTCGTACTCATCCTCCTCCTCGATGCCCTTCATCGCGCGCACCTTGGACTCGATGGTCTTACAAAGCTCATCCATGTCCGTGCCCTCGGCGGCAAGTGCCGTCACGCTGGGGAATGAAGGATTCTCGTCGCTAAACAGCCCGGAGATGGTTTCGCGTGGCATATACAGCGTGAGCGAGCCCATGGTGTCGCTGCCGCCATCAATCACGCCTACAATCTGCACTTCGCCGTTGGACACCTTAATAGTCTTGCCCACCGCGTCCTGTTCGTTGCCGTAAAGCTGATCGGCGCCGCCGCGGCTGATGAGCGCCACGCGCGAGCCTGATTGAGACTCGGCCTGGGAATAGGTACGCCCCGCAACGAGCTTGCTGGCCCCCACGGCGTCGAGCATGTCGCTATCGACACCCTGTGCCATGACGGTATAGCTTTTATCGCCGGTCTTATACTCGGTATACGCGCTGTCGACAATGCCGATCTGCTCTATCTGCGGCACCAGTTTTTGAAGCTTCTCGATGTCCGACTCGGTGAGTTCTTGCGACGAATAGATTTGCACCATGCGTGCCGCATTGAGGCCCAGACTGTTAACCAGGCTGTTTTGGATACCGCCGATGAGCGAAGTCATGGCGATAACCGAGGCGATGCCGATGACAATGCCCAGGATGGTGAGCAGGCTGCGCCCCTTGTTGGCTTCGAGCGAGTGAAGGGCTTCCTGGATGAGATCGCGGGCGCTCATGCCACCACTCCTTTCGGCGGGTTGGCGGAGGCGGAAATCATGGGCAGGCTATCTACGGCGCTGCGCAGGGTCCGCGGTGCATGTGGAATATACGCGCCGTCGTGAATGCGACCGTCGCGGATGGTCACGGCACGGTCGGCCTCGGCGGCGATGCCGGGGTCGTGTGTGATAAGCACGATGGTTTTGCCGCGCTCCTGGAGCCTATGGAAGGTCTCCATCACAAGCGCTCCAGTGGCGGAGTCTAGGTTTCCCGTCGGCTCATCGGCCAGGATGATGGGCGGGTCATTGACGAGGGCGCGCGCGATGGCGACACGCTGCATCTGGCCGCCCGAGAGCTCGGATATGCGGTGGTCCCAGTGGTCGACGGGCAGCGTGACGGCCTGCAGCGCGTGCACGGCGCGCATTTCGCGCTGGCTACGGGGCACATTGGTGTAGGCCAGCGGCAGCATGACGTTTTCGATAACCGACAGGCGCGGCAGCAGGTTGAAGCTCTGAAAGACAAAGCCAATGCTCAGGGCGCGAACTTCGGTGAGCTCGTCATCGTCAAGCTCGGCCACGTTGAGCCCTTGCAGGTAATAGTCGCCCGCCGTCGGTTTGTCCAGGCAGCCCAGGATGTTCATAAGCGTTGACTTGCCCGAGCCCGAGGGGCCGGTAATGGCGACGAATTCGCCGCTCATTACCGCCAGGCTCACGTTGTGCAGGATGTGGGCGCAACCTGCCTCGCTCTCAAAGATGCGGTGCACGTTGCGAATGTCGATGACGGGACGCATTACATGCCCTCGTCGGCAGACATACTGCCCGAATCCGCGCCGTAGCCGCCGTCAGCCGTTGCGTCCGCTCCGGTGTCCATGACGAGGGTGTCGCCGTCGCGCAGCTTGGTAACCGGCACGTTGGGATTGATCTCGTTGCCCTGGTCGTCGCGCTTTACCTGTGTCTTGCCGACTACGGCTTCGTTGTCGTTTTGCGTCACGACGGTCACCTTCACGCGACGGGTATGCTTGCCCTCGTCATCGGTTGCCACGTTGACGTAATAGTGTTCGCCGTCTTCGGTCATGAGCGCCATCGTCGGCACCATCACCACGTCGTCGAGCTGCTCGGTCACCACCGATACCTCGGCCGTCATGCCCGGCTTCAGGCGCGCGTCGGGCGCCTCTATGAGAATGTCGACGTTAAAGGTTACGCTGCCGCCGCCACCGTTGGCGGCGTCGGAGTTTGCCACCGAGGCGATGGCCGTGACCGTTCCCTGGCTTACGATATCGGGAAACGCGGGATACGTGACGTTGGCACTCTGCCCAACGGCGATCTTGGCGATGTCCTTTTCGCCCACCTGCACGGTCACCTTCATCTTAGATAGGTCGGCGATCTGCATGCACTGCTTGCCGCCGCTCGTATCGCTTTCGCCCATGATCATGCCGCCTGTTACCGTGGCGCCCACCTTGGCGTTGAGCTCCACGATGCTACCCGAGCTCGGGGCCGTGACCGTGCGACTGGCTGCCTTGGCGTTCGCCTGATCGAGGTTTGCCTGGGCCGATGCGAGGCTGCGCTGCGCGGCCGATACGGCGTTCGTGTCGCCGGACGCAGCGGGGGCGCCTGCCGCCGCTGCGGAAGCTCCATCGACGTCCGTCGTTGGGGTGGCCTGCGCGACAGCGGCGGCTTTCTGCGCGTTGGTGAGGTCTTCCTGGGCGGCTGCAACTGCACGCTGCGCCTCGGCAACGTTGCGATCGAGCTCGTCGTTTTTAATGGTTATAAGCACGTCGCCCTCGCTGACGGATTGGCCTGCCTGCACGTTGATCGAATCGACCGTGCCGTCGACAGAAGGGGAGACCACTGAGGACGAAATGGGTTTGAGCTGGCCTTTCGCCTCGACCGTTGTGGTAAACGTGCCCTCGGTCACCATGTCGGTCACAGGCCCGCTAGCTCCCTGTGGCTGCGCATTGAGAACCAGGGTAGCGACAATGGCAATGAGCGCGATGGCACCTACGACGCCGGCGGCAATACCGCGTCGAATCAGCTTTTTGCGTCGACGTTCGGCGCGTTTTGCCTTGAGCTTGGCATATGCCTCTTCATCGGAAATCTCGACCGTATCGTTCGTGCGTCCGCTCTGCTTGTCGGTGTGCGCGTTTGTAATCAGAGGAATCGTTTCGGTGGCATCTTCGGGCGTGCGCTCGGTATCATCCGCGCCCGGGGTGATGGTGGGGACATTCGGCATAGCGTCTCCTTTATAGAAAGAACCTCGATAATTATATGCGCCCACCGGTTGGGGCGGGCGCATAGGACGGTTTCTTTCGGAACTGTTAGATTGGTCGCAGCGGTTCCACGTTGTAGGAATGCGCGCGTTGCACTACGAGTGGACAACCACGCACAGGCCGACTTTGATGCAGTCGTGAAGTGCCTTGGCGTCTGCCAGGCGCAGGTTGATGCAACCGTGGCTGCCGCACCACTTGTACGACTCGGCATTATCGAAGCTCTTGTCGTTTTGCCAGGTGGCATCGTGGAAGCCGATCATATTGCCCTCGAACGGCATCCAGTAGCTCACCGGACTCTCGTATTTGGGCTTGCCGGTCTCGGGGTCCTTGGCTCCGATCAGGGTACTGCCGCCGTCGTTGCTGTTGATCTGCCACACGCCTTCGGGGGTGGCGTCCTCGCCCGGCTTGCCCGAGATAAAGTTGGCCTCCCAAACGATATTTCCGCTCTCGTCATAGTAGCGCGCGTGCTGCTCGGACAGATCGACATCGATGTATGCCTTCCAGTCGGGCTCTCCCTTTGCGGTAAAGGTGTCGGCCTTCTGGGAGTACTTGATCTCGATCTCGCCGGTCTGCTTGTTGTTAATGGCGTCCTCGACCTGCTTGGCGAGCGAGCTGCTGTCGATGGACCAACCAAAGTCGCCGCCTTCGACGGCGCACTGCTTGCCATCGGCGCGCGTCCACCAGCGAGTGGAGCCAACGGTATTAAAGCCATTTGCGAGCTCGGCTGCCCAGCTGCTGATCTGCGACGTATCGAGCGTGGGGTTGGCCGGATCGGCAAAGCTGATCCACTGCAGCACGGAGCTGCCGTCGACCTTTCCGGCATCCTCGCCGTTGAGCTTGAGGGTCACGTTGACGCCCAGGAAGTTGTTGGCGGCATCGCATGCGGCCTGAATCTGATCATCGGTCAGCGTTCCATTGAGCGGCTCATAGGCATCGTTGCCGAGCTTGGAAAGATCAACGGTCTCGGCCAGCGAGGCAAGCTCGAGCTCGGCATATTTAATGACATGCTCGCGGTTGAGTTTTTCGTTGGAGCGCGCCTTCTCGACGGTAAACTTGCCCGCTTGCTCGTCATAGGAGCTATTGGCCTCGAACGTGCCCGAACGTCCTTCGTTAAACTCGTCGATGGCGGCGCCCAGATCCTTCTCAAACTTCTTTTGGTCAAAGGTGTCGGAAAGCATGGACAGGTCGACGTCTTGATCAAGATCGACTTCGTTGGAGGTAGCAGTTGTTTTGGTCTTGCCGCTTAAGGATTCCACAAGGCGGACCGGCCAAATAAAGGCTTCGTTGTGGTTGATGATTTCTTTTGCAGCAGCTTCACCGTCGACGATGGGTTCATCGGACTCGGGCTGATAGGTCCAGCTAAAGTCATCGCCTGTCACGGTGAGCTTATAGTGCTTCCAAGCCGAGTTGACCTTGGTGGCGGCAGACGAAGCGTTGGAGAACGAGACATCGACGCCGGCGATGGTGGTGTTGGGGTAGGCTACCTGCGAAAATGCTACGACGCCTACGATATAGACAATGACGATTAGACCCAGGACGACAAAGAGCGTCGTCTTTTTGCCCGACTTATTGTTCTCGGCGGGTTTGCGCGCGGGGCCACGATCGCCTCGAGCGTGCGTGGGGGGCTGCTTGGGCGCATTGCCGTTTGCCTGGCGCTGGTGACGTTGTTGACGCTGCTGTCGCTGTTGGTTCGGGCGTTGGGAAGCGTTTGCCGCACCACGCTGCTGACCGTGGCTCGGCGCGATAGGACGCGGTGACTGAACGCCGCCGGTGTGCCTGCTCGGCTGCTGCGGATCGGGAATCAGTTGAGTTCGATCGTTTTGCGACATCGTATGCATATCCTTCGATTTTCGCCTTGCGGTTCATCGTGTTTTTACTGGGCTTGCATTATAGCGATTGCCCTGCTGTTTGTGGTACGGAAACGGTGGCATTCAAAAGAGGTGGGACATTTGTCCCACCTTTGAGTCGTTCTTTGTCGCTATCCGCACACACCGCATTTTGCACAGGCCGAAAGTGCGGCCGGAGCCTGCGCGATGCCGCCCTTTGCCGTCTCGCGCAGCGTGGCCGGCAACGCGTGACCCACCGAGAGCATGACATGTGCCATCTGGTCAAACGGCACCAAGCTCTTAATGCCTGCGAGGGCGAGCTGGGCCGAGCTAAAGGCCGCTGCCACGCCGATGGCGTTGCGGTTTTGGCAGGGCACCTCCACGAGGCCACCGACGGGGTCGCAAACGAGACCCAGCAGATTACTCAGCGCGATGGAACTGGCGTCGAGCGCCTGCTCGGGCGTGCCGCCGAGCATCTGCACCAGCGCGGCGCCTGCCATGGCGGCGGCGCTTCCCACCTCAGCCTGGCAGCCGCCCTCGGCGCCGGCAACGCAGGCGCTTGTGGTGAGGTTGAGGCCGATGGCGGCTGCGCAGTAGAGCGCATCCATGACTTGCTCGTCGTCGAGCTGCAGGCGATCGGCGAGCGCCAGCACGCAGCCGGGCACAACACCCGCGGAGCCGGCCGTGGGGGCGGCGACGATCACGCCCATGGTAGCGGAGCGCTCGAGAACGGCCATGGCGCGGGCAACGGCGTCGGTCTGGACGGCGCCCATCAGGCTTGCACTCAAATCGTTGCAGCGGGTTGCTTCGACGAGCTTGGCCTCGCCGCCGATAAGCCCGCCGAGCGATCGCTGCGGATTAGCGATGGGGGCTGTGGTCTCCTCGCGCATGACGTCGAGCACGCGGCGCATGGCGGCGACGGCGTGCGCCTCACCGGTCAGGCGCGCCTCTCGCACGGCCATAACGGCGCCGATGCTGAGCCCCAGTTCCTCGCACGCATCGAGCAGCTGCTCGCCGTCGTCGAAGATCTCCTTTGCCGAGACGCCGGGGGAGAGCGACGAGGCAGAACCGGGGAGCTCGATAAAGGTCGCGTAATCGACATTGTCGAGCTTGCGGAGCATGGGGACGACGGTGTCGTCGGGCGCGCCGTCGGTCTCAAAGACGGAGTAAGCCTGGCCGCCCACTTCGGTGCGGTAGGTGCGGCAGAAGGCGATGTTCACGTGTGCGTAGGCGAGCAGGTTGGTGAGCGCGGCGAGTACACCGGGGACGTCCTTGTGCGCCACGAAGAGCGTGGAGTACATGCCCGAGATGTCGACGCCGACGCCGTTAATGCGGCTGATGCGCATCTTGCCGCCGCCCAGGCTCTCACCGCGGACCTGTGCCGTGGCGCCCGTGTCATCGACCATTTCGATGTCGACGGTGTTGGGGTGGATGGAGGCGTCGTCGCCCTTGATGCCAAAGTGATATTCGAGGCCCTGCTCGCGTGCGAGGTCGAAGGCTTGCTTGATGTTCTCGTCATCGGTGTCGAGGCCCAGGATGCCCGCGACGAGCGCACGGTCGGTGCCGTGGCCGCGGCAGGTGTGGGCGAAGGAGTTCCACAGGCCAAAGGTGACTTTGGTGATGCGGCCTTCCAGCAGGCTGGCGGCAACTTGGGCGCAGCGCAGGGCGCCGGCGGTGTGCGAAGAACTGGGGCCGACCATGACGGGACCCAAGATCTCGAATGCCGAGGTCGTAGCTAGTGTTTGTGGCTTGCCTGCCATATGCGCTCCTGTTCTATCCCGTCGTCCCGAGGGGCGGGGCATAAGGTCGCCTGCTCGGACAGTCCTGACTCGCACGGAGAGCACATTAAGTGCTCTCCGGCTCGTGCGGAACTCGCGATCGACCTTATGCCCCGCCCCTCGGGACTAAGGATACATGGTAGAGGCGCTCGTGCTGCAAAATTCATGAGCTGGTGACCTATTCTGCGTCCCAGGTCGGCTCATCTTCACCACCGGTTAATAAAAAAGAGGTACCGGTTGGTCCGGTACCTCTTTTGGTGCGTTTCGATTTGGCTGTAGCTTTTGCCGCTAGCTTACAGGCCGCAGGCTGCTTTGAGTTCTTCGACTCGGTCGGTTTTTTCCCAGGTGAAGTCGGCGTCTTCGCGGCCGAAGTGACCGTAGGCTGCCGTCTTTTCGTAGATGGGGCGACGCAGGTCTAGGTCGCGGATGATAGCCCCCGGGCGCAGGTCGAAGGTCTTCTCAACGGCCTCGACGATCTTGTCCTCGGCGACCTTTGCGGTACCGAAGGTGTCGACCATGATTGAGAGGGGCTTGGAAACGCCGATGGCGTAGGCAAGCTCGACTTCGCAGCGGTCGGCCAGGCCGGCGGCGACCACGTTCTTGGCGACCCAGCGCGCGGCATACGCGGCGGAGCGGTCGACCTTGGTGCAGTCCTTGCCGCTAAAGGCACCGCCGCCGTGACGGCCGTAGCCGCCGTAGGTGTCGACGATGATCTTGCGGCCGGTGAGGCCCGTGTCGCCCATGGGGCCGCCCACGACAAAGCGACCGGTGGGGTTCACGTAGATGTCCGCGTTGTCCCACGGCATGTTCTCAGCGGCCATGACCGGGGTGATGACGTGCTCGATGAGGTCGGCCTTGATCTTGCCCATGTCCTCGATCTCGGCGGCGTGCTGCGTGGAGATGACGATGGTCGTGACCTCGACGGGCTTGCCTTCCTCGTAGCGCACGGTGACCTGGGTCTTGCCGTCGGGACGCAGATAGGCGAGGGTACCGTCGTGACGCACGGCGGCCAGGCGCTCGGCCAGGCGGCTTGCCAGGTAGTGTGGCATGGGCATGAGGGTCTTGGTCTCGTTGGAGGCATAACCGAACATCATGCCCTGGTCGCCGGCACCGATCAGGTCGATCGGGTCGGTGGTAGCGCCGGTCTGGGTCTCGAAGGACTCGTCAACGCCCTGGGCGATATCGGGTGACTGTTCGTGGATGAGGCTCATGACGCCGCAGGTGTCGCAGTCAAAACCGAACTTGGCACGGTTGTAGCCAATGCGGCGGATAACGCCGCGGGCGATTTCCTGTACGTCGACGTAGGCCTGGGTGCGAATCTCGCCGGCGACGATGACGGTGCCGGTGGTTACGAGGGTCTCGCAGGCGCAGCGGACGTTCTCCACGTTGGCAGGCACGCCGTTGGGGGCGATGTAGCCCTGCTCCTGGAGCTCTATTTCTTTGGCGAGGATTGCGTCGAGGACGGCGTCGCTGATCTGGTCGGCGATCTTATCGGGATGACCTTCGGTCACCGACTCCGACGTAAAAACAAAGGACCCGTGTTGGGGTGGGATGGAACGAAGTTCTTCTGGCATGATTGCCCCTTTCAAAAACGTGTCCCGGCGACCGTTACCATTCCGCCGGGCTCTCTATGCAAGGGCACATCATAGCGCGTAAATTCAACATTCACACCCTTTCCGCACCTACTCATTGGGGACAGACTTAAATCACCAGCCTCGCCCAAGTGCCGACAGGTTGCCCAAAGACTGGTCGTTTAAGTCTGTCCCCAATGAGTAGGTCGGTGCCCTTTGTGCGGAGGTTGCTTTGTTGCTTTATACTGGTGCGGTTAGACATCCATCCTGCAATCGAGGAGATTTCCATGGCATCAGACGTTCGCGTCCGCTTTGCACCCTCACCGACGGGCAAGCTGCACATCGGCGGCGCCCGCACCGCTATCTATAACTGGGCTTTCGCCCGCGCAAACGGCGGCACGTTCATCCTGCGTATCGACGATACTGACCCCACCCGCTCCACCGACGAGAACACGCAGATCATTCTGCGCGCCATGCGTTGGCTGGGCCTGGACTGGGACGAGGGTCCCGAGGTGGGCGGCGACTTTGGCCCCTACGCCCAGACCGAGCGCCTGGACCTGTACAAGCAGGCCGCCCAGAAGCTCTGGGACGAGGGCAAGGCCTATCCCTGCTTCTGCACCAAGGAGCAGCTCGATGCCGACCGCAAGGCCGCCCAGGAGCGCAAGGACCCCTTCCAGGGCTATCAGCGCCGCTGCCGCGATCTTGACCCCGAGGAGGCCCGCCGCCGCATCGAGGCCGGCGAGTCCTACGTCCTGCGCATCAAGGTGCCCGAGGACCGCGGCGACGTCGTCATCCACGACGCCGTTCACGGCGAGGTGACCTTCGACGCCAAGGAGCTCGACGACTTTGTCATCTTCCGCTCCGACGGCACGCCCACGTATAACTTCGCGACCGTCGTCGACGACGCCATGATGAAGATCACCCACGTCATCCGCGGCGACGATCACCTGTCCAACACTCCGCGCCAGGTCATGGTCTACGAGGCCCTCGGCGCGCCCGTGCCTACGTTCGCCCACATCTCCATGATCTTGGGTGCCGACGGCAAGAAGCTCTCCAAGCGCCACGGCGCCACCTCGGTGGAGGAGTACCGCGACGCCGGCTACCTGTCCGACGCCTTCGTCAACTACCTGGCGCTGCTCGGCTGGTCGCTCGACGGCGAGACCACGATCATCCCGCGCGATGTCCTGGCCAGCAAGTTCTCGCTCGACCGCATCTCCAAGAACCCGGCGACCTTCGACCCCAAGAAGCTCGATTGGGTCAACGCTGAGTACATCAACGGCATGTCCGATGCTCAGTTTGCCGACGAGATCATGGTCCCCGAACTGCACGAGGCGGGTCTCATCGAGGGTAATGTCGAGTACGGCGAGGATTGGATCGACGCGCTCGCTGCCATCGTTAAACCGCGCACCAAGATGCCGGCCGACGCCGTGACCGTCGCCGCCCCCATCTTTGCCACGGCCGAGACGCTCGAGTATGACGAGAAATCCGTAAACAAGGGCCTGGCCAAGGATGGCATGGGTGCCATTCTAGATGCCGCCAAGGCCGCGCTCGAGGGTGTGGACGAGTGGACGGCTGCCAACATCGACGCCGCGCTTGAGCCGCTGCCCGAGCAGATGGACCTCAAGAAGCGCGTGGTGTTCCAGGCTGTGCGCGTCGCCGTCTGCGGCAACATGGTGAGCCCCCCGCTGGGCGAGACCATGGCGCTCGTCGGCCGCGACGACTGCCTGGCGCGCATCGACCGCGCCCGCACGATGGCGCTGTAGCAGCTGCGTAAACGCATGTATCCGAGCCCCGTTCACCCCGAGCGGGGCTCTTGTTTCTGTAGACGTATGGGATAGGAGGTGCTGGGGCCATGGCCGAGCAACTTTCGCTGTTTGGTTCGCCAGAACCTAAGGAAGCTCAGAAGTCCGCGGCCCCTGCCGCCGCCTTGACGCAGCCCGAGCCTACGCCAGAGCCCATTTCCGCCTATGCGAGCGTAGTCCTCGACATCCCGACCCGTGCTCTGTCCGAGCCCTTTGCCTACGGCATTCCGCAGTCACTCGCTAACGATGCCCGGATCGGCTCCACCGTCCTAGTCCATTTTGGCAACCGTGCGGCCGCGGGCTACATCGTCGACATTGTGACCGAGCTGGCCAACTTGCAAGGCAACAACGCCCTCGATCCCGCGCGCATCAAGCCTATCGAGGCCATCCTCAGCAAGCCGCTCTTTACCGCCGAGGCTGCACGCATTGCGCGTTGGATGAGTCGCGAGTACGTCGCAACGCTTTCCGAGTGCCTGCGCCTGTTCTTGCCCCCGGGTGGAAGCCCGCGCGTGGTCAAGGGCGACGACGGCGTGTGGACCGTTGAGCGCCCCGCCGTCAAACCCATCCAAAACCGCTGGGTCATGCTCACGCCCGAGGGTTTCGATTATAAGCCGCCCAAGACCGCCGTTCGCCAGCGTCAGCTCATCGAGGCGCTCCAATGCGGCCCGGTCACGACGCGCGACCTCAACCTGCTCTACAACAGCATGTCGGCGACCATTAAGGTGCTCGAAAAACGCGGCGTCGTGGTGGTGGAGGAACGCCGTGCGTGGCGTGGCTGCAGCGAGCAGACCACGCTGTCCTCGGCAAGCGGCAAGGCGCCGGTCTCCCTTACCAACGGCCAGCAGCAAGCGCTTGCTCAGATCGAGCGCGCCCGCCTTGACGCCCATGGCGACGTGGTGCTGGTTGACGGCGTCACCGGCTCCGGCAAAACCGAGGTGTACCTCTCCGCTATCGAGCGCGTGCTCGCGGCAGGCCGCTCTGCCTGCGTGCTCGTGCCCGAGATCTCGCTGACGGCCCAGACCGTCGGCCGCTTCCGCTCGCGCTTTGGCGAGACGGTCGCCGTGTTCCATTCGCGTCTATCTGCTGGCGAGCGTCTGGACCAGTGGGATATGGTCGCCAGCGGTGCGGCCCGCGTGGTCGTCGGCGCTCGCTCGGCGCTCTTTTGCCCGCTCAGCGACTTGGGCCTCATCATCATCGACGAGGAGCACGAGACCAGTTACAAGCAGGGCTCCAGTCCGCGCTACCACGCGCGCGAGGTGGCGGCTGAGATGGCGCGGCGCTATCGCTGCCCGCTCGTGTTGGGCTCCGCCACGCCCTCGGCCGAGGCCCTCGACCACTGCCGCCGTGGAACGTATAACGGCACCACTTGGACGCGCGTGGAGATGCCTGAGCGCCCGGGACACGCCGTGCTGCCCGAGGTCCGCATTGCCGACCTGCGCCGCGAGTTTTCGCACGGTAGCCGTTCAATGTTCTCTAAACCGCTGATTGAAGGTTTGGAGCGCGTTGTAGAGCACCGCGAGAAGGCCGTGCTGCTGCATAACCGCCGTGGCTTTGCGCCGTTCCTGATGTGTCGCGAGTGCGGCTGCGTTCCCACCTGCAACCACTGCTCCACCGCGCTTACGTATCACGAGCGCACGCACACGCTGCAATGTCACACCTGTGGTTCGTCTTGGCGCGTGCAGCCGTATCCAGCGCCCACGAGCCGTTGCCCCAAATGCGGCAGTCGCTACCTGGCAAAAATGGGGCTGGGCACGCAGCAGATCGAGGACGCACTGCACCAGATGCTTCCCGAGGACGTCGCCATTATTCGCATGGATGCCGATTCCACGCGCGGCAAGGATGCGCACAAAAAGCTGCTCGAGCAGTTCGATGCGGCCGATTGCGCCGTGTTGCTGGGCACCCAAATGATCGCAAAGGGTCTCGACTTTCCCGAGGTCACGCTCGTGGGTGTGGTCAATGCCGACTTCGCCCTCAAGCTGCCGGACTTCCGCGCAGGGGAGCGCGCCTACGATTTGCTGGAGCAGGTCGCCGGCCGTGCCGGTCGCGGCGATCGCCCTGGCGAGGTCATCATCCAGACCTATCTGCCCGAGGACCCGGTTATTCGCGCCGTCGCCGAGCACGACCGTTCGATCTTTACCGACTACGATCTGGACCAGCGCCGCGACGCGCTGTACCCGCCGTTTGTTCGCCTGGTCAACATCTTGGTGTGGTCGGCGAACCGAGACGACGCGCAGGACTACATTGGGCGCATTGCAAAGCTTCTTAAGCGCCGCTGGCATGCCGCCGCGCCCGACTTTTTGCGGGCGGGGAGCGCCGTGCCCCAGGTGCTGGGCCCGGCTTCGTGTGTAATCGAGAGAGCCAAGGACCGTTACCGCTTCCATCTGCTTGTGAAGTCGCCTGTGGGGTACCATGTCTCTGATGATATCGACGCCTGCCTCAAAGAGGTGGGCTCTGTGCGCGGCGTGAGCGTGAGCGTTGACGTCGACGCCTATGATTTGATGTAACAACCCGAAAGGATGGCCATGGAAGCCAACGGAATCGTACTGTCGCCCGACCCTCGTCTGCGCCAGGAGTGCGCCGTCATCGAGGAGATCACTCCGGCGATCGAGGCGCTTGCCGAGAAGATGAAGAAGATGATGTTCGAGAACGGCGGTTGCGGTCTTGCCGCCCCGCAGATCGGCGAGCTTATCCAGCTCGTTACCATCGACTGCGACTACAGCGACAAGAACGACTACGACCCGTACGTGCTCATCAACCCCGTGATTGTTGAGCAGAGCGATCACCTGGTGCCGTTTAGCGAGGGCTGCCTGTCCATTCCCGGCATTAGCTGCGAGATTGAGCGTCCCGATCACGTTGTCGTTGAGGCGTACGACCTTGACGCCAACCTGATTCGCTATGAGGCCACGGGCGATCTGTTCTGCGTGTGCCTGCAGCATGAGATCGATCACCTGCACGGCAACACCATGTTCGAGCGTCTCAAGCCGATGCAGAGGATCAAAGCAGTCAAGGAGTACCAGGACGCCCTGGCCCGCGGCGCTCGACCGGGCGAGACTGAGTAAATTGTCCGTCCCTGGGGTGGGGCCCACACATATCATCCCGTGCTCAAACATTCTCGCTTTGCTGCGAAACTGCGCGCGGGACGATATGTGTGGGCCCCACCCCAGGGACTACGTTGCCTTGGTCCGTTTTGCCCGGGTGCCGTCGGGCCGGGGAGGGGCGTCTTCTCTGATAATTGCTTTGTTGGAAGAGCTGCTTTTATTGCGGCTCTTTCTTTGTTTTTGGGTATATTTGTTCTTGTTGAATTGTTATTGCGGATAGGCTGGGTACTTGGCTTTCCGCTGTTATTTGTAGCCGTCTCGGCTCATTGTTGAGAGGAGACTAACAATTATGCGTATTGTGTTTATGGGTACGCCTGATTTTGCTGTGCCTTCGCTGGCTTCGCTTGTCGAGGCTGGAAACGAGATTGCGCTTGTTGTTACTCGTCCTGATGCTGTTCGTGGGCGTGGTAAGAAGCTAGAGCCGTCTCCTGTTAAGGCTAAGGCACTGGAGCTGGGGTTGCCGGTCATTGAGGCTAATCGTATGACGCCTGAGGTTGTTGAGGCGCTTCAGGCTGCCCGGGCTGACATTTTCTGTGTGGCTGCCTATGGCTGCATTTTGCCTGATGAGGTACTGCATATGGCGCCGCTTGGTATTGTGAATGTCCATGCTTCGCTGCTGCCTCGTTGGCGTGGGGCTGCTCCTATTCAGCGTGCCATTCTTGCTGGTGATGAGATTGCTGGCGTTTCTATTATGCGCATTGAGCATGGCGTGGATACCGGCGCCTATTGTGCGCAGGCCTCGACCTCGGTTGCCGGTAAGCATGCCGAGGCGCTGACCATGGAGCTTGGTGAGCTTGGCGGTAAACTGCTTGCAGATACGCTCCCTTCTCTTGCCGAGGGCACCGCCGTGTGGACTGAACAGGATGAGTCGCTTGTTACCCATGCTGCCAAGATTTCTAAGCAGGAGATGCGCTTGGATCCTCAAATGGCGGCGCTTGATTGCGTGCGCCATGTGCTGGCTTCGTCCGATACTGCGCCTGCTCGTTGCGTGATTGCCGGTAAGACCGTGCGCGTGCTCGATGCTGCGCCGGCTGATGTGTCGCTTGGCGAGGGTCAGGTTCTCGTTAAGGCCAAGCGTGTTTACCTGGGCCTTTCTGATGGCTCGGTTGAACTGCTCGAGGTTAAGCCTGATGGCAAGCGTGCCATGTCTGCTTCTGCCTGGGCCGCCGGCCTGCAGGGTGCCGAACTTAGGTGGGGTGTACTGTCATGAGCAAGCTGTCTCCCGCGCGCAAGCTTGCGCTCGATGTGTTGATGGAGGCCGATCGCCGCGGTATGTATGCGCGCGACGTGCTGTCCTCTCGCGCATCGGCCAAGGCTATTGACCAGCGCGATTCCGCTTTTGCCGCCCGCTTGGCGCTCGGTGTCGCCGCCACGCAGGGCATTTTGGATGAGTTGCTCGATCAGTTTTTGGATAAGCCCAAAAAGGTCGCGCCGCGCGTTCGCATGGCGCTTCGCATCTCTGCTTTCGAGATGCTCTACCTGCATACGCCTGGCCGCGTTGCCGTGAGTCAGGGTGTTGAGCTGGTGCGCAGTGGTGCTAAGTCCGCCGCTGGCTTGGCCAATGCTGTACTGCATAAGGTTGCGGACAATGTTGAGGACTTTGCTACTGCGTCCGATCTGGATGAGTCTGAGCGACGTTTGGTCCGTCTGTCGCGCCTGATGGGTCTACCTCGCTGGCTATGCGCTCGCATTATGGCGTCGTTTGACACGCCAGAGGGTGCGCTTAACTTTGCCGGCAATCTGGCCCCCGCACCGCTGGCCCTGCATGAGAACGCCTTTGCGACTAAGCCCGATCCGTATATCTCGCAGCTCGTCGCGCCTGTTTTCCCGGGCTGCCATGCCCCGGTCGATGCTCAAGTTACCGTTGCTTCTGGTGTGTTTGAGCGTGCTGCTGCCGTGGCCTCGGACCTTAACGCCCAGCTTATCGCCACAGCTGCCACGCGCCCTGGTAGCTGCCTTGAGATTGGTGCCGGCCGTGGCACCAAGACCTATGTGATGATGTGCCAGGCCAAGCGTGCGGGCTATGAGCGTCAACATACCGCGCTCGATCTGCACGACCGCAAGTGCGATCTCAATCTCGCGCGCCTGCATAAGGCGGGCATCAAAGGCGTGCGGACCGTCTCAGGCGATGCCTGTGAGCTCAACGAGGTGCTGACTTCTTTTGACGCCATGCGCGGCGAGCAGGTCAAGTTCGATACCGTGTTTATCGATGCGCCGTGCTCGGGCACAGGCACCATGCGCCGTCATCCCGAGATCCCGTGGCGCCTGTCCGAGAATGACGTTATGACTGAGCTTCCCAAGCTGCAGCTGACAATGCTCAAGGAGGCGGCCGCCCGCGTGGCCCAGGGCGGCGAGCTCATCTATGCCACCTGCTCGGTATTTGACGAAGAGAACACACATGTAGTGGATACGTTCTTGACATCACCCGAGGGCGCGGGCTTTGCCGTGGAGCCGCTCTCCGAAGCTCAGATTCTGCAACTCCCCGAATTCGAGCAGGCCAAGAAGCTCGTTTCCCTCCGTCAAAACGATCGAGGTCTCTTCCAAAGCGTCCCCATAAACGCCGACTCCTACGACGGCCACTTCTGCGCCCGCCTGGTCCACAAGTAGTTACTAAGTTGCGGTGAAATAGGGATTGAATAGCGGCTTCTGCCCGCCAAACAGTCCTTATTTCACCGCAACTCATAAGGAACCTGGGCAGCTAAAGAATCAGCCCCGCGATTGGTGTTGGTCGCGGGGCTGATTGGTTTCTAGTGGCTGTGCGGGCAGTTGGCGCAGCAGCCACTCGTGGCGCTGGTGCTTGAGCCACCGCTGCGCTGGTCGGTGTTGTAGAAGCCGCTGCCCTCAAACTTGATGCCGCTGGCCGAGAACGTCTTGGCGGCCGGAGCGCCGCAGTTGGGGCACACGACCTCGGGGGTCTCGGACATGGGATGCTCAACCTCAAACACGTTGCCGCAGCTCGAGCACTTGTAATCGTAGCGCGCCATAATACTTCCTTTTCAGCACAAAGCGGGCAGATCGCTCTGCCCGCAAAAATTCAAACGTCTGTAACTGTACCCTATATCGGGCGTTTTATCACGCTTCGCCCCAGAATCTATGCGTGTTGCGCAGGAGCTGTGCGGTTTTGCCCTCAGCGGCCGCAACGTCGGCCTCGTCAGCCTGCCAGGTCCAGTTGCCCGTGGCCAAGCCCGGTACGTTCATGCGCGTGTCGTCGCCAAGCCCCAGCACGTCCTGCAGCGGCATCATCACCAGGGGAGCGTCGCTTGTCAGCGCGTCGCTCATCAGCTTGGCTGCCACCTCAACACCGCTCGGCTCGTCGCCGCCCGCAAAGGAGCGCGTGCACCAACCGGCGAGCGTCGACGTGTCGTGCGTTGAGGTGTACAGAATCTTGCCCGGCGTGGGTTGCACGCCGTTGCGGACGTCGTAATCGCTAAACTCCAGTACGTCCATACCAGGGAAGCCGCAAGTCGAAGCCATGGCGCGAACGCCGGGCGTCAGGTAGCCCAGGTCCTCGGCGATAAAGTTGAGCGGCCCCAGCTCGTCATAGGCGGTCTGGAACAGGTCCTTGCCCGGGCCTGCCAGCCAACGCCCTTCGGCGCAAGCCTTGCCAGCGGGGATACTGAAGTAGCTGTGGAAGCCCAGGAAGTGATCCAGACGCACGCGGTCGTAGAGCGAGAACGCACGACGTAGGCGATCCATCCACCAGCTATAGCCGTTCTGCTTCATGTGGTCCCAGCGGAACGTCGGGTTGCCCCACACCTGACCCTCGGGCGCAAAGTTGTCGGGCGGCGCACCGGAGATCTCGATTGCCTTGCCGGTATCGGATAGCCAGAAGTTCTCGGGTTCGCTCCACGCATCTGCCGAATCGTCGGACACGTACATAGGAATATCGCCGATGACCTCGATGCCCTTCTTGTGCGCGTAGTTCATGAGCTCACACCAAGCCAGGTCAAAGCGGTACTGCATGTACGCCTGCAGCTCCGCCTCGTCGTGGAAGCGCTTGTCGTCGATCAGGTGCTCGTTGTAGCGCGCGACATCCGCCGGCCAATCGTGGCGCGACTCGCCCTCAAAGTATTTCTTGACGGCCATGTAGACGCAGTACTTCTCGAGCCAATCGGCGTTGCGATGCTTAAACGCCGTGTAGAGCGGATCGGCATCCTCGCCGCCACGGGCCTTCCAAGTTTCAAAGTCGGCGGCTAGCTCCTTGTGACTCTCGGGCAGCAGGTCGATATTGCCAGCAAAAGCCGAAGGACCGGCGTAAGGGGAGCGGAAGAAGTCCGTGGGGTTGACGGGCAGGACCTGCCAGTAGCGCATGCCCATTGCGGCCAGATGGTCGATAAAACGACGCGTTGGCGCGCCGATCGTTCCGGGCTTGCCGTCGTCGGTCGGCACCGATGTGATATGGCACACAACGCCCGCACCATGATCGAGCGGCTCTTGCAGACGCTGCTCGGCGTGGTGATAGATGATAGATGAACCCAGCGGATACAGATCGAGCGTGACGGTGCCGTTGTGAATCTCGCACTCGTGGCCACTAATCACGTCGCTTGCACATTCGCCGAGCGCCGGAATTGTCACGCGGTGCGAGTTGCGCAGGCTGCGGTTGATGATAACCGTCGCGGACTCGCCATCCTTGCCCGTGCGGTTGTATGCTAGCACCTCGTCGTTGAGCGCGAAGGCCTTGATCTCGCCGTCGATCATAAACGGCAGTGCGCGGCGTACCGCGGAGGCGTTTTTGACAATAGCCAGCGTGTCGAAGTCGTGCAGTTGGTCCTTGGTCGGCAGGGTGCGGCGGTTGCCCGGATCGGTTAGACCCTCCAGGCCGTATTCGTCGCCGTAGTAGATCGAAGGCACGCCGGGGAAGGTCATCTGCATGAGCGTGGCGAGCCAAAAACGGCTCTTGGCCAGACCCATCGAGTTCTCGTCCAGGCGCCATTTGCTGCGCTCGCACTCGGGCAGCTGCGACTCGTCGGGGCCGCCGCCGAGCACCGAGATGATACGCGGGCGATCGTGGCTCGACAGCAGGTTGAGCGCGCAGGACAATGCCTCGCTCGGGTAGTTCTCGCGCAGGGTCTCGATATCCTCAGCGGCCTCGTAGGCGTTCTTGTAGCCCATCAAAAAGCCGATGACCATGTCGCGGAAGGGGTAATCCATAGCAGAGTCCAACTCGGAGCCCTGTAGGTAGCGACGCAGATGGCCGTAGCTGATCTTGTTGGAGGCGTCTTCCCAGACTTCGCCGAGCAACAGAGCGTCGGGCTTTTCGGCAAGTACTGCCTTCTTGATCTCGGTCAGGAAGTCGTCCGAAAGCTCGTCGGCCACGTCTAGGCGCCAGCCATGAGCGCCGGCACGTAGCCATTTACGGATCACGCCGTCCTTGCCCAGGAGCCGCTCGCGTACCAGCTCAGAGCTCTCATTGATGGCGGGCATATTGCCCACGCCCCACCAGCAGTCGTATGAGCCGTCCTCATGGAAATAAAACGCATCGCGCCATGGCGAATCCTCGCTCTGCCACGCGCCCACGCCGGGGTAGTTGCCGTAGCGGTTGAAATAGATCGAGTCATCGCCCGTGTGGTTGAAGACGCCGTCGAGAATGATGGAGATGCCCAGCTTCTCGGCCGCCTGGCACAGCTCGGTAAAGTCCTGCTCGGTGCCCAGGATCGGGTCGATCTTGGTGTAGTCGGCCGTGTCGTAGCGGTGGTTGCTCGCGGCTTCAAAAATGGGGTTGAGGTAGATGGCTGTAAAGCCCAGCTCCGCGATGCGAGGCAGGTCTTCCTGGATGCCCTTGAGCGACCCGCCGTAGAAGTCCCAGGTTTTGATGGAGCCGTCTTCGGCGCGCTCGTACACGGGCGGCTCGTTCCAGTCCTCGACCATGCGGCGCTGGATTCCGTTGCGTGGTTTTTCGACCTCGGCCAGCGTGCGCACGCGCCAGTTTTCATCTCGGGCGTAGCGATCGGGGAAGATCTGGTAGACCATACCACGTTCGTACCACTCGGGACGCACTTCGCGGTGCTTATAGACGGTAATCTGGAAGGACGGCACCTCGGCGTAGTCGTAAGTTACGCCCTCGCCACCGGTGCGACCCTGCGGTGCGCCCAAGCGGACCTCGGGCTGGCCCTCGATATTGCAGATAAAGCTGTACCAGATAAGACAGGGCTCGGTGCACTCAAGCTCTACGGTAAATATGCCGTCGCCCTCGTGCGTCATG
This sequence comes from Collinsella sp., assembly GCA_018376905.1. Classification (GTDB taxonomy): domain Bacteria; phylum Actinomycetota; class Coriobacteriia; order Coriobacteriales; family Coriobacteriaceae; genus Collinsella. The sequence goes on along the minus strand of JAHAAK010000011.1, from coordinate 12,824 downwards.
GGATACAGAGACTCACCGATCTCATCTACCCAGGTGCGCAGCGTAAGCGTTGCCTGGTTGGGATCGGCATCCTCCAAAATCACCGAGAGTGCAACGGAAGTTCCAGTGGTCACAGCGCCAAACGGAGTGCGAAACTGCGGTAGACGGCTGTTGTGTATCAATCTCATAGTACGGTCCAGTTCAATAGAATCATGGCCTGCGGGCCATGGGTTTTACGCCTAAGATGTAAGTATATCTGTAGTACAAAGGGTGTATAAACAACATCCGTTTACCATCGGCGAACGGTTGTCCTAGAAAATCGTTTTACCACTACCTACAGAGAAAGGGCGCCCGGTTGGAGCGCCCCTTGCTTAGGGTTTGATGAGGTTTTGGATCGTCTGTGGGCTAGCGACGCTTGCGGGTGGCCGTTGCCTTGCGGACGGAGGTCTTCTTGGTCGGAGCCTTTTCCTCGGTCGAAGCGGCGGGGGAGACCGGAGCCTCCTTGGCGGGTTCGACCTTTGCCGTAGCCTTCGGGGCGGCCTTGACCTCGGCAGCCTTCGGTGCCGGCTCGGCCTTTACCTCGGGCTTGGCTTCTGCCTTGGGGGCAGCGGCCTTGGTCGTGGTCTTTTTGGTCGTCGTCGCGGTGCGCTTGCGCGTGGTGGCCTTGGCGGCGGGCTTGGCCTCGACGGTTGCCTCTGCCATGGGCTCGGCGGGAGTCTCCTCGACCTTGACAGCCGGCTTTGCGGTAGCCTTGGTGGCAGCCTTCGTTGCAGTGGCTTTGGTAGTCGTCTTCTTCGAAGCCGTGGTCTTCTTAGCGGCCGTGGTCTTGGTCGTGGTCGTCTTCTTGGCAGCGGTCTTATCCGGAGCCTTAGTGGCAGGCTTAGCCTCTGCGGCCTCGGTCTTTACTTCGGGAGCGACCTCGGCCTCGGCGGCCTTCTTGGCAGCGACAGTCGTGCGCTTGCGGGTCGTCGTTGCCTTGGCAGCGGTCGTCTTGCTGGCAGCGGCCTTGGTCGTCGAAGCAGTCTTGGTGGCAGTCTTCGCGGCCGTAGCCTTCTTGGCCGTCGTCTTACGAGTCGTGGTTTTCTTGGCGGCAGGCTTCGCAGCCGGCTTGGCCTCGGGTTCGGGAGCAGCCTCAGCCTTTACCTCAGCCTCAGCCGGCTTCTCCTCGGCTTTGGACTCCTCAACAGCAACGGGCGTTTCGGCAGGCGCAGCCTCCTCAACCACAGCCGCCGGCCTCTCAATCTCCGGATGCATAAAGAAGTACAGGTCCAGGTACTTATCGGCCGAGCGCGTCCAGCTAAAGTCCTGGCTCATGGCCTGCGTGACCAGCTGGTTCCAGGCGTCGCGGTTATCCCAGAACAGACGCGCCGCGCGGAATACCGCATCGCCCATCTCGTCGCCGTTAAAGTTGCTAAACGAGAAGCCCGTGCCCTCGCCGGTAAACTCGTTGTACGGGATCACGGTGTCCTTAAGGCCACCGGTCTCGCGCACGATGGGCAGCGTGCCGTAGCGCATGGCAATGATCTGCGACAGGCCGCAGGGCTCAAACTTCGAAGGCATCAGGAACATGTCGGCGGCGGCGTACATGCGCTGCGACAACGCCGGATCGAACTCGATGCGTGCGGCCATGGTGCCGGGGTACTTGTCCTGGAAGTAGCGCAGGCCGTCCTCGTAGTCGCGGTCGCCGGTGCCCAGCACCGCCACCTGCACGCCGCCGGCCAGGATGCGGTCGAGCGCGTACATGACCAGGTCCATGCCCTTTTGGCGCGTCAGGCGCGTGACCATCACCATAAGCGGGCGGTCGTCGCGGACCTCGAGTCCCAGCTCCTCCTGCAGCTTGGCCTTGCAAATGGCCTTGCCGGAGCGGTCCTCGACCGTGTAGTTGGCGGCAATGCGCTTGTCGGTTGCCGGGTCAAAGCCTGCCACATCAATGCCGTTGAGGATGCCCTGCAGCGCGTACGAACGCTCGCGCAGAACGCCGTCCAGGCCCTCGCCAAACTCGGGCGTCTGTATCTCGTTGGCATAGGTGGGGCTCACCGTAGTGATGGCGTCGGCATAGCGCAGCGCGCCCAGCATGTAGTTGATGCTACAGGCGTCGCAACGCAGCTGCGAGGCAGCCGCCGGAATATGCGCCACGCCCAGGATGTCCTCCATCACGGTGTCGCTAAACTGGCCCTGGAACGCCACGTTGTGGATCGAGAACACGGTCTTGACGCGGTCGTACAGCGGCAGGCCCTGGTAGAACTCGCGCAGGAACACGGGCGCCAGCGCGGTCTGCCAGTCGTTGCAGTGCAGGATGTCGCACTCAAAGCCGGCCGGTAGGTGCTGCAGGCTCTCGGTGATGGCCTTGGAGAAGAACGCAAAACGCTCGCCGTCGTCAAAGAAGCCGTACGGATAGTCGCGCGCAAAGTAGCGCTCGTTGTCGATGAACATATAGGTGACGCCGTCGTGCTCGAGTTTCTCAAGTCCGCAGTACTCATTGCGCCAGCCCAGGCTCACGTAAAAGTCGGAGAAGTGCTCCATCTGCGCCTTGTACTCGTCCTTGATGGTGGCGTACTTGGGCACCATCACGATGACTTCGGCGCCGGCGCGCACGAGCGCCGCAGGCAGCGAGCCCGCCACGTCACCCAGGCCACCGGTCTTCACAAACGGTGCGCACTCGGCCGAGGCAAACACGATCTGCATCTTTTTGCTGGAATCAGCCATATTGTCTCCCTGTTGCAATTCGAGAATAGCCGCCTGGCGCAAACCGGGCGGCTATTCTACGTGTTACGAGCGATGTTGCGGTGCCAAAGCTAGCTCGCGTTGGTGATATCAGAAGTTAACGGGGCCTTTCCCAGCACCAGGATGTTCTCGGGCGTGCCGCGAAGCTCGGTGTTGGTGGGAACCACGTTGTTCTTGTCCAGGATTGCATTCTCAACACGGGCGCCGCTCTTGATGACGCAGCTCTGGTTGATGATCGAGTTGGTCACCGAGGCGCCTTCCTCGACCACGACGCCGCGCGACAGGATCGAGTTGCGCACGGTGCCCTTGATGATGCAGCCGGCCGAGATGATCGAGTTGCAGGCGTGGCTGCCGGTCGCATAGCGCGAAGGCGGCACGTCGTGAGCCTTGGTCAGAATCGGGCGCTCGGGATCGAAGAGCTGGTCGGCCACGGTCTGGTCGAGCAGGTCCATGCTGCGGCGATACAGCGACTTCTCGCTAAACACGCCCACGACCTCGCCCTTGTACTCGTAGCTGCACACGTCGATGTTGCCAAAGTCGCCCTGGAGTGCCTCGAGCAGGTCCAGATAGTCGGCGGCCTGGTAGTGGTCGATAATCTCGAGCAGCGTCTCGCGGTTGACGATGCAGCAGTCCATAGAGGCGTTGTCGCCGTACACGACGCCGGCGCTCACGCCCGTCAGGCGGCCGTTCTCGTTGATCTGCAGCTTGGTCTCGTCATCGACGTTGCGCGTGGCCTTGCAGTACACCACGGTCATCTGGGCACCGGAGTTCTCGTGCGCCTCGATGATGGTGTTGAGGTCCATGTTAAAGATGATGTTGGTGCCCATCATCACAACGTAGGGCTTGTCCGAGCGCTGGAACAGCGTCTTGTTGGAGATGATGTCGCGCAGCAGGAAGCGCATGCCGCCCTTGGTGGTGCCATACGCGTTGCCGGGGACCATGAACAGGCCGCCCTTCTTGCGGTCCAAGCCCCAGTCCTTGCCCGAGCCCACGTGGTCGATCAACGAGCGGTAGTTGCCCGGCATGACGACGCCGACGGTCTTGATGCCGGCATTCATCATGTTGGACAGCGGGAAGTCGATCAGGCGGTAGCGGCCCAAAAACGGAACGGACGCGATGGGGCGGTCCTTGAGCAGCACGCTGCCGTAAGTCGAAGAGTAGTTAGCGGTGATGTAACCGATGGCCTTGCGATTGATCATCGGATCATTCCCCCTTCCCGATAACGACGTCATTTCCAACGACGGCCGTATCCTTGGTGGTATCGACAGAGCCGAGCTTCACGCCCTCTTCGACCGTGGAGTTCTCGCCCAAAATTGCGCGGCAGATGTGCGCGCCGCTCTTAACGTGCGCACCCGGCAGCAGCACGGAGTCCTCGACCACGGCGCGCTCCTCGATGATGACATCGGTCGAAAGGATCGAGTGGCGAGCGGTGCCGTAGATCTTGCAGCCGTTGGAGACCAGGCAGTCGTCCAGGCGGCCGTCCGGGCCAATGTAGTGCGGCGGACGCGTGGTGATGTTGGACATGATGGGGAAGTGCTTGTCGAACAGATCGAACTCGGGGTTGTTGCCCAGCAGGTCCATCGAGGTCTCATGGAAGCTGGCGATAGTGCCGACGTCCTTCCAAAAGCCGTGGAACTCGTAGCTGTACAGGCGCTTGCCCTCGCCGAGCAGCTTGGGGATGATGTCCTTGCCAAAGTCGTGGCTCGAGCGCTGGTCCAGAGCGTCCTCCTCGAGCGCCTCGATCAGCACGTCGGCCGAGAAGATGTAGATGCCCATGGACGCGAGATTCGAATCGGGCTTATCGGGCTTCTCGGTGAACTTGGTGATGCGGCCGTCCTCGGGGTCGGTGGTCAGGATGCCAAAGCGGCTGGCCTCCTCCCACGGAACGGGCATAACGCTCACCGTGAGGTCGGCGTTGTTCTCAATGTGCGTCTTGAGCATCTTGCGGTAGTCCATGCGATACAGGTGATCGCCGGAAAGAATCAGGACGTACTTGGGGTCGTTGGCCTTGATGTAGTCGAGGTTCTGCGTAATGGCGTCGGCCGTGCCCGCATACCAAGCGCCACCGGTCTGCGTCTCGTACGGCGGCAGGATCGACACGCCGCCGTCGCGGCTGTCCAGATCCCACGCCTCGCCGGAGCCCACGTAGGCATGCAGCAGGTAGGGACGGTACTGCGTCAGAACGCCCACCGTGTCGATGCCTGAGTTGGAGCAGTTGGACAGCGAAAAGTCGATAATGCGGAACTTACCACCAAAGCTAACCGCCGGCTTAGCGATCTTTTGGGTGAGTGCCCCCAATCGGCTGCCCTGTCCTCCTGCGAGGAGCATCGCGATGCATTCTTTCTTACTCATCGATTTCTCCTTCTGTCATCGATGTTCCTAAACCCATTAGCGACGGGCGCGGCGCAACGTCACGCCCGTCGAGTAATGCCGTGCTGGCAAAGGGAAGCTCGGGCGCCTTTAAGCGTGCCAGATCTCGTCGCGGTACTCGCGAATGGTGCGGTCGCTCGAGAACCAGCCGCTCGAGGCGGTGTTGAGCAGGGCCTTGCGGTTCCAGGTCTCCTGGTCGCCGTAGCTGTTCGTGAGCTTCTCCCAGGCATCCACGTAGCTGCGGAAGTCTGCCATGACCAGGTCGGGGTCGTTGTTGTTCATGAGCTCGTTGTAGATGCTCTCAAAGTTGCCCGAAAGACCCGCAAACGTGTTGTCCTTGAGCTCGTCCATCACGCGGCCCAGGCGGTCGCGATCGTTGTTGAGCGTATCCCAGGCAAAGTAGCTGTTCGATGCCCAGAGCTGCTCGACCTCGGGGGCGGTCAGGCCAAAGATGGCCTCGTTCTCGCGGCCGGCCAGGTCGGCGATCTCGATGTTCGCGCCGTCGAGGGTGCCCAGCGTAATGGCGCCGTTCATCATGAGCTTCATGTTGGACGTGCCCGAGGCCTCCTTGCCGGCCGTGGAGATCTGCTCCGAGATCTCGGCGGCAGGGTAGATGAGCTGGGCGTTGCTCACGCGGAAGTTGGGGATAAAGCAGACCTTCATGACCTCGTTGACGCGCGGATCGTTGTTGATGACGTCTGCCACGGAGTTAATGAGACGGATGGTCTCCTTTGCAAAGGTGTAGCTCGAGGCCGCCTTGCCGCTAAAGATGAAGGTCGTCGGCGTCACGTGGAAGTTGGGATCGGCGATGCGACGGTTGTAGATGTCCATCACCTTCATGATGTTCATGAGCTGGCGCTTGTAGGCATGGAAGCGCTTAACCTGAACATCGAAGACGGTGTTGGGGTCAATGACCAGACCGGTCTCGGCCTTAACGTAGGCGGCCAGGCGCTCCTTGTTGGCACGCTTGGAGGCACCTACGGCCTTCAGGAACTCGGTGTCGTTCTGGAACTCCTTGAGTTTCTCCAGCTCAAAGGCGTCCTTCAGCCAGCCGTCGCCAATGGCATCGGTGACGAGCTTGGCGTAGGTGGGGTTGGCCTCGGCAAAGAAGCGACGGTGCGAGATACCGTTGGTCTTGTTGTTGAACTTCTCGGGCGTCAGGGCATAGAAGTCCTTGAGCACGATGTTCTTGATGATGTCGGAGTGGATCTTGGCCACGCCGTTGACGCTGTGGCTGCAGATCACGGACAGGTTGGCCATGCGAATCTCGCCGTCCCACAAGATGGCGGTCTGGCGCAGGCGCTCCTGCCAGCCCTCCTGCGTGGTGTCGAACGACTCGTGCCAACGACGGCTGATCTCGTCGATGATCTGGTACACGCGGGGGAGGAGCTTGGAGAACGTGCCGATGGGCCACTTCTCCAGAGCCTCGGGCAGGATGGTGTGGTTGGTGTAGCTCACGACCTGCGTCACGATGTTCCAGGCGTCGTCCCACTCGAGCTTCTTCTCGTCGATGAGGATACGCATGAGCTCGGGGCCGCACATGGCGGGGTGCGTGTCGTTGGTGTGGATGGCTACAAACTGCGGCAGCAGCTCCCAGTTCTCGCCGTGCTCCTTCTCAAAGGTGTCGAGCAGGCTGTAGATGCCGGCCGACACAAACAGGTACTCCTGCTTCAGGCGCAGCAGACGGCCGTGTTCGCCGGCGTCGTTGGGGTAGAGGATGGCACTGATGGCCTCGGCCTCGGCGCGCTCGGCATCGGCCAGGGCATAGTCGCCGCGGTTGAAGGCCTCCAGATCGAAGTGCTCCTCGACCGGCTCGGCGGCCCAGACGCGCAGCTTGTTGACGGTCTCGCCGGCATAGCCCACAACGGGGATGTCATAAGGGACGGCCAGGATGTCTTGCGTGTCCACCGCGCGGTAGAACGTGCGGCCATTCTCCTCAAAGCCCTCGACGTGGCCACCAAACTTAATGGTCACGGCCTTATCCTGACGACGGACCTCCCAGGGATAGCCGTGGGTGAGCCACTCGTCGGTGGCCTCCACCTGGCTGCCGTTGACGATCTCCTGCTTAAACAGGCCGTAGCGGTAGCGCATGCCGTTGCCGTAGCCGGCAATGCCCTCGGCTGCCATGGAATCCAGGAAGCATGCGGCCAGACGGCCCAGGCCACCGTTGCCCAGTGCCGGGTCGGGCTCCTGGTTCTCGATGACGGACAGGTCGAAGCCCATGTCGCCGAGCGCCTCGGCGACCATGTCGCGCACGCCAAAATTGAGCAGGTAGTTGTCGAGCAGGCGACCGATCAAAAACTCGATCGAGAAGTAGTACACGCGCTTCTTGCCCTCGGCGGTGGCGCGGGCGTCGCTCTTGGTGGCAACGGTGCGCGCCTTCTCGGCCACGAGCTTGGCCAGGGCGTTAAAGCGGTCGAGGTCGCTGGCGGCCTCGACGCTCTTGCCGCTGATGCTCATGACGGCATCGCGATAGAGCTCGGTAAACTCCTGCTTGTTGTCGAAGATCTTATTCATACGTTCCTTTCCCCCGGGGATGTTTCTCCCGGAACGGTTATGACTTGTATCCTACGCCCCGGCGGGGCGGGTAATTACAGTGGTAACGCTTTTGTTACGCTTTCTTGGCAGGAGCCTTAGCAGCGGCTGCCTTGGCCTTGGGAGCAGCCTTTTTAGTGGCTGCCTTTTTGGCCGTGGTGGACTTGGCCGAAGCCTTGGCAGCGGGCTTGGCAGCCTTCGCCTTGGCCGGAACCTTCTTGGCAGCCGCGGCCTTGGGCTTCACCGAAGACGCACGCTTGCGCGTCGCCTTCTTGGGCTCCTCGACCACGGGCGGCTTATAGCTGCTGGGGCCGCGGCGCTTAAGCACCACGCCTGCTAGGCCGGGCACCTTAATCTCGATAGAGTCCATCTGCCCGTTCCAGGGATAGGGCTCGCTCGAGCAGGTGTAGGGTTCCTCGCCGGCATAGCCGCTGCCGCCAAACTCGGGACGGTCGGAATCGAAGATGACCTCCCAGTCACCCTCGCGCGGCACGCCCACGCGGAAGCTCTCGTAGCTCGCCGGGTCAAAGTTGATCAGGATAACCAAGTCGTCATCGACGTCTTCGCCCTGACGCACAAAGCTCACGATGGACTGCTTGGAGTTGTCCGCGTCGATCCAGGTAAAGCCGTCGTCGGTGTAGCCGCGCTCGTACAGAGCGGGCTCGGCGGTGTACAGGTGGTTGAGCGCCTTGATGAACGCCTGATGATGACGGTGGGTCTCGTACTCCTCGGTCAAGAACCACTGAATGGACTCGTAGTAGCGCCATTCAATAAACTGGCCTATCTCGTTGCCCATAAAGTTGAGCTTGGCACCGGGGTGCGTCATCTGGTAAAAGGCCAGCGTGCGCAGGCCGGCAAACTGGCGCCACCAGTCACCCGGCATGCGGCCAATGAGCGAGCACTTGCCGTGCACGACCTCGTCGTGGCTGAGCGGGCAAATGAAGTTCTCGGTAAAGGCGTACATGATGGAGAACGTGAGCAGGCCGTGGTTGCCGGGGCGCCACGGAAAATCGGTCTGCATGTAGTGCAGGGTGTCGTTCATCCAGCCCATGTCCCACTTGTAGTGGAAGCCCAGACCGCCGTCCTGCGGCGGATAAGTCACGAGCGGCCACGCGGTGGACTCCTCGGCCATCATCATCACGTCAGGGAAGTGGGCCTCCACGGCGCAGTTGACCTGGCGGATAAACGCGCTGGCGTCCAGGTCTTCCTCGGTACCGTACTTGTTGAACTTCTTTTGGCCGGGATCGTCGATGCCAAAGTTGAGGTACAGCATGCTGGACACGCCGTCCATGCGAATGCCGTCCACGTGGAAGTTCTCGAGCCAGTACAGTACGTTGGAAACCAGGAAGGAGCGAACCTCGCCGCGGGCGAAGTCAAACTTGTGCGTGCCCCAGTTGGGGTGAATCTCGTGCTCAAACAGCATATGGCCGTTAAAGGTGGCAAGGCCGTGGGAGTCAGCACAAAAACCGCCGGGCACCCAGTCCATGATCACGCCAATGCCGGCCTCGTGACATGCATCGATAAAGTGCATGAGCTGTTGCGGGTTGCCGTAACGCGACGTGGCGGCATAGTAGCCGGTCGTCTGGTAGCCCCAGGAGCCGTCGAAGGGATGCTCCATGAGCGGCATGACCTCGATATGCGTGTAGCCCATGTCGCGCACGTAGTCCACGAGCTCCACCGACAGGTCGTCGTAGGTGTAAAACTCGCCGCGCTGTGCGGGGAAGGGATCCATGGGGCCGGGGTAGTTGCCGTACTCGTCGGGCTCGCCCTGCGGCGCGTCTCCGTGGCGCTTCCACGAGCCAATATGCACCTCGTAGATGTTAAGCGGCTGCGACATGTGGTTGTGGCCGGCTCGGCGCTTGAGCCACGCGGCGTCGTTCCACTTGTAGCCATCGAGAGTCCACAGCACGCTAGCGGTACCCGGAGGGCACTCGGCCTTAAAGGCGTACGGATCGGCCTTATAGAGCTTCTCGCCCTCGTTGGTCTCGATGAGATATTTATAGAGCTGGCCCTGCTCGGCGCCAGGAATAAAGCCTTCCCAAATAGCGCTCGTATGCACGGGCACCAGCGGGTTGGCTTGTTCATCCCAGTCGTTAAATTCGCCAATGACATGGACGCTCTTTACGTCGGGCGCCCAAACGCAAAAGCGCCAGCCGCGCGTGCGCTGCTGCGTGTCAGGATGCGCGCCCATCTTTTCCCAGCTGCGCTCCCACGTGCCGATGCCAAACAGATAGACATCGTCCTTGGTGAGCTCCGGTGCGTGCGGAGCCGGTTTGCGGGTTGCGGGCTTTTTAGCCGTTGGCTTTAGCTTTGTATCGCTCACGTTTGATCCCATCATGACGCGGCAGCGTGTTGCCTTGGTGACTAGATGCGAAAGGTCCAAGGCTGCACGAATCGAAGGGACGGCGAAGTTTCTGTGATTCGTTCCACCTCGCGTGCTCGGTGGAACTTTCGGCAGAAACTACGATAACACCTGTGCGTTAGTTTTATGGACGAAAGCGGATTTGCGGGGGCGTTTAATCGGTAAGCGACATGTTTATACCACTGGCAGAATTACCGTGGTAAAACTCTTGACAGTTTTATCAATTTGGGTTTCAAAATTGTCTGTCTGACGTTTGGTAAAACGTTTTTAGCAGGATGTTTACTATTTGATATCGAAAGGTACGTTTATGTCCTATACCGCCGCTCCCAAGGTTGCTTTTATTTTCGATTGCGACGGCACGCTGGTTAATAGCACCCCCGTTTGGGCTTATGCTCAGCCAGAGTTATTGCACCGCCACGGTGTCGACGTGACTGTCGACGATTTTGCCCAATTTGAGCACCTGTCACTGGAGGATGAGTGCCAGGCCTACCACGACACGTGGGGCATTGGCGCGAATAGCGAGGAGCTGTATCGCGAGCTGAGCGAGATTCTGATCGATGGGTACTCCAAGGTGCCTCCACGCGAGGGGCTCCTGGCATTTTTGGAGCAGGCGAAGGCGGCGGGCATTGCCATGTGCGTAGCCACGTCCACGCCGGCCGAGCTGGTGCAGTCCGCGCTCGCTGGTGCCGGCCTCGACGCTTACATGGAGTTTGTTACCACGACGGGCGAGGCGGGACGTTCCAAACAGTTCCCCGATGTGTACGAGCTGGCGCTTCGCCGCCTGGAGGAGCACCATGGGCACAAATTTGAGCGCGCATGGGTGTTTGAGGACGCCGTCTTTGGCTTAAAGAGCTCTGAGGTTGCCGGCTTTAAGCGCGTGGGCATCTATGACCCGCACGGCCGCATGAAGCGCGACGACGTACGCGCCAACTGCGATATCTTTATCGACAGCTATGAGGAGCTTGACCTGGCCCGCGTGCTTTCGTTTGAGGGATAGGCGAGGGCTGTGGCTTGCAAGGTATTAGTGGTCTGCGGCTCGCCTGTGGTTGCGAGCACGGATCTGTTGCGCAGGCTAGCAGGGGAGTGCGACCACGTTGTCGCCGTGGACCGCGGCTTGGATGCCCTACTGGGCGCCGGCCTCGGCTGCGACGTGTATGTGGGGGATGCCGACACGGTGAGTAATGCGGGTCGCGCGCTAGTCGATGCCGCCGAAGCCTTTGAGGTAGAACGCCACGACCCCTACAAGGACTATACCGATCTGGCGCTGGCGCTCGATTCCGTCCGTCGCCGCTGGCCAGGTGCCGAAGTGGTTGCGACCTGCGCCACCGGTGGCCGCCCGGATATGGCGCTTTCCGTACTGGGGCTGCTTGCAGGCTATGAGGATGCCCCTGCCTGGATTGCCGAGGACGAGACCATGGCCCGCATTCTGCACGAAGGCGAATCCTGGACCATTGTGGGCGCCGAAGGCAAGACGTTCTCCATCATCGCCATAGCCCCTGGGACGGTGGTAAGCGAACACGGTCTAGAGTGGGAACTGGACCACGCCCCGCTGGGCTTGTTGGCCGACACGGGCATCAGCAACATCGTCAGGGGTACGGCCAAGATCCAAGTCCATACCGGCACCGCCATCGCTTACCTCTAGAAGTGAGGTCTATCGCATCAGGGTTTTATCGGGACGGTGGATAGAAATAAGCGCTCGAAGAGTGATTATTTCTATCCACCGTCCCAGGAAAACCCGTAAGTAAGAGATTCAACCCAAAAAAGTCCTTGCATCAAAGAAAGTCTTCCCCTATAGTATCTCCTCGTCACGGGGGCGTAGCTCAGCTGGGAGAGCGCTTGACTGGCAGTCAAGAGGTCAGGGGTTCGATTCCCCTCGTCTCCACCATCGTGAATGCAAAGGCTTTCGGTATTCCGAAGGCCTTTTTTCATGCTAAAGCACCGCGCACCACAAACCTCACCTACGCCAACAAAAAGTTGCACAATTTATTTCCCATGTCTGTACATAGTTTGTTAGATAAACTCAATTACCAGTGCAGCTCGCTGATCCATTTGGGCTTCAGGAATGTCTCCAATCACCGCTTGCACCCCAATAACCTGCACCAACGTGAACAACATCCCAAAACAATCCCCTTGAGCACGCTAAATGAACGATATGTTGTTCACCATAAGTCAAATCAGTTTCACTAACAGCTTGTGCTAGGATACCTAACGTTACATGAGTTCAGCTGTGCTCGCGGCTCCAGCAAGTCGCAAAGCGCAGGGTCGATCAGCATCCGGCCGTAACGGCGGTGCCAGAAACACCATGAGCTCCAATAAAGATGTCATGCGACGTTTATTTATTTGTAATGAGTTATATCTCAAATGCAAATATTTATTTGTTTGCATGCGAATACGTAGCAGTCCATCAGCTGTTTGCGTGCGGTCCAGTTTTGAAATCACTTGACTGGCTCGCACGCAGCCAGCTGAGGTTGCAGGCATTCTTGCGATACGTGTCTGTTACCTCTGCGCTGCATTTGTACATACCGTTCACGGTGGGGCAGAGCCACGTGCTTGTCTGACTGGGCTCAGGGTTTGAATATGGAGCGCCTTCGCGCACAAGCGCCCTGGCGAAGCCATACCCAAACCCCGTGAGCCACACGTAAGTCAGCAAGGGGGTGGTGCTCGTGTGGTATGTGATCCAGGTCATTAACGGTCACGAAGACGCAATGCGCGAGCGCATTGAGCGCGTGGTGCCGGCTGGCGCCATGCAGGAGCTCTTTAATATGAGAAAGCCATTGTCAATAGGCGTGTTTGTTCGAGCCCGGTTTTAAACCGGGCTTTTTCGTTTCCCGTCGGGAGGGACCGCGCACGCTGC
>JAHAAK010000059.1 GCA_018376905.1 Collinsella sp. | reverse complement strand
AAAAACCTGTACCTTTTTGTGCAACAAAAAAAGCCGCTCAACCAGCGGCTTTTCTTATTTAGGCATGAAAAAGGCGGCCGCCCTTTATGGACGGTCGCCTTTGTTAATTGTTGTGAAGTATGCCTTAGGCGCGGGTCTTGATCTCCTCGAGCACCTTGGCCACAAACTCGTCAACGCTCATCTGAACGGTCTCGTTGGAGCGATCGCGGACTGAGATGTTGCCGGCCTCGACCTCCTTCTCGCCCAGAATGAGCATGTAGGGCACGCGGTCGATGCTGCGGGCCTCGCGGATCTTGTAGCCGATCTTCTCGTCGCGGTCGTCACAGACCACGCGAATGCCGGCCTCCTCCAGCTTGGCGCACACCTCGTGGGCGTAGTCGCGGCTCTTCTCGGAGACGGGAAGTGCCTTGACCTGCACGGGAGCCAGCCAGGTGGGGAACTTGCCCGCAAAGTGCTCAATCAGAATACCGATAAAGCGCTCGATGGAGCCAAAGCACACGCGGTGCAGCATGATGGGGCGCTTCTTGGTGCCGTCGGCGTCCACGTACTCCAGGTCAAAGTTGAGCGGCATCTGAAAGTCGAGCTGGACGGTACCGCACTGCCAGGTACGGCCGAGCGAGTCCTCCAGGTGGAAGTCGATCTTGGGGCCGTAGAAGGCGCCGTCGCCCTCGTTGACCTCGTAGTCCATGCCCAGCTTCTCCAGAGCGGTGCGCAGGCCCTCCTCGGCGCGAGCCCAGTCCTCGTCGGAACCCATGGAGTCCTCGGGGCGGGTGGAAAGCTCGACGTGGTACTTAAAGCCAAACTTCTGATACACGGAGTCGATGAGGTTGACCACGCCCACGATCTCGTCGGTCAGCTGGTCAGGACGCACAAACAGGTGGGCGTCGTCCTGGTTAAAGCAGCGCACGCGGAACAGGCCGTGCAGGGCGCCGCGCAGCTCGTGGCGGTGCACCAGGCCAATCTCGCCGGCGCGGATGGGCAGCTCGCGATAGGAGTGCGGCTTGGAAGCGTACACCAGCACGCCGCCCGGGCAGTTCATGGGCTTAATGCAGTACTCTTCGTCGTCGATGACGGTGGAGTACATGTTGTCCTTGTAGTGATCCCAGTGGCCCGAGGTCTTCCACAGCTGCTTGTTCATGATGAGCGGCGTGGAAATCTCCACGTAGCCGGCCTTGTGGTGGATCTCGCGCCAGTAGTCCAGCAGCGTGTTCTTAAGGATCATGCCGTTGGGCAGGAAGAACGGGAAGCCGGGAGCCTCGTCGCGCATCATAAAGAGGTCCATCTCGCGGCCGATCTTGCGGTGGTCGCGCTTCTTGGCCTCCTCCAGCATGTGCATGTGCTCGTCGAGCTCTTCCTTGGTGGCAAAGGCGACGCCGTTGATGCGGGTGAGCATCTTGTTGTCCTTGTCGCCCTTCCAGTAAGCACCCGAGACGCCGGTGAGCTTAAAGGCCTTAAGGGCTTTGGTGTAGCAGATGTGGGGGCCGACGCACATGTCGATGTAGTCGCCCTGCTGGTAGAAGGTGATGCGGGCGTCGTCGTCCAGGTCGCCGATGTGCTCGACCTTGTACTTCTCGCCGCGCTCCTCCATAAGGGCGATGGCCTCGGCGCGGGGCTTCTCGTACACGGAGAACTTGAGGTTCTCCTTGACGATCTTCTTCATCTCGGCCTCGATCGCGGGGAAGTCGTCCTCGCTGATCTTGACGCCCTCGGGCAGGTCGACGTCGTAGTAGAAGCCGTTGTCGGTCGCGGGGCCGTAGGCAAAGTCGGCCTCGGGGTACAGGCGCTTGATGGCCTGCGCCATGATGTGCGCGGCGGAGTGGCGGATGACGTGCGTGACCTCGTCCTGCGGGAGCTCGGCCACCGAACCGTCATTGTAGAGTGCCTTCATGGGTATGTTTTCTCCTCTCGGATGCAAATACATGCTGTTGCAGATACGTGCGGTTGCAGATACGTGCGTTTTAACTTGAATCATTATAGGCAGGTTGCCTTGGTATACAAGCGCCCGCCGCACCTTAATGGCACGGCGGGCGATTTTCTACGCATGCTTCATCGTGTGGGGGCGGGGCTGCGGGGCGCTTGCGCGGGGTGCGCGGTGCCCGTGGTTTGCGGCCGGCCCGGCGATGGATGCGTTACTGGATGCGAGTTCGGCAGTAGGGGCAGACCTTCCAGTGCGCATCGAGCGGGCGATGGCAGCTGGGGCACACGTTGCGAACCTGGGTGTCGCACACGGGGCAGACGACAAAGTCCTTCTCGATGGGAGCGCCGCACTGCGGGCAGGTGCCGTACTGGGCAAGCTGGCGCTCGCGCAGGGCCATGTCCAGCTCCTGCTCCTCGCGGTCGGCCGCGTAGGAGTGCGGGCGCAGGACCAGGTAGGCGATGAGGCCCACAAACGGGATGAGGGCGATGATGCCCCATGCCACATAGGCGCTGGCGCCGCGGCGGCGAGCGTCGATGAACACATAGACGACCGACAGCACATACAGGGCGATGATAAAGCCAACAAAGGCATAGACGACGCCCATAAGCTGCGGCGACATGAGCTCGGAGATGTACTTGGACATTACAGGTACCTTTCGGAATATTAACAGTCCGGTCAAGTTTACCACGGGGTTTGTTTATATGGGACTACGGCTGGGTACGGGGCCGGCGCGGACACAAACATATCAATCTGTAACAGGTGGGAGCGGAATCCGGGTCTAGGTGTTACAGATCGAGACACAGGGGTCCCTCCCCGACTTCAATCTCGATCTGTAACATCTTGGGCCCCAAAATCCCTCTTACTGTTACAGATCGAGACATTCAAAATCCGCTGGAAGGTTTGTCTTGATCTGTAACGTCTAGAAACCAAATCATCAGCTAACTGTTACAAATCGAGACAAAGGAAATTGTCCAGGCCGAATGTCTCAATCTGTAACAGTTACTCGGCAAAAACAATCCCAGATGTTACAGATTTAGACAAACTATTCTTTCCCCGACTTAAATCTCAATCTGTAACAACAACTCGGTAAATACAGGTCTTACCGTTACAGATTTAGACATTCGAAACCGACTGATAGGTTCATCTAAATCTGTAACATCTAGACCCCAAAACGGTCCCTAGATGTTACAGATCGAGACAGAAGAATCTCTCCCCGGCTTCAATCTCGATCTGTAACATCTTGGGCTCCAAAACCCCTCTTACTGTTACAGATCGAGACAAACCTCCGGCACCGGGATCAGCAGACAAAGACGTCGACGTTGCCGGGTCTCCCCTCGCCTGCCGTTGGCGGATGTTGCGGGGCTGTTCGCCGCATTGCCACCGTACCGGGAGCGCCCAGACCGTAGGATGGTTTTATTGACAGCCTGTCAACTCGTCTGGGAGGCACTGTGACAGAAACGTTTGATATCGCGATTGTGGGCGCGGGCATTATCGGGTGCGCCATCGCGCGGCAGCTCGCGCGGTTTGACCTGTCCATTTGCGTGGTCGAGGCAGCAAACGATATCGCGCTGGGAGCTTCGAAGGCCAACGGCGGTCTGGTGCACGCCGGCTACGATCCGGCGCCGGGCACCGTAAAGGCGCAGGTCAACGCCCGCGGCTGCGAGCTGTATGGCACGTGGTCCCAGGAGCTGGGCTTTTTATTCCGCCGCACCGGATCGATGGTGCTGGGGTTTAACGACGATGACCGCGGACACCTGGAGAAGCTGCGCCAGAATGGCCTGGCCAACGGCGTGCCCGAGCTGTCGATTATCGGCCCCGAGCGCATCCACGAGCTGGAACCGCGCGCAAGCGCCCAGGCCACATGCGCGCTGTGGTGCCCTTCGACTGGTTACGTTGACCCGTTTGAAGTGGCCATTGCCGCGCTGGAAAACGCGGTTGCCAACGGCGTGACATTTATGCGATCTGCGCCAGTGGAGGCAATTGAGGTTGCCGGCTCAGATGACGAAACCGCGCGCTTTACGCTGGCAACGCCCGCCGGCGACGTGCGCTGTCGCTATCTGATCAACGCCGCGGGCAACGGAGCCGCGAACATCTCGCATATGGCCGGCGCCGAGGAGTTCCAGATGGTCTGGCGCCAGGGAAACATTGCGGTTCTGGACAAGGAACCGCGCGCGCTGATGCCACTCTACCCGGTGCCGACGCCGATATCGAAGGGCGTCATCGTCACGGGTACCGTGCATGGCAACACCGTGATTACCGCGACCGCCGCCGTGCGCGAGCCGGGCGACACGCAGACCTATGCGGGCGATGTCAACGCGCTCCTGACCGGTGCGCGCAAGCTGGTGCCCGATCTGGACACGCGCCGCGTGGTGCGCGCGTTTGCCGGCGGGCGTCCGGTCATTCAGGGTACGAACGACTTCTTTATTGGGCAGTCGGCTGTGGTGCCGGGGCTGTTCCAGGCGGCAGGCATTCAGTCGCCGGGTGTGGCGAGCGCGCCAGCCATTGCCGAGCGCATGGAGAAGATACTGCGCGACACCGGCGTGGCCTTGCGCGAACGGGACGATTGGGACCCGATTCGCCGTGCGCCGGACGACTTTGACCGCGCGCCGCTTGTTCGCAAGGAGAAGCTGATTGAGTCCGACCCCGCGTGGGGGCAAATCGTCTGCCGTTGCGAAACGGTGCCGGAGGCCGAGATCGTGGCCGCGATTCGGCGCCGCCCGGGCGCGGTTTCGGTCGAGGGCGTCAAGCGCCGCTGTCGTGCCGGCATGGGTCGGTGCCAAAGCGGCTTTTGCCAGAGCCGCGTGGTGGCAATCCTGGCGCGCGAGCTGGGCTGCAACCCCAGCGAGGTGCTGTTGGAGGATGCTGGTTCTTGGCTAGTCAAGGGACCGCTGAAGGGGGTGCGCTAGGATGGCGACGTTTGATATGTGCGACGGACGCGCGGAGGCCGGACCTGTAGCGTCGGTGTCGACGCAGGCGTTCGACGTGGTCGTTATCGGCGGCGGACCTGCCGGCATGGCGGCCGCGCTTGCCGCGCATAAGGCCAGCGCACGCGTGGCCATCGTGGAGCGCGAGCAGCACCTGGGCGGCATCCTCCGCCAGTGCATTCACCCGGGTTTTGGTCTGTCGCACTTTAAGCAGGAACTCACCGGCCCCGAGTACGCGCAGCGCTTTATCGACCAGGTGCGCGCGACCGACATCGCGTTGTTCTTGGACAGCATGGTGATCGGGATTGACGGGGGCTCAGGCGCAGCGGACACAGACAACGCCGCTGTCCACACCGTCATGCTCATGAGTCCCGCCGGCATGCTGCAGCTCACCGGACGTGCCGTCGTCCTTGCCATGGGCTGCCGCGAGCGCACCCGCAGCGAGATCAAGATTCCCGGCAGCCGGCCCGCCGGCGTGTTTACGGCCGGTCTGGCGCAGCGATACATCAATATCGAAAACCTCAAACCCGGCTCGCGCGCTGTCATTTTGGGCTCGGGCGATATCGGGCTGATCATGGCGCGTCGCTGCACGCTCGAGGGGATTTCGGTCGAGGGCGTGTACGAGCTCATGCCGTACGCCAACGGCCTGCGCCGCAATGTGAAGAATTGCCTGGACGATTTTGGCATTCCGCTACATTTGTCGACAACGGTCACACGTGTGATCGGTCACGACCGCATAGAGGCCGTCGAGGTGAGCCAAGTTGACGAGCATCTGGTGCCCATTCCGGGGACCGAACGCGTCGTTCCGTGCGACACGCTGCTGCTTTCGGTGGGCCTGATTCCCGAGAACGAGCTTTCGGTTGCCGCAGGCGTTGAACTTGACCCGCGCACGCGCGGCGCCGTGGTGGACCAGAACTTGCAGACAGGCGTTCCGGGCATCTTTGCCTGCGGCAACGTGCTGCACGTGCACGATCTGGCCGACAATGTGACGACCGAGTCCGAGCGTGCCGGTGCAGCCGCGGCGGCGTGGGCGTTGGGGGCTGTCGACACCGCAGCGGGGGTGGCGGGCCCGGGCTGTCAGCTTACGGTCTCCCCCGCCGGCGTTGCGGGTTACGCGCTGCCGGAACGCATTTCGACTGTGGCACTCACCAAACTCAACTTCCGCGTACGCCGACCGGTCGACGCCGCCCGTGTGCGCATTCTGGCAGGTAACGAGGAACTGTTTGCAGGTAAGGTCCGCCCGTTTAAACCGAGCGTAATGGAGAGCTTCCCGCTACCGGCAAAGGTGATTCAGCGCGCACTCGACCTGGGTGTTAGCGAGATTGTCCTGTCCGTCGATCCCATTGAGGAGGCGTAAAGCCATGAGCACAAATGTGATCGAGTCGCTGCAGTTCAACTGCACCACCTGCCCATCCGAGTGTCTCCTGACTGTAGAGGTGGAACGCGACGCAGACGGCGCCGTGGTAGAGGTGCGCTCCGTGACCGGCAACAGCTGCCCGCGCGGCGATACGTTCTCACACCAGGAGCTCACCTGCCCCATGCGCGTGCTCACCACCACCGTTGCCGTATCCGGCGGCGACGAGGCGCTGCTGCCGGTGCGCACGGCCGAAGCCATCCCGCTCAAGCTCCACGCTCAAGCCATGGCCCTCATCCGCGGCTTGGTCGTCAACGCCCCCATCCACATGGGCGACACAATCCTCCCCAACTTCCTAGACACCAACATCAACCTAGTCGCCAGCATGGATGTGACAAAGGGATAGTCCCTTTGTCACATCAAGTAGTCATTTTGGGACCGGGCTCTTTTAGCTACCCCGCCATCAACCCCGTCCCCTCCTCAGTTGCGGTGAAATAGTTCCTGATTTCCGCCAAAACCCCGGCCTCCAGGAACTATTCCACCGCAGCTTTCTTTAGCATCGAATTTTTTACTGATGCTAATTTAGTGCCATTTCAAAACTACCCCGGTTTACGGGGCTAAATCGATAACCCCCAACCATAACGGCCATTTTCGATTTTCAACAAGCCGTCTACCTGCGGTTTTATTTTTGCCATTTCAGTCATGGTCAGCCAAGTCCGGTCCAGCCCCGTAATCCGCCATCCTTTTGAAACCAGCTCATTTGGGACGGGGCTCTTTTGGCTAATTTCGCCTTCCGTCCCAGAAAAATCATGCCAAGGAGTGTCCCCAGCTGCCGGCAGAGACGATATGAGCAGGACATAAAAACATTGAGAGCCCCTGCTGCATGAAAGACCGCGGATTAGGCCGACAATGGTGAGTGTCTAATTCA
>JAHAAK010000010.1 GCA_018376905.1 Collinsella sp. | reverse complement strand
CGACCGTCATCCTGGACGAGCTCGGCCTGTCCATGTCCACCGCCGTCAACGCGTTCCTCAGGGCGCTCGTCCGGGAGGGCGGGATGCCGTTCGAGATGAAGGTCAAGGCGCCGGCGCCCGACGGGGAGACGGCGAGATAGCCGGCAGATCGACTTGGGGCGATAGGGCCCTCACGATTAACCCGACCGATCTTGAGCGCATCGACCCCTTGCCGGATTCAAACCCGGCAAGGGGTCGATAGCTTTGCAATTTCAAAAAGATGATTGAGGCAGAATGTCAATTCTGGTCTAACAGAGCCATTTCTTTTCCCAAAACGCGATGAGAAGAAATCTGCCGCAATGTAGGCCGTCGCATTTACTGCATAGGATGCACCGAAAAAGATTCCTATTATGGAGACGGGAGCATGAAACGCGTCGAATACCAACTGATTCAAGTTGTAATAACTCCCGTAGAATCCGTCGAGCATGCTTGTGCCGATTAGGAGAAGCAATATAGCAAAAGCGGATTCTCCAACGCACCAGGTTTCGCGTCTGAAGATCTTGGCTACGTCAAACCTTTCCTCCCCAGAGCTTTCAGAACGGGTCGTTTCCGTCCTCTCAATGGGATACAGAAGGGAAAGCTGCAGAAGATAGAAAACGGAAACGCATACGTAGAGGGCACTCCAAGATACTTGGGCAATGAATGATCCAAGTACGATTGCCACTCCCGTCGCGATTGATTGCGCGGCAAGCAGCCGAGCGTTGATGGTGAGGAAGCGCTCTCCTTGACCGGCATTTCGGGCAATTTCATATAAAAGTGCTTGTTCGGATCCCGATTGAAGGGAGTAGGCGAGTGCCTCAACAAGGGAAAGCGCGACGAGAAAGGGGCCTGAGAGCAACAGCACGCCAGCCGTATGGAAGAAAAGCAGCAGCACGCCCACTTGAATCGAAAACTTCTTTCCAAAGAAATCGCCTATCAGCCCTGTTGGCAGCTCGAGGACGACCGTTGCTATGTTGAACAGGGCTTGATAAAGCGCGATTTCCGTTACAGACATTCCTTTCTCCGCAAGGAAAAGTAGAAACACTCCCCGATTTAAAACAAATCCCGTGAGAACGAAAAAGGCGGAATAGACGTGCAGTTGCGTAATGGCGTTCTTATTCATTTGGCACTACCATCAACTATTTTGTCGGGCCGCTCGCTACTGATTCGAAGCCTGAAGTGTTCACAGTTGATGTGAAGAGCGGTAAAGCTTTTGCACAGGGTATCAATGGAATACATCCGAAGCGTTTTCGGCAGTATCATCGGCGAAGGCGGGATTAGCCTTTACGCGGCGCTCACCCTCGATGTATTTGACGATTTGATCAATTGTCTGGTTGGCGTGGCTCTTGAGCTTGCGCTCATAGAAGAAGAGGCCGAGCTTGCCGCGCGTGCCAGACGTGTTGCCACCCACACCCTGAAAATCCTCGGTATAGGTGAGCTCGCAGGCACCATCGCCAGCAGGTGCAGCCTCATAGCGCATGGTATTGATGCCCGCCGCATACTGAAAACGGACCTCATAGAGGCACGGGTAGTCAAAGTGCTTGATCTTAACCTTGATCGCCGTGCCCTTGGCCTTGCCTTTTGCAGACTGGGCACGCTTCTCGTACTTATAGCCGTTGAGCTTGTTGCGGCTGGGACGCTTGCCCGTGGCGTTCTCGATATCCTGCATGATGGACCCCGCCAGAGCGTCAAAAAACTCCTCCGGTGTCACCTTAAGCGTTTTGGTGAGCTGCATGATGGCTCCTTATTCGTTTGAACCGTTCGAGTCATTGTACCGCCCCAGGCTCTCCCATGCGTTGCGGTGCTATTTGGACGATTGAGGGCTTTACGGCCGCAAAACTAACCAAATAGCACCGTAAAGCTTGAGGTGGCTAGAGGTTGTAGGTGACCACTTGAGGTTCGGCGGGTTCAACGAAGATGGTTGGATCGGCCTGCTCCACGCGGACGAACTTGACGGTCACAGCCTCAAAGCCCGCCTTGCGCAGAACATCAGCGTAGACGCGCGCCTGCAGGGCGTGCTTCTCGAGCAGCTGCTCCACCGTCTCGTCCGGCGTGCCGCCCGTCTTGTAGTCGATGACCAGCGCGCGCGACGGATCGGCCGGGTCGGTCGCCAGCGCATCGATGGCGCCCTCGGCATAGGCGCCGTAGCGGGCAATGTCCTCGTCCTCGCAGCCCAGCGAAAAGAACGGCACCTCGGCGCGAACGCACGGCCACGCGAGCAGGTCGGCACGAACAGCCGACTTGAGCCAGCGGTCCAGGGCAACGTCGAAGCGTTCGCGCTGCTCCGACGTCAGGCGCCACAGGCGCGCCAGGGCGTCGGCACGCTCAGCGGGCAGCTCACCGGTATCCATCTCGATCAGCCACTGGCAGGCGGCATGGAAGGCCGAGCCCAGCGCCATGGGATTGCCGGCGGGCTCAACGGCGGCCACGTCTGCATCCGTCATCTCGGAACCATCCGACTCCGCATCATCGCCAGCCTCGTCCATGGGCGCGTGTGCCTCGGCGGCACGGTCCTCGGACTCGGCATGCAGCGCCGCGGCAATTGACGAGTAGCTGTACGAATCGCGCGCCGGATACGGGCAGGTGCCCATGCGCACGCCCACCGCCTGGGGATACACGAGCTCAAACGCATCGGGCTCGGGGTCGGCAGGACCGGGAACGGCAACTCGGGCATCTGCACCGGCACCCTCCGGCTCTGCATCGCCGCGAACGAGCCTGCCCTCGGCATCCAGTGAAGCGTTGGCCTCAAACGCCTGCTCGCCAAAAGTAAAGTTCGCGAGCGAAATGAGCTCGTAGTCGCCCGGCTGGGAGTTGTCGAACACCAGGCGGTCGGCATCGAGCTGCGGCATGTCCAGAGCGTCGGTCGGCAAAATACGGCGCAGCACGTCGTAGGTCAGATCGGTCTCGACGTCGAAGGTCGGCGCCGTCACCTTGCCGCGGCTCACGCCGGCATCCATCGCCAGAATGACCAGCTCGCGCGCTCGCGTCATGGCGACATAGAGCAGGCGGGCCCGCTCCTCGAGCGAAAGCTGGAGGTCGTCGTTGCGCAGGCGGGCAAATGCCTCGGCGGGAGAGCCCGTCGCACAGACGTCCTCCATGAGCTCCGGCGGCAGCCACAGCGACGTGCCCTTGCCCTTAAACGCATGCTCAAACTGCTTTTTAACGTCGTCGCCCTTCACAAAAGTCCCGTCGGCGAGCTTAACGCCGTCGAAGCGTGCCGGCAGCGCCACGACCTGCGCTCCGCCCTCGACGCGACCCATCTGTGCCGCGCCCGAGGACTTACGCACGCCAAAGCACTCGGCAACCGCCACGACCGGATATTCCAGACCCTTGGAGGCGTGCACCGTCATGATGCGCACCGCGCCGTCACCCTCCTCGTTGAGGGCGCCCGGGGCCTCCTTGCCCGCCAAGAAGCGGTCGAAGGCCAGCGCGATGGAACGCGGCGAGTTGCCGAACTCGGCCTCCGCCTCGGCCACGGCGTCGAGCGCCTTGAGCACGTTGGCGGCAATGGCCTTGCCCTCGGGACCACGCTGCGCCAGACGCACAAACCAGCCGGAGGCGTTGACCACGTCGCGCGCGATGGCGGCGAACGAATCGCGGCCCACGCGACGAAGCGCATACCGCAGCACCTCGCGGGCGCGCGTCACGAGCGGCAAGTCTTGCAAACCCGGCACATCGGAACCGCTCATGATGCCCACGTCGATATTCCGGCGCGAGGTCTCCCCTGTCTCGCTATCGAGCTTGGTCGCCAGCGCCAGGAACTCCTGGGCGCCGAGCGCAAACATCGGCGAGGCGAGCAGCGGCATAAGGCCCTGCGCCGTATCGGCCGGATTGGCGAGCGCACAGACCAGGGCGCGCACCGTCTGCACCTCGGCTGCCTGGGCAAAGACCGAGCCGCCCGCGATGACGCAGTCGAGCCCCTGGTCGCGGAAGGCCTGTGCGTAGACGTCTGCGTTGGTCATGCGGCCCAGCAGCAGCACCATGCCGCCCTGGGGCTGGCCGGCATCGGCAAGAGCGCGGAATCGCTCGGCGATCGCACGGGCCTTGGCCTGCGTGCGCTCCTGCGTACTGCCGCCGGCAACAAAGAGGGCCTGGCGACGCGAGGCGTCCGCCACCAGCGTGTCCTTGCGGCCGTCGCTCGCCTCAAGATCCAAAAAGCCCTGCATCAGGCCGCCGTCGTCCCCGTCAAAGACGCGTGCCACGTAACGCAGCACCTCGTCGTGGCTGCGGAAGTTGCGCACGAGTTTGACGAGCTCGCCAGCAGGGGCGTCGGTCACGGCAGTCGCCTCGGACGCGGCAGTCGAGCCCACCTTGCGCTCCTGGCGACGGAACACCTCGACCTCGGCGCCGCGGAAGCGATAGATGGACTGTTGTGCATCGCCCACGGTGCACAGCGCGCGCTCCCCCGCACCCGTCAGGTAACGAATCAGATCGACCTGCATCTGGTCGGTATCCTGAAACTCATCGATCATGACCATCTTAAAGCGGCCCTCGTACGCAGCACGAATGGCAGGGTAATCGCGCAGGGCCTCGTAAGCCATGCGCAGCAGGTCGTTGTTGTCGAGGGCAGACTGGCCGGCCTTCAGTGCGCGATACTCGGCCTCCACGGAACGGGCCAGGCCCACCAGCGCATCGAGCGCCGGGGCACCGCAGGCAAGCACGATATTGATAAACGCATCGGCGGCCTCGGCCTTGAGCAGCTCGACCTGCTCCTTGGGGAACGCCTTGCTCGCGCGCGGCATGGTGCACGACATCATGAGTCGCGCCGCATCGGCCATGGTCTTGCCGCTCGCCTCGAACGCGGCGATGGCGTCGAGCGCCACCTGCGCCTTCTCGGTCGCGGCCTTGCTTGCGCCCAGCGCCGCGCGATAGGCATCGGCGAGCGCCGAGGTATCGGCCTGGCCGCGCGCCACGCGCACGTCGTCCATACCGCCCGGCAACTGACTCGACAGCTCCAGCAGGTCGCGCACCAGACCCTTGATGGTCGTACCGCCGCCAAAGGGACCGCCCTCGCCCGCCATGGGATACCAGGCATAGAGGGCCTTGAACGATGCCGCGAGCTCGGGGGCTGCATCGGGTGCCGTCGCGCGACCCAGCACATGCTCAACAGCCTGATCCATGAGCTCGTCGGTATCGGTGAGCACCGTGAACTCGGGGTCGATGCCCAGCTCCAGCGCGTGCGCGCGCAGGATACGCGAGCACATGCCGTGAATGGTCGAGATCCACGCGTCGTCGACGGTCAGTGCTTCCTCGTCCATGCCCTCGTCGATAAGCGCACGGCGCACGCGGTCACGGATCTCGGCCGCGGCGTCTTTGGTAAAGGTAATGGCGAGCACCTGGTCCAGATGCTCAACGAACGGACCGGATTCGGGCGAGAGCGCGTAGACGATGCGGCGCGTGAGGGTAAAGGTCTTGCCCGAACCGGCGCCCGCCGAGACAAACAGCGGACGGTCGAGCGTTTTGACAATCTGCAGCTGTTGCGGCATCAAAGTCGAAAGATCCATGGTCTACACATCCCTCCTTACAAACGTTCCTTCGTGGTTATACGAGCAGCGCGCATGCGCGGCCTGAGCCGACGTCGGGTCGACGGCGGCAACGTTGCCTGCCTCGAGCTCGCGCAGGCGCTCGGCGATGCCGGCCTCCACGCGATCGAGCAGGGCATCGAAGTCCATGCTGCCACCCTCGCCGGGGAAACCTTTCTTAAGGCCCGGGATGCGACCGTCGCCGCGTTCCTCCTCGAGCAGCTCGGCGCTCGCGGCGCCTCGCAGCGCCGGTTTGCCGCCCTTGGTCGAAAAATAGAGCGCCGCACGGGTATCCAGATCCAGCGCCCGACGCATGGCCTGGGCGTAGATGAGCGTTTGGGTATGTGGCGGCAACCAGCGCGGATCGTCGATGGGCGCCGTGCCCGATTCCTCGTCGCGCACCGTAGGGTCGGCGAGCTTAAACTCCTCAACGCCCGTGCGATGCTTGTAGTCGATCACCACGGCACGATTCTCGGCGTCCACGTCCACGCGGTCGATGCGACCGCCAAGCGGCCAACCGGCATACTCGACCTTGAGCTCGTTGAAGGCGAACTCCAGATAGCGCGGGGCAAAGGGGGCAAGTGCCTCGGACTCGTAGGCTAGCACGCCCTCCAACTGCGGCAAGATCTCGGCCACCTGGCGCTCCTCCACCGCAGAAAGCGGCACGAGCGGACCCTCGTTGCCGCGCTTGGAGGCATGCTCGGCCAAGGTCTCGTCAAAGACCTCGCGCAGCAGCTCCTGAGCGCGCGGCAGATTCTCGGGCGTCACGCGCTCCATGCCCTCCTGGGGCAGACGGGCATGCAGACGCTCCAGCACGTCGTGGACAAAGTTGCCCTTCTCCATATTTCCAAAGCCCGCGTCGATGGACTGGGGCTTCACGCGATACGACACGAACCAGCACAGCGGGCACGTCGAATACGCCTCGATCTGCGAGGCGGACGTCAGACGCGGCACGAGCGGTGCGTTCTCGCCCTCGCCATCGCGGCGACGCAGGACCAGGTACGGCACAGCCGCCTCACTCAAATGCTGAGGAGCCTCGCACGAGACGCGCTTGCACTCGATGCCCTCACCGGCCGCTGGATCAAAATCGGCAACGATACCGCCCTCGCCCACGCACGCAACCTTGGCGGCGCCAGTGGCCTCGTCGTGCGCTCGCAGCTCGGTCCACACGGCCGCCGGGTAGCACTCGCGCGCCTGGCGATCGTGCGTCACGCGGGCAAGCGCAACCGGACCGCGCGCGGCCTGCATCGCGCGGCCAAAGCGCACGCGCAGCAGGGCCGCGGGCTCAAGCGTCGCACCGCTGCGATCCAACTCGGCCGTCAGCGTGGCCAGCGGGCCCTCCTCATGCGAGAGCGGATAACTGTCCAGGTCGACGTCGGCAAACAGCACGGCATCGTAGCTGGCGGGGCGCAGGGCTGCCGCATCGGCAAGCGGCGCAAAGCGCACCTGGGCGCGCGGCGCGCGGTCGACCTCGTAGGTCTCGTAATCGTATGCGGTGCTGCGCTTGTCCACCTTGGTGCGGACACCATCGAGCACGGGCACGGTCGCCGCCTGCGACACGTCGAGCACGCGGGCGTCGTTCATAAGGATGTCGATGGCATGTCGCAGCAGGGCGGTCTCCGCCTGGCGACGGGCCTGACCGTCAAGGCCTCCAAGGGCGCGATCGGGCAACGCCTCGGCGACGGCGAGCATTGCCTTGAGCGCCGTCACGGGTTTGTCGCGCCACAGCGCTTGGAACACGTCCGAGACCACGCACGGCACGTTCTTAAACCAGTTATCACCACTGGCAGCCTTGCGCGTGCCCCTGACCTGGCCCTGCACGCTCTGCAGCAGGCTCTTGACGGCCGTGGTTGTCTTGCCGCGCGACAGGCGTATGTTCTTGTCGAAGGTGCGCGCGCTAGCGGCATCGGCACCCGAAAGCGGACTGTAAATCCAGTCAGTAAGCTCCGGCGCGGGCCACCACTCGGTCTTGGAGGCGGTGCCCTCGTCGGCGGCCTTCATGCGCTCGATCAGATTGGCGAGCGCCGTGAACTGCCTGCCCGCGATGGATTGGGAAAACGCCGTGAACTCGGTTGTCTCGGCCGCAATATGACGTGCCGCCAAACGGGCAGCGAGTTCACCAAACAGCTGGGGCGCCCGGGCAGACACCATGAGCACACGCACGGGGTCCGCGGACGCCGTGACACCGCCGTCGACCGCGGCGTCCTCACACGTTTTTACCAACCTATCGATTGCATCCACATAGGCGTGGGCGCGGGCGTGAGGGCCGGCAACCTCTACAAAGGTAGGCTGAGCGGCGGACTCGGAGGCAGTCTGGGGCGCGGCGGCACCCTCCCCCAGCGGCGCGGCCTCAAACAGCACACCGCGGGCATCAAAGGCGGCAGCAAGTTCCTCGCGCATTGCCGCCTGCTCGCGGGCAAGCAGCACAACGACCTCTCCCCCATTGTTCGCCACGGCCGACAGCAGCTCGAGCAGGCCGTGCGTAAACGATGTGATACCGCGCACACATACCGCGCGGGCGCACGCCGGAAGGTTGTCGGCCAGCACCTCGGCCATAAGGTCAGCCGCCTCGCAGGGCTCGATCATGTCTCGACGGTCCAAGCCGCTCGCATAGGCACTCAACAGCTCAAACACGCGAGCCTCGACGTCGCTCTTGGGATCGGGCTGGCAAACGTCGCCGCAGCAGCGCTCGGCACCCGTCCCCGCTACGCCCGGCAGCACATCGCGGGCCATGCGCGCGAGCATGCGTACCGTGCCCTGACTGCGCGAAAGCGGCTGCAGGTCGGCATCGTCGCGACGGGCGATCATGTCCGAGAACAGCATCTGGCGCTGCATGTTGTCGACGAAGCTACGGCCATCGCCCATAAGCTCCCACAGTGAACGAAGCCACGACGCGGGGGTTTTGTAGTCAACGCCCAGCGAGGCACCAGCAACCGCAGCATCGTGACGGCACACGTCGAGCTCGGCAAACGAGGGCGCCAGCAAAACGGCACGCCCGTGGCGGGCAACCAGGTCGGCGAGCAACGCCGCCTCGGCATCGCTCAAGTCCGTACCGGTATTGGTGGTATAGATTCGAACAGGCATGGTCCTCCACTCAAACCGTTCGCAATAATCAATGCATCCATCCTACCCGCCCACGCGGACAGATTTGCCCCACGCCAACAGATTTGATCCCTTGGGGACGGAGGAAAACGGATCACGGAGGGGGCTAGTCTAACCCAGTAATCCGTTTTCCTCCGTCCCCAAGGGATCAAAAAACCGCCCCCGAAGGGACGGTTCTGCGCAATTCGTTTTTGCCGCCGGCCTACTCGCCATCCTCCAGTTTGATGAGGATCTTGCGATAGCCACCGTACTCGCCGTTGAGCGCCTTGGACACGCGGCTCACCGTGGTGGACGAAGCGCCGGTGCGGGCCTGAACCTCAACATAGGGCTCGCCCTCATCCAGATAGCGCGCAACCTGCAGGCGCTGAGAAAAATCGCAGATCTCGCGCGGCGTGCAGATATCGGTTAAAAACGCCTGGATATCGTTCTCGTCGTCCAAAAGACTAAATGCGTGGACCAGCTGCTTGACATCAGGCTTGTCAAACATGTTCTCGATATTCATCGATCACCGCCAAACCCGCCAAAAGGCATCGAAGTTGATACTGACATCGGGCATCGTTCGCCCGTAAATATGCAATAAAACTATGCATGGGCCATTTGCCCGTAGCAGTGTAGCACACCACCAAACTAAAGTGACAAGACTCTCTGTCAGCGGCACGTTTTTCAGGACGAACGCCGTTTAGAAACCGAATGCGCACGTAAGCTCCACGAATATTTGAGACAATGGGCGCCCAAACACCGCGGCGCGCCCGCGCAACCATCCAAGTCGCCGCCGCAAGCCGCTTCACGCGACGCCAGCAACCCCGGCGCAAGAAAGGATTCACGCCATGCGCTTTATGCTTAACTGGCTCTTCACCTCGATCGCCATCGCGATCGCCACGTTCCTCGTCCCCGGTATCCAACCCTTCGGCTTTGCCGAGGCCTGGGTCTGCTTTGCCTTTGTGGGACTGTTCCTCAACATCGTCGATTCGTTCGTCAAACCGTTCCTCACGGTCATCTCGCTGCCGCTCACGATCATTACGCTCGGCATTTTCCAGCTCGTGCTCAACAGCTTTATGCTGGAGCTCGCCAGCTACCTGTCGGTCAACCTGTTGGGCGTCGGCATCTCCATCGCCGGCTTTGGCTCGGCCTTTATGGGCAGCATCCTAGTGTCCATCATGCGCAGCATCCTCGATGGTATTGCCGAGGACTAGAACGGCCATTCCGACCGTGTCTGTCTCAACAGCCCAAAACGAAGGCCGCCCATCGCAAAAATGGGCGGCCTTCTTATTTGTCAAGTCTCAGAGGGCAAGAAAATCTACCATTTCTACCCCGTCCCCAAATGGCAGGTGTGGGCTAGATGACGTAGTCGAAGCCTTCGCTGGGGGCGACGAGCGTATCGAGCGTTACGCCGTCGAGGTAATCGTTGATGAGCTTGTCCAGGTTCTTCCACACGTCGAGCGTGGGGCACTCATCAGATCGCGAGCAACCCTTGCAGTCGCCATCCAGGCAGGCGACCGGCGCTAGGCTACCCTCGGTCAGGCGCAGGATCTCGCCCACCGTGTACTGCTCGGGCGGGCGCGTGAGCACATAGCCGCCGCCCTTGCCACGCATGCCCGAAAGCATGTTGGCGCGCACGAGCGTAGCCAAGATGTTCTCGAGATATTTCTCGGAAATCCCCTGTCGCGCCGCAATCTCTTTGAGCGGGATGCGACCGGCCGCCTGGTGCTCGGCCAGGTCAACCATAACGCGCAGGGCGTACCTGCCCTTAGTAGAAACCAACATATATAGTGCTGCCTTTCGGTCTTTTAGTCCGTTGAAATTCTAGCCGAAAAAATGGGTTTGGAAATACCCGTTCCGGTCAAGATGGTTAATCGACTCGTAATAATCTTCTATTTCCTATTGCGTTACTAGGCTTTACTGTCTACTATGCTTGCCAACAGCAAAACGAACAACCCATAAGGTTTGTGGGTTTCGCTGCTATACACACCGTAAAACCACACGGTATCCAGTCATTTGAACACTTTGGAGGTTCACCATGAGCAATGTTTACACGTCCATCGATCAGCTTATCGGCCACACTCCGCTTCTGGAGCTCACTCACTTTGAGGCCGATGAGGACCTCAAGGCCCGCGTGCTCGTCAAGCTGGAATACTTCAACCCCGCCGGATCCGTCAAAGACCGCGTCGCCAAGAACATGATCGACGAGGCCGAGAAGGCCGGCAAGCTCGTGCGCGGCGGCGACTATACCATCATCGAGCCCACGAGCGGCAACACCGGCGTCGGCATCGCCTCGGTGGCGGCTGCCCGCGGCTACAAGGTGATCATCACCATGCCCGAGACCATGTCCGTCGAGCGCCGCAAGCTTATGCAGGCATACGGCGCACAGCTCGTGCTCACCGACGGCTCCAAGGGCATGAAGGGCGCCATCGCCAAGGCCGAGGAGCTGCAGAAGGAGACCCCCAACAGCATTATCGCCGGCCAGTTTGTGAACCCCGCCAACCCCGCCATCCACAAGGCCACGACCGGCCCCGAGATCTGGGATGACACCGACGGCGAGGTCGACATCTTCGTCGCCGGCGTTGGAACCGGCGGCACCGTGACCGGCGTGGGCGAGTTCCTCAAGGAGCAGAACCCCGAGATTAAGGTCGTCGCCGTCGAGCCCGCCACCTCCCCGGTGCTCTCCAAGGGCCAGGCCGGCCCGCACAAGATCCAGGGCATCGGCGCCGGCTTTGTGCCCGACGTCCTCGACACCCAGGTCTATGACGAGATCATCCCCGTCGAGAACGACGACGCCTTTGCCACCGGCCGTGCCGTGGGCCACAAGGAGGGCGTGCTCGTGGGCATTTCGTCCGGTGCCGCCGTGTGGGCCGCACTGCAGCTGGCCAAGCGCCCCGAGAACGAGGGGAAGACCATCGTGGCCCTGCTTGCCGACACCGGCGAGCGTTACCTGTCCACGGCACTGTTCCAGGACTAAGGGCCTGTCGCCCATAGGTTGAGCCCGCGGACGAGCCGGTCTCCTCTCTCCCGGCAGCCTGAGCCCATCCAATCAGGGTGTCCCACGAGACGTCCGAACTTGCTACAATGTCTGCGGCGCGGAACCAGCCTCCCGCGCCGCTTTTCTTTTTTGGCCACATGCCACCAAGGAGAACCTCCCCATGCACAACAAGCGCGTGCTCGTCGCCATGAGCGGCGGCGTCGATTCCAGCGTGACCGCGTACCTGCTCAAAAGCCAGGGCTACGAATGCGTCGGCGCCACCATGCGCCTCACCTGCCCCGCGCCCGATCCCGTCACGGGCATGAGTAAGGTCGACCGCGACATCGCCGATGCAAAGGCTGTCGCCGAGTGCCTGGGGATGCCCCACCATGTGCTCGACCTGCAGCAGGCCTTCGACCGCAACGTTATCGAGCGCTTCGTGACCGCCTATCAGGAGGGGCTGACGCCCAACCCATGCATCATCTGCAACCGCCACATTAAGTTTGGCGCATTGCTGGATGCGGCGCTGGATATGGGCTGCGACTACATCGCCACGGGCCACTACGCCAAAACGAGCCAGGCGTCCGACGGAACCTGGCAGCTGTACCGCGGCGAGGACCCCAAAAAGGACCAGAGTTACTTTTTGTATTCGCTTACGCAGGAACGCCTGGCGCACACGATCTTTCCGCTGGCTGGGCTGGACAAAGAGCGCGACGTGCGCCGCATTGCCGCCGAGCAGGGCTTTACCAACGCCAAGAAGGCCGAAAGCGAGGACATCTGCTTTATTCCAGACGGTGACTACGCGGGCTATATCGAGCGCCGCTGCGGACATCCCGCTGCACCGGGCGACATTGTGTGGCGCGACGGCAGCGTGGTCGGGCGCCACAACGGTGCGCTGCGCTACACCATCGGTCAGCGCAAGGGCCTGGGCGTCGCGATGGCGCATCCCGTGTACGTAACGGGCGTCGACGCCGACAGCAGCACCGTGCATCTGGGCGAGGCCGAGGACCTAACGGCCACAGCGCTCACGGCCAACGACTGGATCTGGAGTGCCCCTGCCGACCGCATGAAGGCAGAGCTCACGTCCGGTGGCATTCGCGTAGGTGCCAAGTACCGCTATCGTCAGAAAGACCAGGCAGCGACCCTTGCGCGCGGCGAAGACGGGCAAATGCTGCTAACTTTTGACGACCCGCAGCGCGCCATCGCCCCCGGCCAAGCCGTTGTAGTCTACCGCGGCGACATCGTCCTCGGCGGCGGCACGGTGACCGGCGCACTTAAGTAGCCCCATCCCCTTCATAAATTGCGGTGAAATAGGGACTGTTTAAGCGTTTAAAACCGCCAAACAGTCCCTATTTCACCGCAACTTAGAGAGGACGGCCTCGGTCGGTACTGCCGTATCAGCCGAGGCCGCTGCATCGCTAGCGTTGTACGTAGGCGCGGACCAGCTCGTAGGTATTGCGCACGCCGTCGATGTGGCTGCGCTCGTAGTTGTGGCTCGCGTACACGCCGGGGCCGATCAGGCCGTGACGGATGTCGTAGCCGGCCGAGAGCGTGGCCTCAACGTCCGAGCCGTAGTGCGGATACACATCGATGGCGTAATCGAGCTCCAGCTCGCGCGCGATGTTGGACAGCGTGGTTACCAGGTCGTAGTTGTACGGACCGCCCGAATCCTTGGCGCAAATCGACACCATGCGCTCGGTGCAGCCCAGGTCGTCGCCCACGCAGCCCATGTCAACGCTGATCATCTCGCGCGTGTCGGCCGGCACGAAAGCACCGCCGTGGCCGACCTCCTCGTACACGGTAAAGAGCAGCGACACCTTGCGCGAAAGCGACACCTCGCCGTCAGCAACAGCGCGGGCCAGACCCAGCAGAATCGACGCCGACAGCTTGTCATCCAGGAAGCGGCTCTTGATGTAGCCGCTCTCCGTCACCGTGGTACGCGGATCCATAGCGATGATGTCGCCGGTCTGAATGCCCAGCTCAAGCACATCGTCCTTGCTGTCGACATTCTCATCGAGCAGGATTTCCATGTTCTTCTCGATGGTCTTGACCGGCTCGTCGGCCACATGCGCCGAAGGCTCGGTATTGAGGACCACGCCCGTGTAGACATTGCCGTCGCGCGTGTAGACGGTGCAGTTCTCGCCATCGGCCGTAGACCACTGATGCCCGCCGAGCGTCGTGGGGCGCAGGCGACCATTGTCCTTAACGGAACGCACCATGGCGCCCAGGGTATCGACATGGCTCGCCAGTACGAGCGGCTCACCCTCGCCACCAAGCTCAACGAGCACGTTACCCTTATTGGAACGCTCAGGCCCAAACCCCATATCGCGCAGGGTCTCCATCAGATAATCAGTCGCCGCACGGGTATAGCCCGTCGGCGAAGCAATAGAAGTCAGTGTCTTAAGCTGTCCCGCGATATAGGAGAGCGTCTCCTCTAGAGAAGCATCGATTACAGAAGCCATGTGCATCCTTCCAAGCAAAACTAAGACCGAGTCCCGATTTTAACCGTTCTGCACGCGCAAGGCTCTGGGAGCCGAGCCACCTCCAGACGTCCTCGCGCCGATTTTGCGCACGCGCACGGCTTACAATCCCAATCTTGCATAAATCCTATCGGTATCTGCATAGAAATGAGGAGTCTTTTTGCTTCGTCTCAGGGTACCCCACCTTGGGCCGTGCAAAAAACGGAGTATTCAGCACCGTGGGCCCCAACGGCCCCATCACGAACGACAAAACGACGTGGTTACAGCAGTGTTGCAGGTCGTCGCAAAGCAAAAACTCAGTAACAACCCCCTCCACTCATCGATAGCCCGCCCACAATGGCTGTCGATGGGCGCCTGCGGGCCACTACGGGCCATTCAAAACGTTATGCATTTTTAAGAGCTTGCTGAATACTCCCAAAAATGCACGCTGGGAAGTGCACCACCTATCCGCAGCGGGCAGTACGCCTTGGTTTTGTCCGTCTCAGGGCATCGACGCAGCACAAAAAGCCCCGCCGTGCGTAGCACGGCGGGGCCAGCGGCACGTCAAAAGACCATACACCTACGGGCGAAGGACCACCAAACTGGGCTAGGCAGCCGGGCAGATCTTCTTGAAGAGCTCGATGACGTCGTCGAGCGTTGCCTCGCGCGGGTTGCCCGGGAAGCAGGCGTCGGCCATGGCGTCCTTGGCCAGAATCTCGATCTCGTCAGCCTTCATGGCCTCGCAGACGTGCGGGATGTTCACGTCGGCGGAGAGCTGCTTGACGGCGGCGATGGCAGCATCGGCGGCCTCGTCGGTGCTCATACCCGTGGTGTCAACGCCCATGGCAACGGCAACCTTGGCCAGGCGCTCGGCGCAAACCGGCTTGTTGAACTCCATGGCGATCGGCAGCAGCATGGCGCAGGCGACGCCGTGCGGGGTGTCGTAGTGAGCGGACAGGGTGTGAGCCATGGCGTGGTCGATGCCCAGGCCGACGTTGGAGAAGCCCATGCCGGCGACATACTGGCCAAGAGCCATACCCTCGCGGCCGGAGCCGGGCTGACCGGACTTGGCCTCGGCGACAGAGTCGCGCAGGTTCTCGCTGATCAGCTTAATAGCCTCAAAGTGGAACATGTCGGAGAGCTCCCAAGCGCCCTTGGTGGTGTAGCCCTCGATGGCATGGGTCAGAGCGTCCATGCCAGTAGAGGCGGTCAGGCCGGCGGGCATGGAAGCCATCATATCGGGGTCGACGACGGCGACCTCGGGGGCGTCGTTGGTGTCGACGCACACGAACTTGCGGACCTTCTTGGGGTCGGTGATGACGTAGTTGATGGTCACCTCAGCAGCGGTACCGGCGGTCGTCGGCACGGCGATGGTGAACACGGCGTGGTTCTTAGTGGGAGCAACGCCCTCGAGGCTGCGGACATCGGCGAACTCGGGGTTGTTGATGATGATGCCGATAGCCTTGGCGGTATCCATGGAGGAGCCACCACCGATAGTCACGATAGCGTCAGCCTCGGCGGCCTTGAAGGCCTCGACGCCGTCCTTGACGTTCTGGATAGTGGGGTTGGGCTTGATCTCGGAGTAGAGGCTCCAAGCGATGCCGGCGGCGTCGAGCTCGTCGGTCACCTTAGCGGTAACGCCAAACTTGACCAGATCGGGGTCGGAGCAGACGAAGATCTTCTTGTAGCCACGACGCTGGAGCTCGCCGGGGATCTCCTTGATGGCGCCGGAACCATGATAAGAAATGGTATTGAGAACGAAACGATTAGCCATTGATAGCCTCCCATCGTGTGCGGGGCACCTATTACGCCCCGCGCTATAAGTTCCATCCTAACGCTTTTGAAACAAAAAACGCGTGAGAACGTCAAACTATTTAAAGCGTTTCAACAGACGATGAAAAATATTGCGGCAAAGGGACAGCCCCTTTGCCGCATTCGGTTACTTTCGACAGCCCTCTTTCCAAGCCTCGGCCGCAACCTTCCAGCGTAAGCGCAAGTCGCGCTCGCGGTCGATGAACATGATGGCAAACGCGACAAACAGCAGCAAGCTCGCCACGACGATGGCGTGCAGGCCCATGCGCTCAATACACCAGTTGCCCAACACGGCACCAAACACAAAGGTAAAGATCACGCCAAAGTACAGCAGGCCGTTTTCCAAAAAGCCGCGCCTGTGGGTGATGATGTAATCGTCCACGTTTTGCAGCGCGTTGCGCAAGTTGCCGATGCACATGGTCGTAGCGATGCCGTGACCGTGGATCTTGCGGAAGCTCTCGACCTGCATGCCGCAGGCAAACGAGGTGAGGCAGTTGGCGAGCAGGTTGAAATTGCCGCCCGGGATAAAGCTCACGCCCAGCAAGATGACGGCTTCAAAGAACACCGTCACTTGGCGCCAGTGAATCACGCTGCCAAACCGTTCGTGTACCAGGTCGGCAAGCATAATGCCCACGGCAAACGACACCACGGGGAAGAAATAGCGTCCCGCCAGCTGCCAGTTGCCCTCCGAGATGCTTACACCCACGAGCAGGATGTTGCCCGTCTGCGCGTTGGCGAAAACATGATCGCGCCCAATGTACGAATACACATCCATAAAGCCACCGGCAAGCGCCAAGATGATGCCCAGCTCAATAGACTCCGATATCTGTTTGGCACGCTGCATCGTCGTGCATCCTCCTTGTTGACGACTCTCTCGTGCGTTGGCGGAAACATAGCCGCCGTTCATACTGTAACCCATTGACAACATGGCGTGCGCGCGAGACGGGTTCTCCAACGCGCAGATACACAGTCTGGAAACAAACGACACCCACATCGACGCGCCAATCCGCCAGCTCATGTACTCCACCAGTCTTTTTAGCCCCGTCCCAAAAAGACTGGTTACAATTACGTGCAGCATACAAACACCGGGAGGGATCGTGGCAAAAAAGCCTCAGCACGCTCAGAACAACCAGCGCAGTCAGCAGGGCAAACAGGGCCAGCAGCAAAAGCGCAGCGGTAAGGCGCAGGCCACGGTCGCCCGCACCAAGCATTCCCAAGCGACGCCCACCCGTCCCTGGCGCCCGGGCCGCGATAAGTTCCTCCCCGTCAGCCGCGCCGACATGGATGCGCGCGGCTGGGACCAGTGCGACTTTGTCTACATCTGCGGCGACGCCTACGTGGACCACCCCAGCTTTGGTATGGCCATCATCAGCCGCGTCCTCGACGCGCACGGCTACAAAGTGGGCATCATCTGCCAGCCCGACTGGACCGACCCCGCCAGCATCACGGTGCTCGGTGAGCCGCGCCTGGGCTTTTTGGTCAGCGCCGGCAACATGGACTCCATGGTCAACCACTATTCGGTGACCAAGCACCGTCGCCATACCGACGCCTATACCCCCGGTGGCGAGGAGGGGCACCGCCCCAATCGTGCCGTCACGGTCTACGGCAACCTCATCCGTCAGACGTTCAAGGACGCTCCCATCATCATCGGCGGCATCGAGGCAAGCCTGCGCCGCCTGGCTCACTACGACTACTGGCAGGACAAGCTCAAGCGCTCGGTACTGCTCGACTCGGGCGCCGACATCCTCATCTACGGCATGGGCGAGCACGCGATTGTCGAGATCGCCGACGCGCTCGACGCGGGACTGCCCGTCGATCAGATCACCTATATCAACGGCACCGTCTACCGCACGGGTTCGCTCGACGAGGTCTACGACTACGACCTGCTGCCCAGCTGGGACGACCTTACCGCCGACAAGCTCAACTACGCACGCAGCTTCAATGTGCAGCAGCAGAATATGGACCCCATCACCGGACACCGCCTGGTAGAGCCCTACCCCAACAGCGTCTATGTGGTGCAGAACCCGCCATCGGCGACGCTCACCACCGATGAGATGGACGAGGTGGCCGAGCTCCCCTACGCACGCGATTGGCATCCCGACTACGACGCGGCAGGCGGCGTGCCGGCCTTTGCCGAGATCAAGTTTTCCATTAGCTCCAACCGTGGCTGTTTTGGCGAGTGCTCGTTTTGCGCCCTCACCTTCCACCAGGGGCGCGTGCTGCAGATGCGCAGCCACGATTCGATCATGCGCGAGGCCGAGCTGCTCACGCGCGATCCCGAGTTTAAGGGCTACATCAACGACGTGGGCGGACCGACGGCAAACTTTAGCCGCCCTGCCTGCGACAAGCAGCTCAAGCACGGCGTGTGCAAGAACAAACGCTGCCTGTGGCCGAGCGTATGCAAGAACATGGTGGTCGACGAGAGCGGCTACACGCAGTTGCTGCGCGACCTGCGCCAGCTGCCGGGCGTCAAGAAGGTCTTCGTCCGCAGCGGCATCCGTTTTGACTACACCATGGCCGATGCCTCGGACGAGTTTTTGCGCGAGCTGCTGGAGCATCACGTTTCGGGCCAGCTGCGCGTAGCGCCCGAGCATGTGAGCGACGCGGTGCTGTCCGTGATGGGCAAGCCGAGCCGCGCCGTCTACGACGCGTTCTGCCGTAAATTTGAACGCCTGAACCGCGAATACGGACTCAAGCAGTACGTGGTGCCGTATCTGATATCGAGCCACCCGGGCTCAACCATGAAGGAAGCCGTGGACCTTGCCGAAGCCGTGCGCGACATGGGCTACATGCCCGAGCAGGTGCAGGACTTCTACCCCACGCCGTCCACCATGTCGACCTGTATGTACTACACCGGCGTGGATCCGCGCACCATGGAGCCGATCTATGTGGCGCGCGACCCGCACGAGAAGGCCATGCAACGTGCGCTCATCCAGTATCGCAAGCCCGAGAACTACAAGCTCGTGCGCGAGGCGCTGGAAAAAGCCGGCCGCCGCGATCTGATTGGCTACACCAAGCATTGCCTGATTCGTCCCGTGCCGCCGCGCCCGGGCGAGACATCTGCCAACGGCGGGCATGGAACCGGCAAGAAGGGCGGCAAGCCGCACGGTGGCGCCGGCAAGGGGCCCAAGGGTAGCAAGGGGCACAGCGGCATGTCGCGCGCACAGAACACCGCCGGTCGCAATCGCGCGGCCCAGGGGCGTCAGGGCGCCAACGGAGGCGGACGCCGCAACTAGGGCAGCGGTGCGTTCGCTGCATCCACCCCACACGCGTGGCGCAGCGAACGCATTGCCTCAACGAGGATGACGCCGGCGATAGCGACCGTAATTGCCACATCGAGCGGCGTGTTCACAAACCAGAGCAACGTCATGAGATACGACCCGGCATTAAAGGCAAAGTGCAGCAGGATCGTGTAGCGGAGCTTTCCGGTCGTCACGAGCACCCAACCAAAGATGAGGCCGGCGGCACCCGCGTAGCAACCCTGCACCCAATTCATGTGCATAAAACCGAAGATTGCCGCCTGCAGCACAATCGCCGCGGCAATACCCCACGTGCTTGGGGCCGCCCAGGGCACCATGGCGCCGTCCTGCGCGCTCGCACGACGCCGGCGCTTCCAAAGTGGGCGGCACTGCGGATTAAACGCTCGGAGCGAAAACTCAAAAATAATGCCGCGCACCAGCAGCTCTTCACAAAATGGGGCGCCGAGCACCGTAGTCAGGACGGCGAGATAGCTGGTGTCGCCCATGCCTGTTTCCTCGACAAGCTCGCTGTAGTCGGCCGCGGCCTCGGGCAACAGCGACAGCGCGGCGTCGGTCACGTAACCAACGACCACCTGCAGGGCAAGGCCAATCACGATAACGCAGGCGATGCGTTTCCACGCCCCACGCGCTCCCCCGCCGAGCGGGTGCTCGCTTTGCCGGCGTGCCATAAACGAACGCGGCCACAGATAACGCCACCACAGCAGCGCCATCAAAAATGACGCCGTCTGAGCGGCAGCCTGGAACCATTGGATATCGAGATTGTCGATCGGATAGCCCGTCAGCACCGACACGGCATCGAGAACTGAAAACAGAACCACGCTCAGGGCTATATCGGCAGCGACAACGCCAAAACAGGCAAGCGCCCACGCCATCGCATTGAGCATGCCAACCTCCTCAAAACCCGGCACTTAGGGACGTTCCTTAACTGCCGGCAGAAAAAGAACGTCCCCAAGTGCCGGCAGTTTGGAACAGTCATTGTTGATGAGAATCGGGCGCAGCGCCAAAGGCCCCGTTGGGCGAAATGTCGAACGGGAAGGTGCCACAGCGATTGAAAGCGGCGATGAACATGCGGATGGCGTTGGACGGCGTGGTGCCCACGAGCTGGGTTGCCGCCGCGAAGGCCGCCTTTTCCTCGGGCAAAACCTTCGCGACAACCGGGGTCATGTGTTCTGCCATGGCGCTTCCTTCTTGAAACGACGGTGGTGCGGATGGATGCGGGCCACGCGGCTGGGCGACGGGCTGTGAAGGCAACCCGATTGGCCCGCATCTGGAGTTTGTTCTACGGCGTTGGTATTACTTGGTATTCCTAAGTATTACCCCGTAGATAGAATACCATACCCGACCCCATGGGGACGGAGAAAAAACGGATCAATTTGTTGCTGAGTAAGTCTTTAGAGCGTGATGATGTCCGAGATATTGAGGGCCCGAGCGTCAGCGGAATCGTGCGTGGCAAGCAACAGCATACGGCCGTCGAGCAAGTCGAGCACGACCTCGGTGCATGCGTCGCGCGCAGCGATGTCTAGACCGGTAAAGGGCTCATCCAGAATGACGGCACAGCCACCACACAGCAGGGCTCGAGCGATCTCGACGCGACGGCGCTGCCCGCCCGAAAGCTCAGCCACACGAGCATGAACATCGACCCCCGGCACCAGCAGGCGCAGCAGGGCCGCAGCGCTCGAGGCGTCCACGCGTGCATCGGCGCACACCAGCACGTTATCCAGGGCAGAAGCATCCTCGACTAGGCGCACATCCTGAAACACCATGGAACACGGCGCGCATTCCCCCGCAGCCAGCGCAAGCAACGTCGACTTGCCCACACCCGAGGCGCCCATCACGCAGGTGCGCCCACCGGCGGGCACATGAAGCACCAGTCCGTCGAGCGCCGGCGCCCAGGGCGCGCGATCGCCCACGGCAAGCGCAAGCTCCGCTGCAGCGCCATCGCTCGCAGCCCCCGCACGCCCGCGCAAGCCGCGTCCATGCGACAGCACCACCGCACGCCACGCCGCAGGCCCCGAAGCCCGCAGCAGCCACACCAGCACGCGCTCGCATGCCCACGAAGCCATAACAACCAGCACGGTCCACGCCAGCAGATCAGCCGTCTCAATCAAAAGCTTTGCCTGATAGATGCGCTCACCCACGGTGCCCACCGCCATGCCGATCAGCTCCGCCGCCACGCCGGCCTTCCAGCTCATGCCGATCACAGCGCGGGCGCACGAAAGCACAAACGGCAGGACTTCGCGCCAGAT
This sequence comes from Collinsella sp., assembly GCA_018376905.1. Classification (GTDB taxonomy): domain Bacteria; phylum Actinomycetota; class Coriobacteriia; order Coriobacteriales; family Coriobacteriaceae; genus Collinsella. The sequence goes on along the minus strand of JAHAAK010000010.1, from coordinate 52,236 downwards.
GTGGGCACAAAACAGTCGCCAACCCCGCACGCCATGCAGACGAAACATCTGCTCCAGCGGTTTATCCGCTTGCGTCAAGCCCTCGACCAGCGAAAAATACACTCCCGGCAGCGCCATCAAAAAGACCGCCGCAATGCTTACGCGCGCCGACCCCAGCCAAATGAGCAGCAGGACCACCACGCAGGCAACCGGCGTCGCCTTAACAAACGAAAGCGCCGGAGCCACCAAGCGGGCAAACGCCCGCGAGCGCGACGAAATTCCGGCCAGCAAACCACCGCACACCGCGGCAAGCGCCAAACCGCCTAGAATCCGCGCACCCGAGCCCGCCAGAATCGCCCACGTGCCGGCATCGCATACCAGCCGCAGCAACGCCACCACAACAGCACCCGGACCCGGCAAAATCAGCGGCTGTGCCACCAGCGCCGCCACGAAGACCCACACGGCAAGCCAAAAGGCGGCGACGGCACCCGCTGCCGCCACCGCCTTCATACGCTCCGTCATTTGTCGAGCAAACGCACGCACGGGTTACTCCATGTAGTAGAAATCATCAGCCGGGAGCTTGCTGCCCACGGCGCTCGCGTCCGCATCGGCCAGCACCTTCAGGTACCCACCGAGCGCGGCCTTCATATCCTTCCCTGTCTGGCAGACAAGCATGCACCCGGGAATCGCCTTTTCGGCAATCGTGGCGTTATCCACGATGCCCGCATCGACCACGGCCTGCGCCCAGTCCGCCGGCGCCGCGTTCACGGCCTCAACGCTCGCAACATGGCAGCTCAGGAATTCCGCCACGGCCTCGGGATGCTCCTCGGCAAAGGCACGGCGCACCACGGTCACACCCGTCAGCAAGCGCGAGCCCGTGTCTCCTGCCAGCTCGTCCCACACATCGGTCAGGCTCACCGGTGCCGACAGCTTGCCCTCGCTCTTGGCGATGGCCGCCGTCTTGAACGGCTCGGGTAGCACGCCCACGGCAGTCGGGTCGGCAAGCAGAGCCGAGAGCACCTCGGTAGGCTCGCTCTTAAACTCGAGCGTCACCTGACCGGCCAAGCCCGCGCGCTCCAGCAGGTAGTTCATGACGTACTCCGGCGTGGCGCCCTTGCCCGTCATATAGACAGTATGGCCCGCCAGATCGCCAAACGAGGCCACACTCGCGTCGCCCGTCACAACGTTCAGCACGCCCAGCGTGTTGATGTCGATGACCTGCACCGCGCCCTCGGTCTTGTTGTAGAGCACGCTCGCCACGTTGGCGGGCACCAGGGCGATATCGATATCGCCCTGAATGACCTTGGGCACAATCTCGTCGGCGGCAGTGTTGATCGCAAAGTCGAACTCATTGTCCGTCTCGCCATCGGCTGCCTGGTCCATAAACTGCACCAGACCGATCGACGTCGGACCCTTGAGCGAGGCGACGTGCACCTCGACCGGCTCTGCGGCAGCACCGGCGCCGTCCGTGGCAACCGAGCCCGCGGCGGACCCGGCACCGGCAGCCCCGCCGCCACAGCCCGCGAGCGCAAGTGACAGGGCGCCCGCGGCGAACGCCGAGGCAAACCCCCGGCGCGACATCTCAACATCAAACGCGCGCATCGCTAGCACGTCCCCTCGTTAGGCATCGTCCATGCGTGATGGTCGGTATGCAGCAGCTCCTCGGCCAGTGGCGAGAGCGGCTCGCCTAAGAACTCGCGGTAGCACGCCTGGACATCGGGATTCTCGTGCGAGAAGCGAATCTCGGCGTTCGCATCCAGGCCCCACAGCACCTGGCCGCGCTCGGCTGCCAGCTCGCAGCCGTCGTGGATGGGCTGACCGCCGCCACCGACGCAGCCGCCCGGGCATGCCATAACCTCGACGAAGTCATAGCTCACACGACCGTCGCGAATCGCGTCGAGCAGGCGGGCGGCGTTGCCCAGCCCGTGCGCCACGGCGACGCGCACCTTGGTGCCATCGATATCGGCAACGGCTTCCTTCCAGCCATCCAGGCCACGCGCGTCGGTAAAGAAGTCCGCATCGGGGTTCTTGTCCGTCACCAGGTAATAGGTCGAGCGCACGGCGGCCTCCATCACGCCGCCCGTGGCGCCAAAGATCACGCCCGCGCCCGTGCCAAAGCCCAGCGGCGTATCGAGCGGCTCCTCGACCAGCGTGTCCACGCTCACGTGACTCGCGCGGATCATGCGCACCATCTCGCGCACCGTCAGCGCAACGTCTACGTCGGGCGCGCCGCCCGCGCCCACCATGCTCGGCAGCGCACACTCGGCCTTCTTGGCCGTGCACGGCATCACGGACACCACAAACAGGCGCTCGGGCTCCACGCCCAGCACCTTGGCGTAGTAGGTCTTGGCAATAGCGCCGAACATCTGCTGCGGCGACTTGGACGTGGACAGGCTGTCGACAAACTCCGGATAGCGCGCCTTCACAAAGCGCACCCAGCCCGGGCAGCAGCTCGTAAACATGGGCCAGCCGCGGCTATCGCCCTCACCCTTGACGGCGGCGCCCAGGCGCTCGAGCAGCTCGGAGCCCTCCTCCATAATGGTGAGGTCGGCCGAGAAATCGGTATCGAACACGTACTCAAAGCCCACGCGGCGCAGTGCGCAAGCCAGGCGCTCAACGGTAGCCTCCTCGCGCGGAATACCGAGCTCCTCGCCCCAGGCGCTACGCACGGCCGGCGCAATCTGCACCAGCACGATCTTGTCGGGATCGGCGAGCGCGTCAAATACGGTCTCGGTATCGTCACGCTCGCGCAGAGCGCCCGTCGGGCAATGCGTGATGCACTGACCGCACGCGACGCAATCGGTCTTGCCGATCGGCGCGCGTCCGCGGGTACCCACGGCGGTATGTGTGGCGCGGTTGGTCAGGTCCCAGATCCCTAGGCCCTGCATGCTCTCGCACACCTTGATGCAGCGCATGCATTTAATGCACTTGTCGTTTTCGCGGATGATGGGAAAATCGAAATCCCAGCCCTCGCCCGCCAAATGCCTTTGATACGGCAGATAGAAAATGCCCAGGTCGTTGGCGATGGTCTGCAGGTTGCAGTTGCCGCTGCGCACGCAGCTCGTGCACTGCGAATCGTGCTGGGACAGCAGCAGCTGCACGTTGGCGCGACGCGCCTCGCGGGCCTTGGGGCTGTTGGTGTGGACCACCATGCCGTCGAGCACATAGTTGTTGCAGGCGGCAACCAGCTGATCGCAGCCCTCGACCTCGACCACGCACACACGGCAGCCGCCGATCTCGTTTAGATCGCGCAGGTAGCACAGGGTGGGAATCTGGATGCCGACGGACTTGGCCGCGTCCAGGATCGTGGTGTGCTCGGGCACCACGACTTCGCAGTTATCGATAATGAGCCTGACCATGTTGTGCGCTCCGTTTTCGCTGTTATCGCCGACGGTGGTTTTGTTGGGCTCTACCATTCCAAGTTCCTCCCTCCACGGAACGCACCAAAGCCAAAGTGGTCGCAACGCAAGCAGCGACTCGCCTCTTGGCGTGCCTCTTCCTCGGTAAGGCCCTGTTCGACCAGATTCCAGTCGTGGATGCGTTCGCCGGCCTCGCGCTCGCCCAGCTCGCAGCGGCCGCACTCGTGTTTGCCCTTAAACTGAACGGTCGGCAGCTCCACGTCGAGCTTAATCTTGTGGTCGAAGCCCAGGTAGTGATCGATGTTTGCCGAAGCCACACGGCCGGCGTTGATGGCCCGGATGACGGTGGCGGGACCGGTCTGGCAGTCGCCGCCGCTAAAGAGGCCATCGAAGTTAGGCACGGCGCCATCCGAATCGGTGACCACGCGGCCCCACTTGCAGGCGATGCCCATATCTTCAAACGGCTTGGAGTCGATGTCCTGGCCAATGGCCACAAACACGCGCTCGCAGGGAATGACGCGCTCGGGCGTGGCGGCGGCACGCGGGGCCGGACGCCCACGAAGGGGCTCGCCGATAATCTGCGGCTGCACGCGCAGGCCGCTCACGCGACCGTCCTCGCCCGTCTCGATACCGAGCGGGGCCGTGAGCTCCAGAACCTCGCAGCCCTCGGCCTGGGCGCCGGCAATCTCGGCATCCTGGGCCGTCATGTCGCAGATGCGACGGCGGTAGACGATACTTACCTTTTCGGCACCGCAGCGCACGGCAGAGCGCGCCACGTCCATGGCAACGTTGCCGCCGCCGATGACGCACACGCGCCGGCCGCTCAGGTCGGGCAGCTCGTCGTCGCCAATGGCACGCAGCATCTTGACGGCCGACTTCACGCCGGGAGCCTCTTCGCCCGGAAGGCCGAGCTTCTTGTCGCTATGGGCACCGATGGCCAGATAGACGGCATCAAACTCGTCGCGCAGGCGGACAAGCTCCTCGCCGTTGACGGAGTGATCGAGTTCCACATCGATGCCGGCGCTCATGATCCAGTCGATCTCGGCCTGCAGGCGCTCGCGTGGCAGACGATAGCTGGGGATTCCGTAGCGCAGCATGCCACCCAGGTGGTGACGCTGCTCAAAAATGGTCACCTTGTGGCCCATCACGGCCAGGTAGTAGGCGCAAGAAAGACCGGCCGGGCCGCCGCCGATCACGGCGACGCGCTTACCAGTGTTGTCCACTACATGTGGCTTGTGGTCGTTGAGGTCGCTATGCTCAACGGCAAACCGCTTGAGGGCAAGGATGTTCATGGGGTCGTCGACCATGCCACGGCGACAGTGCATCTCGCAGGGATGCTCGCACACCAGGCCGCAGACGAGCGGAAGCGGATTGTTCTTGCGGATGACCTTGACGGCATCGGCATAGCGGCCGGCCTCAACGAGCGAAATGTACCCGGGAATGTCGACGTGCGCCGGGCAGCCTGAGACGCACGGGACACGGGCCTCGCGGTCAAAGCCGCAGGAGTGCTCACGGATGTGGTGCTCAAAGTCGTCGCGGAAGCCGCGAATGGCCGTGAGCGCCATGGCGCCGGCCTCGTAGCCGATGGCGCAGTCGCTCGAAAGGTAGATGGTGCGGGCCGTGCGCTCAATAAGGTTGAGCGTGGACTCATCGGCGCGCCCTTCGAGCACATCGGCGAGCAGGTCGCTCAGCGCGCTCAGGCCCACGCGGCAGGGCGTGCACTTGCCGCAGCTCTGGGTGGAGCACAGGTTGACGAGCGCTGCCGTAAACTCAACGGGACACGGAGCGAGCGAACTCACCGCCAGACGACGTCCGAGCGCATCGTGCAGGTCGTCCATGACGGCCTGAGCGTGGCTGCGTTCCATTACATGCAGTCGAGCCATAAGATCCCCTCTCACATGGCAGCCCGGAGGCGAGGCCGGGCGAAATTGCTACACGCACAACACTGACCTAAAAAGTTGTGAGGTCTCCATACGGTTCGGCAGGCGGTAGAAAATGTCACCCTCAGCGGTGAAATAGAACATTACCGCAGATAAATGCCATATTTGATAAAACGCGTTACCAAATTGCAATATTCAATGTGAAAAAGAGCGCCTTACTATTTTTCCTTTTTGATCCGTTTTCCTCCGTCCCCTTCGGATCACATGATCCCTTGGGAACGGAGGAAAACGGATCGTTTTTGGTGCAAAAGGGCCAGGTTTGTTTGCACCAATCTCACTTGCGCTAGATGAAGAGCTCGCATTCCTTCCGCGCGACGCAAACCTTGCTCAGCATCTGGGAAACAGCGGATAGTTTGTTGGAATCAAGCTTGCGAGCACCTCGCGGACATACGGCGATGCAGCGCATGCAGGAGATGCACGCCTCGCCAGCTGCTCGTTTGGGGTCACTCTTGTCGATAGCGCAAACGGGGCACGCCGCGGCGCATGCACCGCAGGAGACACAATCCTCTGTTGCCTCGGGTGCCATGCGGTGACCTCCGGCTTGTTTATAAGGACGATTGCCGGGGATAGAGGGCCCGGACGCATCCTCAGCCAACAGCTTTTGCTGAATTTGCTGCGCAAACTCTGCGAGCTGCGCCGCATCCTGCGCATCCGGTCGCCCAGCAGCAAACTGACGAGCAACGGAATGCTCAGCAATAGCAGAAACCGCTGCAACAACCCTAAATACGGCGCGCTTCGCAACGTCCTCCAGCTCTACGAGCGTGTCCTCAAACGCGCGGTTTCCGTATACGCAAACCAAAACAGCCCGAGCCCCGTTGCCGCGCACCATGCCCAACCGGTCAGCCACCACAGCCGGGATTCTACCGGCATACGCCGGCACAGAGATTACGGCCACGTCGTCCTCAGTCATCGAGACAGCGCTGAAATCTAGCCCGCTATCGGCCAGATCGACGGTAACGGTATTCTTGCCCAGTGCCCCGGCCACAAGGCCAGACACCTTCCGCGTTCCACCCGTCGGACTAAACACAATTTCGAATACGCTCATCGAGGCACCCTCCCCTACGCCTGGCAACGCGTCAAGCCGCTTTCACATCCAGCCAGAGTATACGGCGCATGGGATCCCCGTTTTGGTGCACCAAGCACCCCAATGCACCCACCCTACGCTGTCTGCCTCTTCGTTTTGTATAAATTACGGTACAGATTGCATATACTTACTGGATACCGCCGCGTTCTCCTGAGGTACCCCATCCCGGCACGTGCAAAAAACGGAGTATTCTGCAACGTGACCGCGTCAGCACCGCCGCGGGTGGGCAAAACTGTAGGGCGCCGTATCATTCTAAGTCCCGACATGGCGAGAATGACGCGCCCCTGCTCCGGAAAACGGCGAAATCTGACTCGGAACGCTCGCTAGGGATATCCGAAGGCCACCGTTGGCGACGTCGAATCATATGCAGACAACTCGAACTGCAGAATACTCCAAAAAATGCACGGCGCACCCCATGGGACCCATTGCTGCATGGCAGAAAATAGGTCCTCGGCATCCCCCAGATGCATTCCCGAGAACATCACGTTTGAATTAGCGATGGACACGGCAAACAAAAGGGCCCGAGCGTTGTTTGCTCGGGCCCTTAGCTTGTCTCACGCTAGCGCGCGATGCGCATCTTACTTGCGCTTGCCGCCGCCGTCGCCGGGGCGACGGGAGCTGCCACCGCGCTTGCCGCCACGGCTGTTGCCGTAGCTGCCACGGTTATCGCGACCGCCGGCACGGCCGCCACGGGAGCCGGCCTGGTTGCCGCCACGACCACCACGATAGCCGCCGCGACGCTCTTCGCGGGTATCGTCGTAGTTGCGCCAGTCATCGCGACGATCGCGGCTGGCACGCGGGTCACGACGATCACGCGACTCGTTAGAACGACCAGCGCCGCCGCGGCCGCCATTGCCGCGAGCACCCTCGCGACGCTCGCCGCCGCGGCTACCGCGCTCTTCAAAGCGCTTGCCGCCACGGGACTCACCGCCACGGGCAGTACGCTCACCGCGACCCTCGCCGCCGCGACGCTCATCACGGCCGCCGCGCTCGTCATCACGACCGGAACGCCGGCGGTCGCCCGCACCGCGCTTGCCACCGCGCGAACCGCGGCCCTCGTCCTCGCGCTCGACACGACGACGACCGCCGCGGTCCTCGTCCTCACGACGACGGCGGTGTGCCTCGCCCTGGAACTGCTTGGCACGACGCTCGGCACGGTTGCCGCGCGCAGGCTGCTCAGCGGCACCAGCACCGCCGCGCTCCTCGGCAGCTACCTCGCGAGCCACGCTCTCAACAGCCTCGTCCACGCGAGCCTGAACGCCCTCGCGCACGCGGGTCTTGCCGCCGCGCTTGGGACGGCTCGGACGCTCGCCGTCGCCGCGGCGCTCGTCGCGACCGCGGTTGGAACGACCGGCAACATCGCCGTAATCGTCGCCGTTGCGCTTGCCGTCGCGACGCGCCTGCTCAAGCTTCTTCTTGCTCTTGGACTTGCCGCGCTTAGTCTTCTTCTTCACCTTAAAGGCCGCAGGGTCGCGCTCGGGATCAACCGCAGGCGGGTTGGGACCCACATGCAGGTCGCCGGCTTCGTAAATATCGGCCGTCTTGTCCATGAGCTTCTCGATCTCGTAGAACTCATCGACGTCCTGCTCGGTCACAAACGTAATGGCCCAGCCCAGCTCGCCGGCGCGGCCCGTACGGCCAATGCGGTGGATATAGTCGGTCGGCTCGGCCGGCACGTCAAAGTTCACGACGTAGCGCACGTCGCTAATGTCGATGCCGCGGGCGAGAACATCGGTTGCCACCAGCACGTCGACGGTGCCGTCGCGGAAGGCAGAAAGCGCGCGCTCGCGCTGGGCCTGGCTGCGGTTGCCATGAATCGCGGCGGCCTTGATGCCCTTACGCTCCAGACGACGGCAGCAGCTGTCGGCGCGATGCTTGGTGCGCATAAAGACGATGGTGCGCTCCGGGCCCTCCTTCTTGAGGAACTCGGGCAACAGGTTATTCTTGGCCTCGATGGACACCGGGAACACAAACTGGTCGACGGTGTCGGCGGTCGACGTGGCGGGCGCGATCTCCACGCGAGCCGGATCGCTCACCAGGTCGGTGATCTCGCCCACGGCCTCCTCGTCGAGCGTCGCCGAGAACAGCAGCGTCTGGCGCTCGGCCGGCGTCTCGCGCACAATGCGGCGGACGGCGGGCAAAAAGCCCATGTCGAGCATGCGGTCGGCCTCGTCGAGTACCAGCACCTTGACCTCGTTCAGGTGGCAGGCGCCCTGCTCGATCAGGTCGACCAGACGGCCCGGCGTGGCGACCAGGATATCGCAGCCGTACTTGAGTGCCGCGGTCTGCGGCTTGTAGCTCACGCCACCCACGACGGTCACGGCGACATGGCCGGTGACGTCGGCGATCTTGCTCGCGACCTCGTCGATCTGCTGGGCGAGCTCGCGCGTGGGGGTGATGACGAGCATCACGGGGCCGCGGCCGTTGCCCTCGGGCTTCTTGGCACCGCGACGGCGGTTGCGGCCGCCGCGCTCGCGCACGGGTTTGGGCGGAGCAATGTGCTCCAGATTGTTCATGGTCGGCAGCAAGAAGGCGGCCGTCTTGCCGGTGCCGGTTTGAGCGGCGGCAAGCAGGTCGCGACCCTCGAGCACCACGGGGATCGAGCCGGCCTGCACGGGCGTCGGCGCCGTGTAGCCCAGGTTCTCGATAGCACGGAGTATCTCGTCCGAAAGCCCCAGCTCGTTAAAGGCGGGCAGGCTCTCGGTAGCGGACTCGACGGCCTGGGCAGCATTGGCCTCATCGGCGGCATCGAAGGCAGCCTGGGTCATGGCCTCGCGGGCCTCGTCCAGAATCTCGGCGTCGGTGACGTCGGATACAGAATTACGCATATGTTGTTGTTCCTTATCTGCACGCGTCATGAGCGCGGCATGCGGCCGCGCGGGCGTGCTTGGTAGTGCGCTAATACATACAAAAACAGGTGCGCACAGAGAGGACGTTGCTCAGCACGCTGGCGATCGCTTTGGCAGCCCTATCACGCGCCGTCCAGACGCAGCAGCTCTAAGCGATGGAGCAGATTCGCCGCCGGTTAGTATACCCGTACTCCGTATGCCCCCACGTAAACCACAGATGACGAGGCGGACGAGGTGGGCCTGGCCGATTGTGTCAATCTGTAACAGATGCAGGGCAAAACCGGGTCCAAATGTTATAGAACAAGACAGAGGGGGATTTCCGTTCAGTCCAACCAAAATCTCTCGGTCTTCCTGCAATTTCGAACATGTGGCCTATAATGTTGCTTTGGTTACGCTATATATTGCGCAGCCATTTAATACGTCGCCCACCGGGGGCCATTAATTCCTATCGCCATATTGGCTAGGAAGCAATCAAAGGAGGTATCCGTGGCAGCAGAGACGCCTTGCTCGGTCCTCTATAACGATATTCGCTCGTTCGGCGGTCTTAAACATCTCGAGATCGCCCGAATGCTCATCAATGGAAACTCTTATCTCGGCAGTACCCTGCTCGAAAAATGCTCTTCCAACCGCTCGTATCTCACCCGTTACATCGTCCATCGTAAGCCTGACCAGTGCGCGCCCGCCATCTACAGCGACTTTACCGTCACCACGCTCAACCTTTCCGCGGCAATCTGCAGCAAGCTCGGCGGTGGCGAGTCCGCCTATCAGACAATCGCCGAGCACTATCGCGGTCCGGCCGCCAACGAAATGATGTCGGCTCTCGCCAGCTACAAGCTGGACAGCCGCCTATATGCAAATGCCCTCAATCGCATCGACAACTTTGACGGCAATGCCGTGCGCGAAAAAAGCACGCTCTTCTTGATGCTCTTTGTGGCAACGGGCGCACTTGCCGATCCCGTTCAAGGCGTGGCCACCGTCGAGCGCTTTTGCGACAGCAAGACGGGCGGGCACTTTGGCACCACCGAAACTACCGTTGGACGTGGCTTTATGGGCAGTCTGGATCAGCCGCGCGCCGTCGCCCCCAACCTCGGTCTGCTCAGGACACATGCCGACAACTGCGTCGACATGCAAATCCATCCCCTCACACGCGATCCGCGCGGCACCGTGATTGGTTCTTTGCCCAAAACTTCGCCCAGCATCACCGATGTGGGTGCCGATGCATCGCGCGAGCATCTTCGCATTTGGCTTGAGGGTGAGCACTGGTACGCCCAGGGCCTTGGATCGACCAACGGCACGGTGCTCGAATCGGGTGCGGGCGACGGTGATACTGTAATCGAGCCGCCCCGCGACCAACGAGAGCCCGGCAAAGTCTATCCCCCCGTGGAGATCGCCAACAGCGACAGACTTCATTTGGGTCTTTATACAACGTTTCTCGTTATTGTGGACTAGCGCGGACGGCGATCGAAAGACGGTCACCGTCCGTCTTTCGTCTTCTACCTTCTGCGTCGTAAACGACAATACTCAGCGGTATACGTGGGCAGTGCGGCTATCATGGTACTTTATCGATATCCGCACTGCCCACGTATACGCGCGGCAACCCATGCCAGACAAAGGAACGCCATGGATACTACCGATAGCGCCTATGGCGACAAACTCATCCATCTCGACACGTTCGATACCGCCGTGGCAGTCGACCCCAGCGCCGAGGATGATGCCAAGCGCCGGTTTATGACGCTTATTCTCCAGACGGCCCACCGCGACGACGGCAATATCGGGCACGTGCTGCGCGCGACCAACACGAACGGCGAGGTCTTTGCCGTCAAACTACTCAAGGACAACGCCATCCTTTCCGGCCAGACGCCCGATCGCTCCGCCGAGCAAGCGGCTGCGCACCTGGCCAACACCGCCGCGCTGTTCGAGGAGTACCGTCATCTGTGCACCGTCTCGCACCTGCGTGGATTTCCGCGCGTCTATGGCTATGGGTCGTGCGAGGACGACCCGCTCATCCTCATGGAGTGGGTCGAGGGCACCTCGCTCAAGCAGGCGCTGCCCTTGCTTCCGCACCATGCCTCGGGCGGGCTAACCACCCAGATGGTGGCCGCCGTTGGAAACGCCGTGCTTCGCGCACTCCTGATGACCCAGGGGCTCGTGAATCCGGTCGTCCATCGCGACCTGTCGCCCGCCAATATCATGTTCCGTACCACCAGTCGAACGCTCGAGCAGCAGATCGTCGATTGCTCCTTTGACCCCTGCCTCATCGACATGGGCTCCGCGACCATGGCCCTCGGCGATGACACGATCACCCGGCGCGCCGGCATCTGGCGCTTTGCCACGCCCGCATACGCCGCGCCCGAGATGCTCACGCAGGATATCGAAGGCATCGCGGCCCTTCGCCGCTCGCCCGCAATCGATGTCTACGCGCTTTCGAGCATTCTGTACCAGCTCTACAGCGGTCGCAAACCGTTCGATGTGGAGTCGACGGGTGCCGCGGCAACCGGTTCGTTCTACCTCATAAAGACCAAGACCAAGCCGGCGCCGCTCGAGCCGCGATGCAGTGACGACGAGGCGCTCGTCCAAATCATCATGAAAGGCATCTCAGTCGAGCAGCGTGATCGTCCCACCGAACAGCAGATGCTCGAGGTGCTCTCGGCATACCTCACCGATGCCGAATCCGAGGGCCGCGAGGGCGCGGGCAGTGACACCGCAATTGACATCGACTCCGGTACGCACCTTAAGGTCGACGTCGCCGGCGAGCGCGCGAGAGAGATCCTGGAGCAGGCCCGGCACGATGCCATGACCCGCCGCCGCTTTATTATCGGTGGCGTTGTCGCAGCCGTTGCGGGGCTAGGCGTTATCGGGGCGGCAACCCATGGCTTTGGCATCCCCGACTACCTGGACGGCATCCGCAGTTCACTTGACGACTACACTTGGGATCAGCTGCAGGAGATTTCGCTCAAGATTAAGGCCACCGAGACCCGTAGCGAGGCACGCGAGATTGCCAGGCGCTATCATCTGCTCGATGCCGATGGGCATATCCCCTATCCGTGTACCAAGCGTGTCACGCTCACCAACGGGCTGCAGGTTGGCGCGCAGCTTGTGGGCATCCGCCACGATGAGCTTCTGGACGGGACGGGCAAGGCCGGACTAACGTTTATGTTCGACGCGGGTATTGCCGAGCGCAACGCTGCGGCTGAACCGCCGAGCGCCGGCTGGGCAGATTGCGAGCTGCGGGAATGGCTCAACGGCGACGGCCTTAAGCTGCTGCCCAACGAGTTGCGCGCACTCATTAAAGGGGTCAAGAAGGTCTCGAACAATGTGGGCGCCGCCAACAGCGCATCGTGCCTGAGCGAGTTGCCCGCAACCCTTTGGCTGCCCGCCATGGTCGAGCTGTGCGGTACGCAACCGCCCGATTCGTTTACCGAGGGCTATCACTACCTGGCAGACATCTACAACGGCGAGGGCAGGGAGTATCAGCTCTTCCGCGAGCTCAAGGTGAGCCCGTATTCCACGAACGAGACGATGGTCCGCCAGTGGAAGGGCAAGGACACCTGTTGGTGGGAGCGCACGGTGAGCCCCGACACATCGGAGAGCGAAGGCACGCTCTATATGAACCGCGTGGGGCACGACGGCGACGTCTTTACGTACGCAACGCCTGCGGAAAAGCCAAGCAAGCTAACCTGTGTGATCCCCGGGTTCTGTATCTAGGCGGCGGGCGTCTTGCCGTGACGGGACCCCTCCCCGGCAATTGTCTCGATCTGTAACAGTAAGGGGTCAAAAACCTCTCTAGATGTTACAAATCAAGACATTTGAGTTGACCGCGGACGGTTTGTCTCGATCTGTAACATCTAGCAGGAAAAACGGTCCTTAGGCGTTACAGGTTGAGACGTTAAGTTGTGGCTCGATGTAATGTCTCGATCTGTAACAGTTACTCGACAAAAACGGGTCTAGTTGTTACAGATTGAGACATTAGACCGGCTACGGTCCGCCGACCTGGCTATCACCTCGACCAATACCAGAATGTCATACATTTCAATCTCCACTGGACACCCCCAGGGGGTATGGGTGTATAGTATCGGATGGTTAACATTTCCGACACTACGCCACAGAAAGGAGAAGCCATGGCTCAAGATAAGTTCGATGTGGGCGGCATGACGTGCGCCGCCTGCCAGGCGCACGTGGACCGTGCCGTGAGCAAGCTCGACGGCGTCCAAAGCGTCGCGGTCAACCTGCTCGCCGGCTCCATGCTGGTCGACTACGACCCCGCGCAGGTCTCCCCCGACGACATCTGTACCGCCGTCGATCGCGCGGGTTATTCGGCCTCGCCCGTTAGCACGGGCACCGATGCCGCCAACTCAAACGGCAACGCGCAAGCCAGGTCCGGCGCCGCCCATATGGAGTCGCCGACCAAAAAGTTGGAGGCCGCCGCCTCTGCCATGCGCACCCGCCTCATCATCTCGATCATCTTCCTCATCCCACTGTTCTACATAGGCATGGGGCACATGCTCGGTTGGCCACTGCCCGGCGTCTTCACCGACCACACCCACAGCATGACGCTCGCGCTCACCGAGCTCGTCCTGCTCATTCCCATCGTCTACGTCAACGACGCATACTTTATCAACGGGTTTAAATCGCTTACGCACGGCGCGCCTACCATGGACGCCCTTATTGCCGTGGGCGCCACCGCGTCCATCGCCTGGTCGCTCTACGCCATGTTCATCATGGCCGACCAGCTAGCCGCGGGTCAGGTCCACGAGGCCATGATGACGAGCATGGACAACCTGTATTTTGAGAGCGCCGGCACGATCTTGTCGCTCGTCACCGTAGGCAAATATCTCGAGACGCGCAGCAAATCCAAGACTGGCGGCGCCATCGAGGCGCTCATTGACCTGGCGCCCAAGACCGCGACCGTCGTGGCCGTCGACGGTACCGAGACCACCGTCGATGTCGATGCCATTCTGCCCGGCCAGGTGCTGCGTGTGCGCCCCGGCGAGTCCATCCCTGTCGACGGCGTGGTACTCGAGGGCGCTTCGGCCGTGGACGAAAGCGCACTGACCGGCGAGTCCATCCCCGTGGAGAAGACCGCCGGCGCCACCGTCAACGCCGCCACCGTCAACCGCACCGGATCGTTTACCTTCCGCGCTACGCGTGTGGGCGCTGACACGTCGCTCGCCAAGATTATCCAGCTCGTCGAGGACGCCAACGCCACCAAGGCACCCATTGCTCGACTGGCCGACAAGGTCGCCGGCGTGTTCGTGCCTGTGGTATTCGTGATCTCGGCCGTGACCTTTGTGGTGTGGATGGCACTGACCAGCGACGTGAATGAGGCGCTCACCTCCGCCGTCGCTGTGCTGGTGATCAGCTGCCCGTGCGCGCTGGGCCTGGCCACGCCCGTCGCCATTATGGTCGGCACCGGCAAGGGCGCCGAGATGGGCATTCTGTTTAAGAGCGCCGAGGCGCTGGAGAACCTGCGCAGCGTGGGCACCGTGGTGCTCGATAAGACGGGCACGGTCACCCGCGGCAAGCCTGCCGTGACCAATATCGTGGTAGCCACGCGCGCTGACGGCTCGCCCGCCATGAGCGAAAAGGCGCTGCTCAAGTTGGCCGCCGCGTTGGAGCGCTCGAGCGAGCACCCGCTGGCCGAGGCGATTATGGCCGAGTGTGAGACACGCGGGATCGTCGCGCGCATGGTCGAGGACTTTACTGCCGTGCCCGGGCGAGGCGTTACGGCGCGCGAGGGGCAAAACGCCATTGCAGCCGGCAACGTACGCCTGATGGACGAGCTGGGCGTTACCGTGCCCGCGGGTCTTGCCGAACAATTTGCCGCCGAGGGCAAGACGCCGCTGTTCTTTGCCAAGAACGGCGAGCTTGCCGGCACCATTGCCGTGGCTGACGAGGTCAAGGAGACGAGCGCCGGGGCCATCGCCGCACTGCGCTCGCTTGGCGTCGACGTGCGCATGCTCACCGGCGACAACCACGTGACGGCCGAGGCCATCGCCCGCCGCGTGGGACTGACCAGCAAGCAGGTCATCGCCGACGTGCTTCCCGCCGACAAGGAGCGCCACGTGCGCGAGCTGCAGGATGCGGGCAGTAAGGTCGCCATGGTGGGCGACGGCATCAACGACTCCCCCGCCCTGGCGCGCGCCGACGTGGGCCTTGCTATCGGCACCGGCGCCGACATCGCCAAGGAGGGCGCCGACGTGGTACTCATGCGCAGCGACCTCATGGACGTCGCCCGCGCCATCGAGCTTTCGCGCGCCACGATCCGCAACATCAAGCAGGACCTGTTCTGGGCGCTGTTCTACAACGGCATCGGCATTCCGCTGGCGGCGGGCGTGTTCTTCCCGCTCACCGGGTGGCAGCTCTCGCCGATGTTTGGCGCCGCGGCCATGAGCCTGTCGAGCGTATGTGTCGTAAGCAACGCTCTGCGCCTAAAATCCTTTAAGCCCAAAGTGGCAAAATAGGATCACCATTAAGTCCATTTAGAACGGGTTTTCCAGGTGCCCGAGATTGACCTGAAAGAGGAGCGACGCGTACTTTGGTACGCGAGCGACGGCTTGAAGGTCAAGGTCGGGTGCCTGGGAAAGCCGACACAACAGAGAGGAATACCCATGCGTTTCACAATCAAGACTTCCGGCCTCATGTGCGGCCACTGCGACGCCACCGTCGAGACGGCGCTGCTCAACGTAGCCGGCGTGACCGACGCCGACGCCGATCACGAGACCCAGACCGTCCAAGTGGAGTGCGCCGACACCGTGACCGCCGAGCAGCTCGCCGCCGCTGTCGAGGCCGCGGGCGAGAAGTTCCACGCCCTGTCCGTGGCCGCCGCGTAGCAGCTACCAGAAGCATTCGACCCCATCGACCAGAAACGAGGACCCGCTATGATGGCAGACCATAAATCGGTGACCCGCATGCTCAAGACGGCACGCGGTCAGATCGACGGCATCCTGCGGATGGTCGATGAGGACCGCTACTGCGTCGATATTTCCACGCAGCTCATGGCCACACAGGCGCTCCTCGCGCGCATTAACGCCGACGTGCTCAAGGCGCATATCGAGGGCTGCGTGACTTCGGCAATCGAATCGGGCGACGAAGACCTCAAAGCCGCCAAGCTCGCCGAAATCGAACGCGTCGTCGACAAACTCTCCAAGTAATTGGGGCATTGGGGACAGACTTCTTTGCACCGTCTTGGTATTCCGGGGACAGGTACGTTTGCACCACATTGGTGCAGATTAACCTGTCCCCCTTGCTCTAAATCGGGTATAAAGGCGTGCGGCATATCGAATGAAAGGCAATTTGCATGAATGACTTTATGAAGGGCCGCAATGGCGCTGACGAACTCACCATCGTGATGGGCTTCGCAGGCATTATCATCGCCATGATCGGTTCGATGGCTCGTATCCAGTGGCTCAGCTGGATTGCCATCGCCGTAATCGTGATTGGCGTGCTGCGCGGCCTGTCCAAAAATATCGATGCACGTCGCAAGGAGAACGAGGCCTTTGTCGCCGCGACTGCAAACGTACCCGGCTTGGGCAAGTTTGTAGCTAGCTTGGGCGGCGGAGCTGCAGCGGCCAACGCCTCGCGCGCAGCCGGTACTAGCAAGGAAGACTTTGAACGTGCCAAGCGCACAGCCAAGAAGATGTGGAAGGGCCGCAAGACCACGGCCTATCTCAAGTGCCCCAACTGCGGCCAGATGCTCTCCGTTCCCAAGGGCAAAGGCAAGATCCGCGTCACCTGCCCCAAGTGCCATGCCAAGATGGAGACGCGCTCATAGCCGCCATACCATGGGACAAATAAAAGCCGAGGCCTCGCACTGGGACCTCGGCTTTTTCTGATTATGACAAAAGGATTGTCCCTTTGTCGCATCGCCATATCGCGCGCTTACGCCACGCCATCGCGGGCAAGCTCCTCGGCCAACGCCTCGGCAGGCATGGCCATAATCGCGTCGAGCTCGGCGTCCACCTCGGGAATACGCTTCACCTTGAGTTTGCGCACCAGATCACCACGGCACATCACGTGCATCGGCTCACGCAGTGCGCACAGGTCATCGAGCGGATTCTTGCGCGTCACCAGGATATCGGCGGCCTTGCCGCACTCGATTGTGCCGGTCTCGCCGCCCAGCCCCAGCAGCTCGGCATTGACCTGCGTGGCCGTATGCAGCGCGAAGGCGTTACTCACACCCACGTACTTGGCAAAATAGGCCACCTCACGCCACATGTCGTACTGCGTCACGAACGGGCAGCTCGAGTCCGTGCCAAGGCCCACCTTAACGCCAGCTTCCAGTGCGGCACGGGCGCTCTCGATGATGCCCGAGCACACGATGTCGCCGTTCTTCTTTTGTGTATCGGTCGAATGGGTCTTTTCCGGGTCGAGCAATACAAACGGCAGCGCCGGGCTGATAGTGCAGGTAACGCTGGGCGCACGCCCCTCGAGCTGCGTGCCCGCGGTGCCACGGTACAGCTCCAGAATCTCGGACGTCAACGGAGCGCCGTGCTCAATCGTGTCAACGCCGGCCTCAAGCGCAACCTTCACACCCTCGGTACTCTCGACATGGGCCATGACCGGAAGGCCCATATCGTGCGCCGCCTTGCACGCCGCCGCGGCAACCTCCACCGGCATACGCAGCACGCCCGGCTCGCCCACCTCGGTCGCATCGAACACACCGCCCGTTACGAACAGCTTAATGACGTCGGCACCGCGCGCATACAGGTCGCGCACCTGTTCGGCTGCCTCGGCGGGACTGTTTGCCACCTGGGCGAACAAGCCCGCACCATGGCCGCCCGGCACCGTGACGCCCGTTCCCGGCGCCACCAGGCGAGGACCTTGATACTTGCCGGCGTCGATGGCATTACGAACGGCGATGTCGGCAAACAGTGGGTCGCCCGCGCCGCGCACCGTGGTCACGCCGCTTGCCAGTTGTTGTTGGGCGCTGCCCTTAAGAATATGGCGCACGATGGCGCGCCCCACGGGATTATCGAGCTTCTTCATCAGCGCGCCCGCATCGCCCGCCGAAACCGGCTTGCCCGAACCGCACAGATGCACATGCATATTGATGAGACCGGGCATGAGATACGCACCTGCCAGGTCGATGACCTCGGCACCTGCAGGTGCCTGCGCCACAGCACTCGGCCCCATCCACGTGATGACACCGCGCTCAACAGTCACGGCCATATCGGGTTGCGGCTCCATATGCTCCGAACCATCCAGGACGGTCGCATTGATAAACAACGTGGAACGATCGGCAGACGCCATATCGAGCTCCTCCCTCGCAATTAACTTGAACATTTGTCCATTATCACCTAGTCCCGCTGGATTGCTGCAGACGCATCGGTTAACGGAGGGAAGAGGGGATGTGGGAGACGGAATATGCTGCAGTCCCACCCCAGCGACACCAGGGAAATATCTCGATCTGTAACAGATACAGGGTTGTTGGGCCCCTTGATGTTACAGATCGAGACATTCGGTCGACGTTTCACCGGTTTGTCTCGATCTGTAACAATTACGAACTCAAACAACTTCTAAACGTTACAGATCAAGACAAAACCTCTCAGCGCCCATACCACCGACGTCTCCACTCCTCAGCCAAATCGGGCCGTCGCGGAATACCCGCCAGCCTCATCTTCTCAACCAGCTTCCCCGGATTCTTGAGCTCATCAAACGTAAACCGAAGCACCTTGTGCCCGAGCATTGTCAGATGAGATTCCCGCTGACGCTCTGCCACGAATGGGTCGACCGGCTCCCGGGCCTCGCCGCTCTGCAGGGTGTACTTCCCCTTACCGTCCAGCTCGCCAATCACGCACGTTCCCTCCTCGAGCCGCCAAAAAAAGTCGACGCGAAACACCTGGCTCGGATCGAGCGGGTCGCGAAACTCCACCTGCAGCTCCGGAACCGGAAAGCCGTACGCAATAAAGAACGCTCGGAACCGAGACTCGCCGCCGTTTTCGGACAGCCCGTCCGCATACGACGCAATCGCCTGTGCCCTGCGATACCCTCGCCTGCCCTCGCAATCGGCGCGGAGGCGCTCGCACAAATCCCCACGTGATACGTCTTTCACCCGCAGTGCAGAATCGGCAATCGCCAACCCGTAGGAGAACGGCGCACGCAGCAAGCAATCCTCCGCCGTGCGCCAAAACGACGTCACCCGCACGCCGTCGACGCGCTCGAGCGCGCCCGCAATCTGCGGACGCAACAACCTGCACCCGCCGCTCAACGTCACCGAACAGCAAGTCTTAACAAGGAAACGCGGCCCGAGCAGATCATTCGGCACCTCCAGACCCCATATCAGCGCGGCGTCATATCCCCAAAACGCCCAATCGGGATGAAATTTCGCAAGCCCTTTGATAGTCCTCAGCGCTCGCTCCGCCGGCGTCAATGCATCCCAATCATGCTGAAAACAGAACAGGTACGGCTCGGGCTCCGCGATATCGTCGGTTCCAACATGGCGTCGCAGCCACATGAGCTCGGTATTGTCATGCGTTGCGAGCAGCGCACCTTGCTTGGCCGTCTCCGCGAGCCGCGCGAGCATCCTATTCCGCGCCAACGTGTTGCGAGTCGCATGTTTGTGTTTGAGAACGGTATTAGGCACTTTCATCACCACCACGTCAGACAAATGGACCATCGTCACCGTTGCCTCCGCTGACAAATGTCTTGATCTGTAACAGGAAGACAGTCTTTGAGCCTCTAGTTGTTACAGAACAAGATCTTTCGGCAGCCGCCAACCTTCCGTCTCGATCTGTAACAGTTACGGGCCCAAACAGCCGCCAAACGTTACAGATTGAGACAAAGTCAGGGCAGCAGGGCGACACCAGCCACATCCCCTACTCCCACTCCTGCTCGTAGATGTTGAGCGACTTTACGTACCGCCCCTGGGCGCCCATGATGTCGCGGACCAGACGCAAGAAGAAACTGATGCACGAGGTGTCAAAGCCATCCTGCAGGTCCTCCGGATGCACCGCACCAGGCCCATCGACCGCCGTGTCACTCAGGCGTGCGATGTCATACAGATAGAGTTGTCCCGCCGTCAGCCAGACATCGTCGACGCAGGCGAGGCGCACCGCAATCGCTCCGTCGCTCCAATGCTCCTTTTGCACGATATGCGGATCGTAGACGTCAAAGCGACGGTCGGTGCGTGTGTCCTTCAGCGCGACCATACCAGTCGCAGGATCCTTGTCCAAAATGCCAAAGCGCGAGAAATACTGCGTGTCGCATACCTGCTCGAGCCGCTTGAGCGAGGCAGGCGAAAGCGATGCCGGCGGCTCATCAACATACAGCTCGAGCAGCGTCTTGCCATGGCGATAGGGGCGCTCGAAGAGCAGCCAATCGGTAAATGCCATGTTGTAGGCCATGATTTCGTTTTGGGAAGGCTCGGTGCAATAGCCGAGCCACGGGTCGACAATGATCTCGAACTGCTCGCGCGCCGGCTCCAAAAACTGAAACTTCCGCAGCATCCAAAAATGGGCCATGTCGGCAATATCGTTGCCAACGGCTTCGGCCAGATGCGCTCGGTCTAAAACGTGGTCAGTCACGGCATCCTCCTCAAACTGATGAACCTCAATTTGAGCTTACGAGGAGGGTGGGCAGCCACTGTCAGCACGGACAAAATAGGCCTCCGGCTGCAAACCAACTGCTGACCAAACACTTGACGGGATGCTTGACCGAAAATGCGCACCGCAATAAAACCGCAGGTAAACATAGACGGCCAACCCGCCCTTTTGAGCCATATGCCCACAGCCACCACAGAAACAACAGGTGACCACAGCTCAAGAAAACGCCGAATGGACACTCGCGCGTCGACAAACGAGCAAATCGGTCGCAAACCCGCAAGAAGTGTCCCCGAATGCCGACCCAAAAGGAACGTCCCCAGCATGCCGGCACTTGGGGACGTTCCTTATGTGCCGGCCGTTGGGGACAGCCCTTGACGATTCAGCTGTGGACAGCCGCCTTACAGCTCCAGCGCGTCGGCGACTTCGGCAGCGCAGGCCAGGGCATCGGCCACGGCGTTTACCACGAGTGAGCTGCCGTTGCGAGCATCACCCGCCACATACACCGGCGCGGCATCCGCGGCGACGCCGTCGACACGGGCCGCAAGGTGCGAGCCCTCGGCAGCCATCACCGGCAGCGGACGACCAGCGGTGGCAACAGGCACGCCAACGGCGTCGAACACGCCATGCTCGGGACCCGTAAAGCCGCAGGCGATGAGCACCAGCTGGGCCGGCACCTCGTGCTCGGAGCCCGCGATGCGCTCGGGCTTGCCAGCCGACCAATCCAGATCGACCACGCGCAGGCCCGCGGCCGCACCCTTCTTGTCCAACAGTACCTCGAGCGTATCCACACCCCAAGCGCGCATCTCGCCGCCCATGGCAGCGATGGCCTCCTGCTGGCCATAATCGGTCTTCTTCACGTTGGGCCACTGCGGCCAGGGGTTGCTCGCCGCGCGCGCATCAGGCGCCGCCGGCAAGAACTCAAACTGGCGCACGCTGCGCGCACCCTGACGTACCGCGGTGCCCACGCAGTCGTTACCGGTATCGCCGCCGCCAATGACCACAACGTCCAGGCCGCGCGCGTTCACCGCGGGCTCGCCGCCATCGAGCACCGAGACGATCGAAGCCGCCAGGTAGTCCACGGCATACACCACGCCCGGGGCATCAATGTTCGCAGCCGAAAGCCCACGCGGAGCACGGGCGCCGGCAGCCACCACGACGGCGTCAAAGTCGTCGAGCTTGGCGGTAACCTTGGAATCGCTCACGTCGGCACTCAGCTCGAACACAATGCCCAGCTCGCGCATGAGCGCCACGCGACGCTCGACCACGGACTTCTCGAGCTTCATGTTGGGAATGCCGTACATGAGCAGACCGCCCGGGCGGTCGTCGCGCTCAAACACCGTCACGCGGGCGCCACGACGCGCAAGCTCCCATGCTGCCACCAGACCAGCGGGACCGGAACCCACCACGGCAACCGTGGGTGCACCCTCCCCTGCCGGCTCAAAGCGGTGCGGACCGCCGTTGGCCCACTCATGGTCGCTGATCGCGCGCTCGTTGTCATGAATCGTCGTGGGCTGGCCATCGACCGAGCCCAGGTTGCATGCGGCCTCGCACAGCGCCGGGCACACGCGACTCGTGAACTCGGGCATGGGCGAGGTGAGTGACAGGCGCTCGGCAGCCTCGTCCCAACGGCCGCGGTACACCAGCTCGTTCCACTCGGGAATCAGGTTGTGCAGCGGACAGCCGCTCGGACGTGCCTTGCCAAAGCTCGCGCCCATCTGACAAAACGCCACACCGCACATCATGCAGCGGCTCGCCTGGGCACGGCGCGCATCGTCGTCGAGCTCCACGTACAGCGGATCGAAATCGCGGCTGCGCTCCTCCACGGGGCGCAGCTCGTGGGTCACGCGATCGATATCAAGAAAAGCACCGGGCTTACCCATGGCACTTACGCCTCCTTCTTGGTCGAAGCAACAGAGCTGGCGGCGGGCACAGCGCCAGCGACACCACCCGCCACATCAAAGCGAGCGACATCGGCGGCGTCGGCGCGACCGGTCACAATGTCAAACGCCAGCTCCTCGGCCTGCTCATGCGTCTTGCCGACGGCCTCGGCGGCGGCGACAATCGCCAGCACGCGCTCGTACTCGGTCGGAATGACCTTCACAAAGTGCTTACTCATCGTCTCAAAGCTGTAGAGCAACTTAATGCCGCGCGGGCTCTGCGTCGCGTCCACGTGCTCCTGGACGAGCGCACGAATCTGCGCCAGCTCACCGGCCGTCGGGGCTTTAAGCTCAACGCTCTCGTGGTTCACACGGGCATCGAGCGTGCCGTACTGGTCAAAGACGTAAGCCACGCCGCCCGTCATGCCGGCGGCGAAGTTCTGCCCGACCTCGCCCAGGATGAGCGCCAGACCTCCCGTCATGTACTCGCAGCCATGGTTGCCGCAGCCCTCGACCACCACCGTGGCACCGGAGTTGCGTACGCCAAAGCGCTGGCCGGCCAGGCCGTTAATGAAGCCGCGGCCACTCGTAGCGCCAAAGAACGCAACGTTGCCCACGATGATGTTCTCGTCGAACTTGTAGGTCGCATGCGGGTTGGGGCGCACCGACACCTCGCCGCCCGAAAGGCCCTTGCCAAAGTAGTCGTTGGCGTCGCCGCACACGTTGAGCGTAATGCCGCGCGGCAGGAAGGCGCCAAAGCTCTGACCGGCCGAACCATCGCAATCGATGGTGATGGAGCCGGCGGGCAGGCCCTCGGGATGCGCCTTGGTCACCGCGTTGCCCAAGATGGTGCCCACGCAGCGGTTGACGTTGGCGATATCGGCGCGGAAGCGAATCGGACGCAGGTGCGCACGGGCATCGGCCGTATAGGGCACAAACAACGTGGAGTCGAGCGTCTTTTCGAGCTCGCTGTCCGCAGCCATCTGCGGCAGGAAGTGACGACCGTCGGCACCCGGGATGTGGGCACCGAACTCGCAGGTCGCGCTCGCCAGCACGGGCGACAGATCGAGCAGGTTGGCCTTGCGGTTGCCCGGGACCTCAATCTGGCGCAAGCACTCGGGATGGCCGACCATCTCGTCGACGGTGCGGAAGCCCAGGCTCGCCATGACCTCGCGCAGCTGCTCGGCAACAAAGAGCATAAAGTGCTCGACGTGCTCGGGCTTGCCGCGGAAGCCGCGACGCAGGCGACAGTTTTGCGTGGCGATGCCGGCCGGGCAGGTATCCTGCTGGCAGTCGCGCTGCATAAGGCAGCCCATGGAGATGAGCGGCATGGTCGCAAAGCCAAACTCCTCGGCACCCAGCAGGCAGGCGACGGCGACATCGGTGCCGTCCATGAGCTTGCCGTCGGCTTCGAGCACCACGCGTGAGCGCAGGCCGTTTTGCAGCAGCGTCTGCTGGGCCTCGGCAAGGCCAAGCTCCAGCGGCAGACCGGCGTGCCAGATCGAATCGCGCGCCGCAGCACCGGAGCCGCCGTTGTGGCCGCTGATCAAGATCTTGTCGGCGGCACCCTTGGCCACACCGGTGGCGATGGTGCCGACGCCGGCCTCGCTGACCAGCTTGACCGACACGCGTGCGCCGGGGTTGGCGTTCTTAAGATCGAAGATAAGCTCCGCCAGGTCCTCGATGGAGTAGATGTCGTGGTGCGGCGGAGGCGAGATCAGGCCGATGCCGGGCGTGGACTGACGGACCTCGGCGATCCAGGGGTAGACCTTCTTGCCGGGCAGGTGGCCGCCCTCGCCGGGCTTGGCGCCCTGGGCCATCTTGATCTGAATCTCAAAGGCGCTGCACAGGTAGCGGCTCGTCACGCCAAAGCGCGCGCTTGCCACCTGCTTGATGGCGGAATTCTTGGAGTCACCGTTAGCCAGCGGGGTCTCGCGGCGCGGATCCTCGCCGCCCTCGCCCGAGTTGGAACGGCCGTGCAGGCGGTTCATGGCGATGGCCATGCACTCGTGTGCTTCCTTGCTGATGGAACCGTACGACATGGCGCCGGTGTTAAAGCGGCGAACGATGTTGAGCGCGGGCTCGACCTCGTCGAGTGCCACCGGGGTGCGGCCGCCGGCATCAAAGTCCAGCAGGTCGCGCAGGCGCACGGCACGGCCGGTGCGGTGCAGGCGGGCGCTGTACTCCTTAAAGGTGTCGTAGCTGTCCTCACGGCAGGCGGTCCGCAGCAAGTAGACAGTCTGCGGATCGATGAGGTGATCCTCGCCGCCGAGCGGGCGCCACTTGGTCAGACCCAACGTGGGCAGCTGATCGGGAGCCGGGCTCTTAAGGATAGCGAGCGCGGCGTCGTAGCGCTCATTCTGCTCGCGCTCGACGTCCTCGACACCCATACCGCCCACACGGCTCACCGTGCCGGCGAAGTACGCGTTGACAAACTCCGGCGTAAAGCCCACGGCCTCGAAGATCTGCGCGGAGTGGTAGCTCTGCACCGTGGAGATGCCCATCTTGGACATGATGGAGACGATGCCGGCGGTCGCAGCCTTGTTGTAGTTGGCGATGCCCTGCTCGGCTGTCACGTCCAGATCGCCGTGCGCCGCCAAGTCGCGAATGCACGCATGCGCGTTGTACGGATAGATGCCGCTCGCGGAGTAGCCCACCAGCGCCGCAAAGTCGTGCGAGGACACGGCGTCGCCACACTCCACCACGATGTCGGCAAAGGTACGCACGCCGGCACGGATCAGGTGGTTGTGCACGCAGCCCACGGCGAGCAGCGACGGCACGGGCACCTCGCCCGCAGCGGCACGGTCGCTCAGCACCACGATGTTCACGCCATCGCGAACCGCAGCCTCGACGTCTTCGGCAAGCTGCTTGAGCGCAGCCTGCAGCGCGCCCTCGCCGGCATCGCGGCGGTACACGGCACGGAAACGGCGGGTCTTAAAGCCCACGCGGTCGATGGCGCAGATACGCTCGAACTCCTCCTCGCTCAGCAGCGGACGCTCCAAGCGCACCAGCTGGCAGGCCGTGCGGGAATCCTCGAGCAGGTTGCCGTGGTTGCCCAGGTAGAGCGTGGTCGAGGTGACCATATGCTCGCGTAGGGCGTCGATCGGCGGGTTCGTGACCTGGGCGAACAGCTGATAGAAGTAGTCGAAGAACGAACGCGTCTTCTTGGACAGACAGGCCAGCGACGCATCGATGCCCATCGAGGCGAGCGGGGCCTTGCCCTGCTGGGCCATGGGACGCACGACCTCGTCGACGTCATCCCAGTGGTAGCCGAGCTTTGCCATACGCACGGCGGCGGGCACCTCAGCGTCCTCGGCGGGCGTTGCCGCAACGGGCTCATCGAGCGCGTCAACGGTCAGCGTCTCCTCGGCAATCCAATCACGGTAGGGCTTTTCCTTGGCATAGCGGGCGCGCAGCTCGTCGTTGTAGATCACGCGGCCGCGGGCAAAATCGACCTCGAGCATCTGGCCCGGCCCCAGACAGCCGCTCGTCAGGATGTTCTCGGGGCTCACCTCGATGGTGCCCACCTCGCTTGCCAGCATAAAGCGACCGTCGCGCGTCACATAGTAGCGGGCGGGACGCAGGCCGTTACGGTCGAGGGCGGCACCCAGCGTGCGACCGTCGGTAAAGGCGATGGCCGCCGGGCCATCCCACGGCTCCATGAGCATGGACTGGTAGGCGTCGTAGGCGCGGCGCTCCTCACTCAGGCTGTCGTTGTGGTCCCACGGCTCGGGCAGCAGCATGGATGCGGCACGCGTGAGCGGACGACCGTTCATGACCAAAAACTCAAGCACATTGTCCAGAATCGCGGAGTCGGAGCCCTCGCGGTTGATGATGGGCATCACGCGCTCAAGATCGTGCTGCAGAACGGGGCTGTACAGGTTGGGTTCGCGGGCGCGAATCCAGTTGACGTTGCCCTTGAGGGTGTTGATCTCGCCGTTGTGGATGATAAAGCGGTTGGGATGTGCGCGCTCCCAGCTGGGCGTGGTGTTGGTGGAGTAGCGCGAGTGGACGAGCGCCACGGCCGTTTTGACAGCGGCGTCGTTGAGGTCGATGAAGAAACGGCGCATCTGCGTGGCGACCAGCATACCTTTGTACACGATGGTGCGCGAGCTCATGGAGCACACATAGAAGATCTTGTCGCGCAGGGCGAACTCAGCGTCGGCCTTCTTTTCGATGGTGCGGCGGCACACGTACAGGCGACGCTCAAAGGCATCGCCGGCGAGCGTGTCGTCCGAACGGCCCAGGAAAGCCTGCAGGATAGTAGGCATGCAGGCGCGGGCCGTCTCGCCCAGGTCGTGCGGGTCGACGGGCACCTCGCGCCAAAAGAGCAGCGGCACGCCGGCCTCGGCGCAGCCCTCCTCAAACACGCGACGGGCATCCTCTACGCCCTTGTCGTCCTGCGGGAAGAACAGCATGGCCACGCCATAGTCGCCCTCTGCCGGCAGAATCTGGCCGCACTTTTGAGCCTCTTTGCGGAAAAAATGATGCGGAACCTGGAACAGGATGCCGGCGCCGTCGCCGGTATTCTTCTCGAGTCCCGTGCCGCCGCGGTGCTCCAAGTTGACCAGAATGGACAGCGCGTCGTCCAGAATCTGGTGATGGCGCTCGCCGTTGATATCGGCAAGCGCGCCGATGCCACATGCATCGTGGTCGAATTCGGGGCGATAAAGGCCCTGCTGCTGAGCGGAATCTGCCTGCATCGCGATCCTCCCCTAGGTGTTAGACAGTCAGTTGACTAGGCATACTAGGTGCATCGCCGGCCCGTTGTGTTTCCCGCCCGTTTCGAAACAATTGCGTAACGCGCGCCCTGCGAGTGGGCACCGCCGACCTCAAGGACGACAACATAGGCCCCAAGTTCGGCCTGCAAACTCACCTCTTCAAACATCTCAATCTGTAACAGGAAGACCCAATTTTGGCGCCTAGATGTTACAGATCAAGACATTTCGGTAACCCCCCTTTCACCATCCTATTCAAATACAACAATTTTGTTAGCTTTGATTAACTTTTTAGCCTAAAACGGGTATCCTTTGCGGCGTCAAACAAACGGCACGCAGGAGCTCACCATGCTCAACCATCTCAAACATCATTTTGGCTCCCGACGCACCGGTGGTCACGGAGGCCTAGACATTGCACGGCATATCGGCCCCGGGCTGCTCGTGACCGTCGGCTTTATCGATCCGGGGAACTGGGCCTCCAACATGGCCGCCGGCTCGCAGTTTGGCTACGCGCTGTTGTGGATCGTCACGCTGTCCACGATCATGCTCATCGTGCTGCAGCACAACGCGGCGCACTTGGGCATCGCCACGGGCGTCTGCCTTGCCGAGGCCACGACCCGCTTTCTCCCCCGCTTCGTTGGGCGCACGGTGCTCGCCAGTGCCTACCTCGCGACCATCGCCACCGCCATGGCCGAGATCCTGGGCGGCGCGATTGCGCTCCAGATGCTCTTTGGACTGCCCGTGCGCGCCGGCTGCATCATCGTGGCGGCAGTATCGATGGCGATGCTCATGACGAACTCCTACAAGCGTGCCGAACGCTGGATCATCGCCTTCGTAGGCGTGGTAGGACTCTCGTTTTTGGCTGAGCTTACGCTGGTCAAGGTCGACTGGCCGCAGGCCGCCGCAAGCTGGATCACACCCAGTATGCCCACCGGCTCGGCCGCGATTATCGTAAGTGTCCTAGGCGCGGTCGTTATGCCTCACAACCTCTTCCTGCACTCCGAGGTCATCCAATCCATGCACTTCGAAGGCCAAGGCGAGCAGATTATCGAGGAACGTCTGCGCTACGAGCTCTTCGACACGCTCTTTTCGATGGGCGTGGGCTGGGCGATC
The DNA here is from genome assembly GCA_018376905.1 of Collinsella sp. GTDB lineage: Bacteria > Actinomycetota > Coriobacteriia > Coriobacteriales > Coriobacteriaceae > Collinsella. The sequence continues at coordinate 23,777 of JAHAAK010000010.1, read as the reverse complement.
AACTCGGCCATGGTCATCCTGGCCGCAACGACCTTCTTTGCGCACGGCATTGTCGTAGACGACCTCGCCGTCGCAGCGGACACGCTCTCCCCCATCTTGGGCCCGGCGAGCTCGACTATCTTTGCGGTGGCACTGCTGTTTGCGGGCATATCGAGTAGTGTGACGGCGGGCATGGCGGCGGGCACCATTTCGGCGGGCATGTTCGACGAGGAATACGACATCCACGACCGACATTCCTCGATCGGGGTAGCGGCCTGTTTCGCCGGCGCAGTGGCGGCGTGTCTGGTCGTCCCAAATCCTTTTGAAGGTCTCATCTGGAGTCAGGCACTGCTGTCGCTCCAGCTGCCGATTACGGTCTTTGTGCTCATACGGCTCACCAGCTCAGCCCGCGTCATGGGCAAATACGCCAACTCGCGCCCGCTCAACGCGCTGCTCGTAGGGATCGGCGTCATCGTGACGATTCTCGACATCGTGCTGCTAACGGGGATGTAATTGGGATGGCGTGGCCGTCCAGATATAACGTCTCAATCTGTAACACGTAAGGCCGTTTTAAACCGTCAGATAAATCAAAAGGGTCCCAGCCGGAATATCCAGCCGGGACCCTTGGACAGAGCTCTGTATGGCTAATCGCCGTGTGTCTACGAGTTACTCCTCGACGAGCTCAAACTGATCGGGACCGACGCCGCATACCGGGCACACGTAGTCCTCGGGCAGCTCGGGCGTATCGACCTCAACCTCGTAACCGCAAACGACGCACACGAACTTATACGTCTTCTTCTCCTCAGCCATGATGTTCTCCTCTCGAACGCGACTGGTGATGTACTTCATTTATCAGTATAGATTCTCAATAATATAATGCAAGTATTTTTAAAACATTTCTAGCCTTGATACGATGACGCCTTCGGAGGCGTCTTGCCCTTCAAGACCTTGTGATAGTAGTCATAGGTCAGCGGGGCCTCGCCGCTCAAGCGCTCGGCGTTCTCCACCTCGCCGATAAAGAGCAGGTGCGTGCCCACATCCACAGTGTCGATCAAACGGCAGCTAAACAGGGCCGTCGCGTGCTCGGGCACATAGGGCATGCCCAGAGCCGTCTCGCGGGTCTCGTATTTGGCAAACTTGTCATAATCGCTGCTGGTGCGGAACCCAAAGTTACCGATGTAGAGCATGTCGGCGGTCTGATCGATCACGGTCAGCGCGAACGCTTTGGCCGATGCGATGACGCCCGAGGTGACGTTGTCCTTGTTCACGGCAACCGAAATGCGCGGCGGCATGGACGTCACCTGCACCGCCGTGTTGATGACGCAGCCGGCGCGCAGCCCGTCTGCAGCGGAGCTCACCACGTACAGGCCGCTCGGCATGGTAAAGAACGCAGTTTTGTCCATAACGATCACTCCCCTAGCTCGGGTTGGAACCTCATGGATGTATGTACCCACAAAAAAAGGCAGCACCCATAACGGACGCCGCCTTTGAAACATATGTGTCAGAACAGTAGGAAAGATGAGACACCCGCAGTTGCGGTGAAATAGGGACTGAATAGCCCCTCAAACAGGCAAAACAGTCCGTATCTCACCGCAACTTATATAGAGCGCCTACCGGTTGCGTTCCTTGAGGGCGCGGTCGATCTCGCGTTGGACATCACGCTTGGCCATGTCCTCGCGCTTGTCGTAGAGCTTCTTGCCGCGACCCAGACCCAGCAGCAGCTTTACGCGGCCGTCGGTATTAAAGTAGAGCTCCAACGGAACCAGCGCATAACCACGGTTGCGAAGTTTGCCGTCAAGAAAGTCGATCTCCTTGCGGTGCAGCAGCAGACGACGCCGACGGTCGGGATCGCGATTCCACACGCCACCATGGCTATAGGGGTGGATATGCAGGCCGACGAGCCAGCACTCCCCGCCGCGGATCAGCGCGAAGGTATCGGTGATCTGGCAGGCGCGCTCGCGAATCGACTTGACCTCGGTGCCGCTCAGTTCAATGCCACACTCAAATGTCTCATCGATAAAGTACTCGTGATGCGCCGAGCGATTCTTGGAAATGAGCTTGCGCTCGCGCTTACTGGGCATCGCCGGCCTCCTTGGCTCCATCGGCGTTTGAGCCCGCAGTCTCGCGCTTTGCCTCGCGCTCGGCATTGAGCTCGGCATCGCTCTCGCGCACCAGTTTGATAATCGCCGCGCAGGCCTCCTCGCCCACCAAGTCGCGAGCACGTACCGTCAGGCGCGTCGCCTCCTGCTTGTCGCCGTCGCTTGCGGCATCGGTCGCGCACATAATCAGGCAGATGGCAATCTCGGCCGAAGGCGAGGTCGGAACGCCTTGCAGGGCCAGTTCACCCATCACGTGCTCGTCGCTCTCATCGGCGGCATCCGGATAGGTGGTATGGATCTTGTTGAGCAGGCGCGTCGTATGCGCATCGTTGGGCGCCAGGCGCAGCGCCAGACGCGCGCAGCCCACGGCAGCCGAAACGTTCTCGGTCTCGGGCTCCAAGAAGTACTGACCTAGATTGGCGTAAGCACGGGCGGCGCACTTGCCATCACTTGCACGCTCCAGCACCGAGAACGAGAGCGATGCCCATTCCTGCTTGTCCTCGAGTGCGCGGAACAGCTCGGCCAAATCCAAGCGATAGTTGCAGTTCATGGGGTCCCAACGCACAGCCTGCATCAGGGCATTACGAGCGCTCACATAATCCTGCTGGCGAATGTAGGCAAACGCCATATCAGAGTACAGGCGGTCAAACGGCACCTCGACCTGCACGAGCTCGCGCGGATCCTTCTCCACGCGGCGATAGGCCAAGCGCTCAAACTTGCTATCGAAGCTAAAGAATTGGCGCTTCTCCTCCGTCTTGCACTCAGCGTCGATATACTCCTCGGCGAGCTCCACCAGACGCTCCAGCAGCGGCGTCGCCGTAGCCAGGTCGCCCTGCGCCAGATAGTTCTCGGCATACGTGATGTCTTGCAAGCTGATGGGCAGATCCATGGCTACTCCTCGATCTGAGCGAAACACGGCAGGCGCCGTATATACGATCAATACACAAAACCCGGGTCTCTTACGAGGCCCGGGCGTTCAATTTTGGTAGCCCGTACCAGATTCGAACTGGTGATCTCCGCCTTGAGAGGGCGGCGTCCTAAACCGCTAGACGAACGGGCCATATGTAGCAAATGCAATGGCTGGGATGGAGGGAGTCGAACCCCCATTGACGGAACCAGAATCCGCTGTCCTGCCATTAGACGACATCCCAATGACTGCATCGCTGCGCTCGGCTGTGCCTTTGCGCAAGAAAGAAATATACGGGAAGTCTCGCCGTGACGCAAGCCCCAATTTTGACTTTTTTGAAATTCAGTCAAATTGGCCTGATTTCGCCCAACCCGTGAAGGACCTGTGAAGCCGACCGCTGCACACGAAGGGCAAAACGCCGCGAGCGGTAGCCGTCAACCGTTGGCAGATTCTACCGCGAAAACAATAGCACCAGGCAACACAATCGAAGTATCAATGATCGCGTAGATATCGAGGCGCCATGGACGAAGAGCTTGATTACCTATGGGAGACCCTGGGCCTCGAGATCACTGCTGACCTTTGGCCCGAACGGGACAAAATCCATCCCACACTGCGCCCCGCCATCACGGTGATGCAGGCAAAATACCGCCGTGCATCCTTTTTGATCATGCGGGTGTCATGGCACGCGGGACTCCCCGACCTTAAGCGAATCCAGGCAAGCCTCGTCGAGCTGTCCGGTATGCCGACCGTCATATCCGAGGCGCACCTGGAGCAGCGCCAGCGCGAGCGACTGCAACAGCAGCGGATTCCCTTTATCTGCCCCGGCGTTCAGGCATATCTGCCCTTTATGGACGAGGAGTACTGGAGCGGCAAGCCCAACAAGCACGTAAAGGTCTACGATCCGCACGAATGGGCACAGCTGGCGGACTGACTGAGGCAGGCCCGCCAACCGGGATAGTGCGCATGCCCGCCAACCGGAAAGCTCATCCCGGAATTTACGTCCAGAACGGGACGCGCTTTCCCCTAGAGGCCCCAAGCGGAAACTGCGTCCCAGATTTCGCGCTCAAACTGGGATACGGTTTCCGCTAGCCCCTTCAACCGGAAACTGCGTCCCGGAATCCGAGCTCAAAACGGGACGCACTTTCCGAAGCCACTACAACAGTACCTCGGTCCAGGCCGCTTCCCTAAAGCCGGGAATCGCAAAGTCGTCGCCCACCAGCAGCGGACGCTTGACCAGCATGCCGTCGGTCGCCAGCAGCTCGTAGCACTCCCGATCCGTCATGCCCGCATCCAGACGCGCCTTCAGGCCCAGCTCTCGATATTTCATGCCCGACGAATTAAAGAAACGCCGCACCGGCAGCCCCGAACGAGCAACCCAGGTCGCAAGCTCATCAGCCGTGGGATTGTCCAAAACGATATCGCGATCGATATACTCTACCCCATGTTCGTCCAGCCATGCCTTGGCCTTCTTACAGGTCGAGCACTTGGGATATTCAACAAACAGTACGGTCATGGGAATCCTCCGAATATAGATCGGCCAACGCGGGCACACGCCACACGAGGCGCCTTCGTATGATGGGCCAATTGTAGCCCACGGGTCACACGCTAAACGAACCGTACCCCGAATCCGCGTTTGATGAACGGCAGTAGCTCCATTGCCTCGGGCGTGATATGGCCCGCAACGTTCATGCGCTCGTCACCGGGAAGATCGACCCGCGCAATCTCAAGCTCGCCTTCGTAGCGCCCATATCCGCTATTGCTCACAGCGATCGACCCCGCCTTTCGCGGCAGGCCGGCTCCGGCATCCGTCGGCACGGAATCCGGCTTAAGCGTCGTACGTGACTCCTGAGACCTAAAGATGAGGACACTCGAGTCGGGCCGGTCGTGATGAATCTGCCCGCGCACATAGGCATAACCGGGCTCAAGCTCGCATTGCAGGTCCACGTATCCGGCGGAAACTTGAGCAAACTGCGCCCAGCCCGCATCGGATAGATCGGGGTCGCCGACCAACACAATGTCGCAATCGGCGCCATGTGCAAGCTCAAGCATATTGAGGGCAACCTTTGACGCGCGACCGCGCTGTGCCTCGACCGTCGGCAGTCCCTCGAATACCGGCCCGCGAACGTTAGCATCACCCGGCACAAAAGCCATGATTTCGAATCCAAGCGCCGCAAGACGAAGATTCACCCGAGCAATGTCCTCCAGAGCTAAACCGGTATAAGGCTTGGGGTAAAAATTGTGGCAGGCGGCAAAACGAGTCACATCGGCACCGGCCTCACGCCACGATGCGATTTCATCAGAACTCACTGTCGATGCATTGACCACAATGCGAAATACACCGGACAGCTCCGCGACCCGCTGGGCGCTAAAGCCATAGTCCAAACGAAGGTATTCCAACCCCAGATCGCGCAGGTCCTCGATGCGCTCAAGCCCGAGCAAATCGCACGTGCGAGGCCCCACATCGGCAATGAGCGCAATGCCGCGGGCGGAAAGCAGCGACAGCACATGACGGACCTTATCGGCATACGCCGCTCCCCCATCCTCGGGAATATGCAGCGAGGTGAACGCATAGCGCGCACCCGCCGCGGCACCACGCTCAATCGTCCGCTCAATATCCTGCAAAGGGCTGGAAAGATAAATCGAAATACCCGTTTTCACGCTTCAACGCTCCTTTAAAAAAGGCCGGCGGAGCAGCTAGCCCCGCCGGCACAACCATAACATCAAGAAATCTGCCGCGCGCCGCGAACCCCGAGCAACACGGCTCGCGATATCAAACTACTCGCCAAAGAACTCGTTGATCTTCTGCTCGTCGACGCCAAAGAACCACGTCAGGACAAAGCCGGCGGCATAGGCAAGCAGCATAGCGGCAACGTAGCCGAGCTGCTGGCCAGGAACGACGATCAGCAGGCCAAACAGACCGGAAACGCCCTGAGAAACCGTGCCGATGTGAAGCAGCGCCGCGAGCGCGCCGCCAAATCCGGCACCCAGGCAGGCCGTCACAAACGGACGAACGAGCGGCAGCGTAACAGCATACATCAGAGGCTCGCCCACACCCAGGATTCCAACGGGAATGGACTCTGCGACGTACTTCTTGAGCTTGGCGTTCTTGGTCTTAAAGTACAGCGCCAAACCGGCACCGACCTGGCCGCCGCCAGCCATCATAAGGATGGGAAGCAGGTAATTGATACCCTTGGTAGCGCCGTCGGGATCGTTGAGCATAGCGTGAATCGGCGTGAGCGCCTGATGCAGGCCGACGGACACCAGCGGCAAGAAGCCTGCCGACAGGATATAGCCGCCCAGGACGCCCAGCTTCTCGAAGATAAAGGTCAAAACGCTAAAGATGGCAGTCGTCAGCCATGCGCCAACCGGCTGGATGACGAGCATCAGAGCAAAGGCGCCGATGATGAGCACCAGCAGCGGGGACAAGAACGTGTCGAGTGCGTTGGGCATAACCTTGCGAATCTGACGCTCCATCCAGGCAAAAAATGCGCCAGCGATGAGAGCCGCGATCATGCCGCCCGCTGCGGGGTTGTACTGCGCACTGGTGAGCGGCAGCAGAATGGCAGTGGCAGGATCAGCCGCGCCAGGCGCAAGCAGGGGCATGGCACTGTTGGCGATGCACATCGTGCCGGCGATGCCGCCCAGCGCAGCGGAGCCACCAAACTCACGTGCCGCGTTATAGCCCACCAAGATGGGCAGATAGGCAAACAGGGCCCAGCCCATGGAACGAATGCCCTGGTACCACCACTCGCCTGCAAGCGCGCCTGCCGTCGAAACGTTAATGACGTTGCAGATACCGTTGATGAGGCCAGCCGCAATGATGCCGGGAAGCAGGGCGACGAAGACATTGGAAATCTTCTTGAGGAAGGCCTGAACCGGCTTAGACTCGTACTTGGCCTTCTGCGCGGCCTTGTTTGTGGCCGCAGCATCAACCACGCTCTCGTCAGCAACGCCTTTCGCAAGGCCGGTGAGCTTGGAGAACTCCTCGAGCACCTTATTCACCTTGCCCGGACCCAGCACGATCTGCATCGTGTCGTCCTCGACCAGGCCCATCACGCCGTCGAGCGCCTTAATACCCTCCGTGTCGACGTTACCCGTGTCTTTGACGGTCACGCGCAGGCGCGTCATGCACGCCGCGTTTGCGAGCACGTTGTCTTTACCGCCCAAAAGGTCCAGCAGCTTTTGAGCCAGCTCTTTGTTCGTCATAACTCCTCCTTGTATTGGGTATCTCGTCTGGATGTCATATCAGCTCACGCCGCGCACCTATTGGGCGTCGGCATTGCTCTTCTCATGGCCACTCACCGCAGCACGGACATGGCCTCGCGCCCGCTCAAGAGCTACCGCAGCCTGCTCGGCATCGCAGTCCAGCAGTACCGAGACAATAGCGGTTTTTACGTGGCCGCCGGCATCTGCAAGCGCCTGAACAGCGCACTCGCGCGTGCAGCCGGTCGCCTCCATCACGATGTTCTGGCCGCGCACCACCAACTTCTCGTTCGTCTGCTGCACATCGACCATCAGGTTTTGGTATACCTTGCCGATCTTGACCATGGCACCGGTCGAAATCATGTTGAGAATGAGCTTTTGAACCGTTCCCGCCTTGAGCCTCGTTGAGCCGGTCAGCACCTCGGGACCGGGCACGGGCTCAATGGCAAGATCTGCGCTCTCCCCGATCTTCGACCCTTGGTTGCAGGCAATTGCAATGGTCTTGCACCCAGTTGTCTTGGCGTACGCAAGGCCGCCCACCACATAAGGAGTACGGCCGCTTGCCGCCAGGCCAACGACAAGATCCTTGTCCGAGAGTCCACGCTCCCGCAGGTCGCTCGCGCCAAGCTCCTCGCTGTCTTCGGCACCTTCGACAGCCTTGATAAACGCCGTCTCGCCTCCGGCAATGAGCCCGACAATCAGATCGGGTGACACGCCAAACGTGGGCGGACACTCCGAAGCGTCGAGTACGCCCAGACGACCGCTGGTGCCTGCGCCCATGTAAAAGACGCGCCCGCCGCGCTCGAGTGTCTCAGCAGTCCAGTCGATTGCCATGGCAACCTGGGGCAACACTTTCGTGACCGACTGGACGGCACGAAGATCCTCATCGTTCATCGTCGTGACGATTTGCAGCGATGTCATCGTATCGAGGTCCATTGACCTTTGATTACGCTGTTCGGTCGTGAATTTTGTTAAATCGAGCATTTCATTCACCTCATCTTTCCTGTTTCTCGATGTAGTTTTGCTTTATGACATGCGTCGCCCGTTCGTAGTCGCTGGCAACGTAAGCAGCGTACAGGGCATCGACAACCATAAGCTGGGCCATACGCGAAGCCATGGCACCGCTGCGGACCAAGGGTTCACTCGCAGCGACGCCGAGCACGGCATCGGCCATGGTGGCAAGATTGGATGATCCATCTACTTTGGTAACGGCCACAACGGGACAGTTGTGACGTTGAGCCTCGGCGGTGCAGTCCAGCACCTCTTGCGTCAAGCCCGAGTAGCTAAAGGCGATTGCCATATCGCCCTCATGCATGTTCTTGGCACATAAGAGCTGATCATGCCAGTCGTCGTACAGATGGCACTCTTTGTCGACACGCATGAGCTTTTGCGCCGGTCGTGCGCGACCAAACGAGAGGCACCAATACCGAACAGATTGACCGCGCGTGCCCGCTTAAGACGGGCCGCGCATCGCTCCAAGACGGTGTAATCGAGCGTTCGCGCCGTCGCCTCGATCGTGCGCACGTTGCTTTTCATCACCTTCCCCACGATACGTTCGACGCTGTCATCCATGGAGATGTCCTCGAGGGCTACGTCTTTCTTGTCACCTAAGAGCGCCAGCTCGGCAATCAGTTCGCGCTGGAACTCCTTGTAGCCCGCAAAACCCAAACGCTTGCAAAAGCGCAAAATGCTCGAGGGCGAGGAGAACGTGACATCGGCAAGACCGCGGACGGACAGCCCGACCACCTCGTGCGGATGAGCGCTTACATATGCGATGACATTGCGTTCCGCCGGGCTCGCGCTGAGCTCACGCTCGCGAAGCCGCAAAAGCAATCCGTTTGCCATCTCAAACACCTCCGTTGAGAAGAATTAAAGACCAACGAACGATTCGTACCGGATACAAACAGCTTTTGCGGTACATTGTGCCGCATCGTGGCGCACAAAGGGCGAGCGTTCTACCGCTCGCCCCTCAAATCCGACCGCTCGGAAATACGCGCGACACAAAATAATTCAACAAGGTCGCATTATCAGAAACGGGTTTGTTACCGGCTAGCGCCTCGCATGGGCGCCGATCGGCCGAGTCGCATGGCGCACCAACGCCGCTGCCAGCAATACCAACAGCATGGCGGTGACATAGCCCGCAGCATCGAATCCTAAATCGATAACGTCGAAATGCCTGCCGGGAACAAAGATCTTATGCACCTGGTCGCCAACGGAGCAGGCAGCGCAAAAGAGAAACACAGGCACGCAACGGGAACACACACTCCATGGACGCCTGGAAAAGCAGACCACGATCACCGAGGCGACCAATCCGACGAAGAAAAACTCTACGGTATGGGCGACGCGACGGACGTTTGCGCCTACCCACATGCGAATGGAAGCAAGTCGACCAGGCTGGACCGTCGAGGCAGCCGGATTGGTACTCTCAGTCATGCCGTCCCCCGCCTGAATTTCACCCGTGATGCCGGTAGCCTGAACGCCCGTAGCCTGGCCCTCCACCACACGCGCGGTGGACTCGCTCAGCAACGACGTCTCCACCGCATTTTGCTCCGTCAGCACCCAGATGCCCGCCAGCGTTGCAGCGAACAGAACGATCGCGGTCCATCCGATTATTTGTTTTACGCGCGCCAAGGGCCAACCTCCTTTTTTGAATATCAGCGAGTGTAGCCCCAAATGGCATCGTCACCGTATCAAAATTTGAATCGCAACAGGAAGCGACAAAGCGACGCAAACCCCTACCCCGCCTCGCGCATCCAGCGATCGAACGTCCCCACGCACACGCCCAGGCACTTTGCCGCCTGGCTGCGGGTAATATCGCCCGCCTCATAGCTATCGCGCACCAGCTCAAACTGAGGAGGGCACGGCTTGCGAGGTCGACCGAAACGGACCCCTCGCGCCCGCGCCGCTGCAATTCCCTCCGCTTGGCGCCGATGGATATTCTCGCGCTCTACCTGCGCCACGTAGCTCAGCAGTTGCAGCACAATATCGGCAATCAGGACGTTGGTCACATCCGGCGCGCCGCTGGCCCTAGCGCGCGTGTCAAGCAATGGCATGTCCAACACCACAATGGCAACCCCGAGCTCCTTGGTAATGCGTCGCCATTCCTCAAGAATCTCGGAGTAATTACGGCCAAGTCGGTCGATAGAAAGCACCACCAGTACGTCCCCGTCTCCCAGGACGTGCAGCAGCTCGCGATAACGCGGTCGATCGAAGTCCTTGCCGCTCGCATGGTCGGCATAAATATTCGCCGAGCCCACGCCATAGGCGCCCAGCGCATCCAGCTGCCGATTAAGGTTCTGATCGCGCGAACTCACCCGCGCATAACCGTACACCGTCGCCATCTCATCCCCGCTTTCTTGTAAACCTGCCAAAAAGGGACAGGTTTATTTTGGTAGGTTTTACCTCTCAAATAGCAGGTAAGCGGGCGGCCGAGCAGACGGCAAGGTAGCCACGATTCAAATGCGAAGGGCGGTCCCGAAAGGCCGCCCTCCGCTCTCTCGCCACGAGTCGGGATTTAGCTAATGGATAAGCTTAAAGTCCAAGTGCCCACGCGTGGTATTGACGCGCGAGACCTCGATAATCACGCGCTGCCCCAGCTCGTAACGGGTGCCCGTGTCGGCACCTGTGAGCGTTAGCGCGTCCTCGTCGAACTCGAACCACTCGTTGCCCAGGCTCTTAATTGAAACCAGGCCCTCGACCTGTGTTAGGTCCAAGCGCACAAAGAGGCCCATGCTGCTAACCCACGAGACGGTTCCGGCATAGCGCTCACCCAGACGGTCCTCATAGTACTGGGCAATCTTGATCTTTTGCGTCGCATGGCTGGCGGCATCTGCCGCGCGCTCGGCATCGCTACATGCGCGGCAGATCTGCGGCAGAATGCGCGGCAGCGACTCGCGCCCCTTACCGATCAGCCGCGGCGTACGGACCAAGGCGTCCTTGCCGCCGAGCTGCTCATAGGCCAACTGCAGTTTGAGCACGCGGTGCACCACCAGATCGGGGTAGCGACGGATGGGACTCGTAAAGTGACAGTAGCACGGCGCGGCGAGCGCAAAGTGGCCCTCGTTGCGCGGCTTGTACAGCGCGCGCTGCATGCTGCGCAGAAGCAGCGTGTTGACGAGCGGTGCGTTGGCCGTACCGGCGGCAGCATCAACTGCAGCCTGCAGCTCATCGGGGCTCCCCAGGGCAATACCGGCAGCACGGCGATCGTCGATGATGCCTAGCTGCGCCAGCGCAACGGCAGCACCGTGCAGGCTATCGGGGCTCGGATCCTCATGCACACGATAGCAGGCCTCGATATCACGGTCTGCCAGCCACTCTGCAACGCACTCGTTGGCGAGCAGCATGGCTTCCTCGATAAGCGACGTGGCACACGAACGCTCACGCGCCACAATCTGCACGGGCACTCCGTCCTCATCCAATAGAGCGCGAATCTCGGCTGTGTCAAAATCGACTGAGCCGCGGGCGCGACGAATACGACGGCGAAGTTCGGCGAGTTCGTTAGCGGCGACAAGGAAATCGCCGAGGTCGATGTTGTAGCCGCGGGCGGCCTCCTCGCACGCAAGACCGCGCTCAAGCGCTTCCTCGCGCGAGGTCTCGGCAGCCGCAACATCCTCGGCTGCACCCTCCAGCACCGAATACTCAACCGCGCCGGCACGCACCAGCAGCGCCTCGGCGCCGTCATAGTCCATACGCACACGCGAGCGAATCACGCTGGGATACGGATCGTAATGCCGCACGCGACCCTGCGCATCGAGCTCGATATCGACGGTAAACGCAAGACGGTCCTCGTCAGGGCGAAGCGAGCACAGGTCACAGGACAGGCGTTCGGGCAGCATGGGAAGCACGCGATCGGCCAGATACACCGATGTCGTACGATGGCGAGCCTCAAGATCGATATGCCCGTCCCAAGCCACATAGTGTGAAACGTCGGCGATATGCACACCCAGCTTGTAGCCACCCTCGGGCGTACGCTCCAGCGAAATGGCATCGTCAAAGTCGCGCGCGTCGACCGGGTCGATCGTGATGACAAAGCGGTCGCGCAGATCGCGGCGGAGCGGGTCCTTAAGCGCCGCGGACACATCGAGCGAAAGCCCCTCGGCCTCGTCCAGCGCGGCCTCGGGATAGCTATCGGTATAGCCGTAACGCGCCATCACATATTGAACGCCCAAATCGGGCGCGTCATCTCCGCCAATGCGGCGTTCAATCGTCACGGTGCCCGATTCCAGGCGCGTCGGGTAGGTCAAAATGTGCGCGACAACAGCATCACCCGGGTGGACGCCCAGACGATCCGCCGAGGTATCCTCGGGCAGAATGAAGAAGTCGGCCTTCAGACGCGAATCGAGCGGCTCAATCACACCGAGCGGACCGGCGGTCTGGTACGTGCCCACCACGCTTATGGCTGCACGCTCAACCACGCCCTCGATCACGGCGCGCCGCTCACCGTGCGGGCTGTTCTTAATGCTCACGGCAACGGTATCGCCATCCATGATCTCGCGCTTACCGCGGCCCATGACCTTGTAGTCGCCATTCTCGGTTATGACATAGGCACTGTGCTCATGGAGCTGCACGCGCCCGGTCAGGCTCGGACGGCGTTCGCTGCGCACCGGCCCGCGCTTATTGCGAGCTCCACGCTTATGCTTGTTATTGCGCCCCATGGCGCCTCCTAACTATCGATTGCGAACTCCAAAGAGTCTACCCAAATGATTCGCTTTCCTGCCGTCCCCTAGGGATCAAAAAACGGGCCGCCCCATAAGAGACGACCCGTTGGAAGGGATGAATTCCAGGCATGCCTACACGCGCAGGTAGCGACGCATGGCGATGGCAGAACCAAAGAGGCCGATAATCACGCCGACCAGAATCAGCGCAGCATAGGTCACCAGGTAGTACTGCATCGGCAGGGCAAACGACATCCAGCCGATGCTCTCCTGCAGACGCGGAATCATCAGATTGCGCAGCAGCTCCAGAACGCCGATGGAAAGCAGCGAGCCCAAAATGGCCTGCAGTACGCCCTCGGTGATAAACGGGCCACGAATGAAGCCGTTGCTGGCGCCGACCAGACGCATAATCGCAATCTCACGACGACGCGCCGTAATGGACAGGCGAATCGTGTTGTTGATAAAGATGAACGCGATAAAAGTCAGCAGGCCAACGAGCACCACGGCGGCGATGCGGATGTAGTTGGTCACCTGGAACAGGCGGCTCACTTCCTCCTGGCCGTACAGCACGCTCGCGTTGACGTCGCCGTCATCCGCGATCTTCTGGAAATCGGCATCCTTCTTGAGCTTCTTTGCCGTGCTCTCGACCTTGGACGGATCGTCCATCTCAATAGCGAAGGAAGCCGGCAGCGGGTTCTGGCCATCGAGCGCGCTCATGGTGGCGTCGGCGTTGCCCGACATCTTGCTCGTATACTCGGACAGCGCGTCGTCCTTGTCCTTATAGGTCACGGACTTGACGTTATTCCACGTCTTAAGCTCGGCCTCAAAAGCCTGAACATCGGCCTGATCGGCGTCATCACTAATGAACGCGTTGATGACAACCTGATCCTCGACGGTGCCGATCACGGAGTTCAGCATCGCAGAGCCCATGATGAACAGGCCGATGATAAACAGCGAAAGGAAGATCGTGATGACGGCGCCGAGCGAGGTAGTCCAGTTACGGAAGAAGTGGCTGATTGCCTCTTTGAAGGAGTAGCCCACGTTAGTTGGTGCCATAGTTGCCGTAACCTCCCCTCTCCTGGTCGCGGATGACGTGGCCGCCCTCGAGGGCGATCACGCGACGGTGCATGCTATCGACCATCTCGCGGTCGTGCGTGGCGACGATCACGGTGGTGCCGGTGCGGTTAATACGCTCAAGCAGCTTCATGATGCCCAGCGAGATCGCCGGGTCGAGGTTGCCCGTGGGCTCGTCGCAGATCAGCAGCGGCGGACGGTTGACCATAGCACGGGCGACGGCAACGCGCTGCTGCTCGCCACCGGAAAGCTGGTCGGGCAGCGAGTCCATCTGATCGGCCAGACCGACCAGACGCAGCACCTCGGGCACCTGGCTGCGAATGACGCCCTTGGGCTTGCCGATGCACTGCAGGGCAAACGCCACGTTTTCGTAGGCGGTCTTTTGCGGCAGAAGCTTAAAGTCCTGGAACACGGCGCCAATCTGGCGGCGCAGGAACGGAACCTTGCGGTTCTTGATCTTCATGAGGTCCTGACCGGCAACCAGGATGCGGCCGCTCGTCGGCTTGACGTCGCGGTTGAGCGTCGACAGCAGCGTGGTCTTACCCGAGCCGGAGTGACCGACCAGGAAGACAAACTCGCCCGGATAGATCTCGATGTTGATGTCGTCGAGTGCAGGCTTGTTGGGCTGTGCCGGATAGATCTTGGTGACATGCTCCATAAGGATGACGGGCTCGACACCGGCCTGCTTGGCCATCTTCTTGCGGCTGGCCTGCGGATCGATGGGCGCAAACACCGACGTAAAATCGGGGTTGTTGAGCGCGTTATCGAGGCTTGCGACCTCGGCTGCCTGATCGCTCTCGACCACCGGGGCAGCAGGCTGCGTGGGGTCGGGAATAGCGGCAAAGAGACCGGACTGCGCAGGCTGAGGAGCCGGCGTCGCAGGGGCCAAGGGGTCGGGAATGCCGGCCATGGTAGGCTGCGGCGTGGCGGCACCAGCCTGAGGCTGCTCCACGCGAGCGGTCACGGCCTGAACGGGCTCAAAACCCGCCGTGCCGGAAAGCGCGACATCGCTGGTTGGATTGTAGGCAAAGGGATCGGATGCCGGCTGTGCCTGATCTGCCGGCTGAGCGGGGGCCTGAGCAACAGGCTGGCCCTCTGAATCCGGAGTGGCGAAACGACTGCCCTGGACGCCTGCCTGCGTCTTGGGGGCATCATCGCCCGCACCGGAGGTACGGAAGTGGTTACCCACTGGTGCTCCTTATCGTCGTGCGTTTAAACTACATGAGCGCTTAGTATTTTAGCAGCATTAGCTTTGCTGCACATAAGAAGCATGGCCGTGTTTGGGTCCCTCCGGCCGGACACAGGGTTACTCTCCAAATCGTCCTCGGACATGTCGGAGCCTCCGCTGCGCACTACGTGCGGCGGGGGCTCCTCCGTCCTGCGGAAAGATTTGGAAAGTAACCCTGTGTCCGGCCTGCGGTAACTAAGGGGTCGCCGCGTTTTACTTGGGGTGCTGCATATACAAAGTTGGAAGGGTCTGAATTGCGCTTTGTCGATATATGCCCTTTTCCCTGATGGGACCGTGCTTGAGGGGCGTCTTCATAAGTTGCGGTGAAATAGGGACTGTTTTACCAGTTAAAAGGTCTAATCAGTCCTTATTTCACCACAACTGAAACAGGGGCGCTCTCCAAGAGAGCGCCCCTGCCGGGTTTCCATAGTTCTGGCGAAGCAGTCCTTGAGATCCGCCTTGCCTTATGCCAAGAACTCCTTGGTGGTCGCCACGATGTTGGCGGCGTCCAGGCCATACTTGTGCAAGAGCTCGGCACCCGGGCCGGACTCGCCAAAGGTGTCGTTGACGCCGATCTTCTTGAGGGGCGTCGGGCACTGCTCGCACAGGACGTCGGCAACGGCGCTGCCCAGGCCACCGATTACAGAATGCTCCTCGACGGTCACGACGTGGCCGGTCTTGGTGGCGCTCTTGACGATCAGGTCGGCATCGATGGGCTTGATGGTGTGCATGTTGATGACCTCGGCGTCGATGCCCTCGGCAGCGAGCTGCTCGGCGGCCTCGAGAGCCTCGCCGACCATCAGGCCGCAGGCGATGATGGTGACGTCGGCGCCCTCGCGCATGACAATGCCCTTACCCAACTCGAAGTTGTAGGTCTCGGGGTCGTTGATAACCGGCGAGGCCAAACGAGCGAAGCGCATGTACACCGGACCGTCGCACTCGTAGGCGGCGCGCGTTACGGCGCGGGCCTCGACGTCGTCGGCAGGAACGATCACAGTCATGCCGGGGATGACGCGCATGAGGGCAATATCCTCGCAGCACTGGTGCGTGGCGCCATCCTCGCCCACCGAGATACCGGCATGCGTGGCACCGATCTTAACGTTGAGATACGGGTAGCCGATGGAGTTACGGACCTGCTCAAAGGCGCGGCCGGCGGCAAACATGGCAAAGGTGCTCGCGAAGGCAACGCGGCCGGTGGTCGCGATACCGGCGGCGACGCCCATCAGGTTGCTCTCGGCAATGCCCACATCGAAGAAACGATCGGGGCAGGCGGCCTTGAACTTGCCGGTCTGCGTGGCGGCGGCCAGGTCGGCGTCGAGGACCACAAAGTCATCGTGCTCGTTGGCGAGCTCGACGAGGGCCTCGCCGTAGCTTACGCGCGTGGCGATTTTTTTGACGTCTGCCATCCTAGAGCTCCTCTCCGGCGGCCGTGAGCTCTGCCATGGCCTGCTCAAACTGTTCATCGTTGGGGGCCTTGCCGTGCCAACCAACCTGGTTCTCCATAAAGGAAACGCCCTTGCCCTTCATGGTCTCGGCGATGATGGCGGTCGGCTGACCCTTGGTGGCGCGGGCCTCGGCAAAGGCGGCGCGGATCTGATCGAAATCGTTGCCGTCGGCAAGCTCCACCACGTGGAACTTAAAGGCGCGGAACTTGTCGGCGAGCGGCATGGGGTCGTTGACCTCCTCGACGGGGCCGTCGATCTGCAGGCCGTTGTGGTCGACGATCACGCAGAGGTTATCGAGCTGATGGTTGCCGGCAAACATGGCTGCCTCCCAGACCTGGCCCTCCTCGCTCTCGCCATCACCCAGCAGGGCGTACGTGCGGTAAGTATCGCCCCAGTGCTTGGCGGCAACCGCCATGCCCACGGCGGCGGAGATGCCCTGGCCGAGCGAGCCGGTGGACATATCGACGCCCGGGGTGTCGTTCATGTTGGGATGACCTTGCAGGTGGCTGCCGATATGGCGCAGCGTCTCGAGATCCTCCTTGGGGAAGAACCCACGCTCGGCGAGCACGGCGTACAGGCCCGGAGCGCAATGGCCCTTGGAGAGCACAAAACGGTCGCGATCGGCCTTGCGGGGATCGGCCGGGTCGACGTTCATTTCCTCAAAGTACAGATAGGTCATGATGTCGGCAGCGCCGAGCGAACCGCCCGGATGGCCGGACTTGGCAGCGTGCACGCCGGTGACGATGCCCTTCCTTACCTCGTTGGCAACCTTTTTGAGCTCTTCGTCGCTCATTGTGCCTTCCTTTCATCCTCATTAGACAAAATGCGCACGGCACGGAAAGGTAATCCCAACACAGCCGCAATGCACGTACGTCATTCATTATGCTGGAAACTGATGGCTTTACCAGAGTTTTTATCATTATTTGAACAATTTAGCAGGCAGAACCGCTGATGAAACGGTTTATCAATGTGAACGTCTTTTGGATGGAACGCGATCGACCCTACGCGCTAATGTCCTTGAATCCCTCGCCGAAGGCTTCCGTAACGTCGGCAACCGTCACGATGGCATGAGGATCGCGCTCGCGCACGATCGTCTTGAGGGTATTGAGCTCTCGACGGCTCACGATGACCATAATCACTGGCTTCTCGGCACCCGAATACATGCCAGTCGCCTTAAACTTGGTACAACCACGACCCAGGCCATACATGATATCGGCAGCGATATCAGGGAACTTGTCCGAGATGATGAGTACCATACGGCGTTTGTTGCCACCATCGACCACGGCATCGATCACGTAGCCGCTAATGACCATCGAAAGGCCTGCATATAGTGCGTTTTCGATTGAAAAGACCGGAGCCGACAGCGCGCATACGGCAACATCGATCGCCATGACGGTCGAGCCCACCGGCAGTGAGGTGTTACGCGAGATGATTTGGCCAATCGTGTCCGAGCCGCCGGTGTTGGCGCCGGCGCGCAACACCATGCCGTAACCGATGCCCGTAATAATGCCGCCCCACATAGCGGGAAGCATCAGGTCCGCATCCGCCAGAGGTGCTACAAACGGGGCGAACAGATCGGTAAAGAAGCCCAGCAGCACAAAGCCCGTCGCGGTCTGCACCACGTAGAACATGCCGCCCTCGCGCATAACGACCAACAACAGCAAGGCGTTCATCACGATCGTCTGAATACCAACGGGAAGCGATAGGCCGCGCGCCGCGCCGACCGCCTGGATAATGGTGGCAAGGCCCGTAACGCCACCGGCGGCAAGACCGTTGGGAATCAAAAACAAGTCGGTCGCGATGGCGGCCAAGGCACACCCCAACATGATCTGGGGCAGGTCGTGAAAGAAGTTCATCGAAAGAATGCGCTTGATGTCCAGACGATATGCCATGCTGCCTCCCTCAAAAAAGCGCACCCAAACGGATGCGCTTTGAACTTCTTCTTGTATTCGATTCTACCGATTCGCCGGACAAAAACCACCCCTGCGCAGGGTTTATTCTGGATACAAACCCGTCCAACCGTTGGGTTTGGCATCGGCTTGAAGCCACCCGATGTTTTAGACCTCCGAGCCTTCTGCATCGGCGTTGCCGGTAGCCCAGCGATGGTAGCCAATAACAAACGGGTCCAGGTCGCCATCGTCAAGAACGGCCTCGACATTGCTGGTCTCCACACCCGAGCGCAGATCCTTGACCATCTGGTACGGGTAGAGCACGTAGCTGCGAATCTGGTTGCCAAAACCAATCGTGGTCTTGGGTCCGCGGATCTCATCGAGCGCCTCGGCGCGCTTCTCGAGCTCAATCTCGTACAGACGAGCCTTGAGGATCTGCATGCACGCGGCCTTGTTCTGGATCTGGCTGCGCTCATTTTGGCAGGTAACCACAATGCCGCTGGGGAAATGCGTCACGCGCACGGCGGAGTCGGTGGTGTTGACGCCCTGACCGCCCGGGCCGCTCGCGTGGTACACGTCCACGCGGATGTCATCGGGACTGATTTCGATGTCGATATCATCGGGTAGCACGGGGATGACCTCGACGCCGGCAAACGTGGTCTGGCGGCGCTTCTTGTCGTCGGTGGGGCTAATGCGAACCAAGCGGTGGACACCGGCCTCGGCGCGCAGCATGCCAAATGCGTCCTTGCCCTCGACGGTAAAGGTCGCGCGGTCGATGCCGATGACCTCGGCCGCGGGACAGTCGTTGATGGTGACCTTCCAGCCGCGACGCTGGCAGTACTTCATGTACATCTTAAAGAGCATGAAGGTCCAGTCCTGGGCCTCCAGACCACCCTGTCCGGGCTTGATGGTCACAATAGCATCGCCGTGATCGAACTCACCGGTAAACCAGCTCGAAAGCTCAAGTTCGTCGATAGCGCGGGCCAGGCGTTCTGCCGTAGCGGCAGCCTCCTCGCGCAATGCGGCGGCGTCGGGGTCATCCCCCATCTCTTCGGCAAGCTCCAGCGCGGCGCGGGCATCGGAAAGCTCGCCGCGCGCGGTGTCCACGGCAGCGATATCTTCCTTGGTGCGAGCAATCTCCTCCATGGTGGCACGGGCGGCGTCGGCGTCATCCCAAAAGCCAGGGGCAACACTTTTGGCCTCGAGCTCGGTCACGCGGGTACGCTTCTCGTCCAAGTGGAGATACGACTCGACCTCGCCGAGCCGGTCCGCAAACGCGTCCAGCTCGGCGGGCGTTACCTCTAAAGCCTCAGCCATTAACGATTCCTGCCGTGGCAGTACTTAAACTTCTTGCCGCTACCGCAGGGGCACGGGTCGTTGCGGCCCACGTTGACGTACGGATCGTCGCTCTCGGACTTGCGATAGGTCGTCACCTTGCCACCGTTGTTAACGGCAGCCGGTCCGCCTTGGACAGCCGTGCGGGCCTGCACCTGCGCCTGCTTGCGCAGCACCGAGTCGCCGTTATCACCATCGACCTCGGCAGGACCGGAGAAGCGCGCGCCCTCGAGCGCGGGCTCTTCCTTGTGCTCCACGGCACGCGGGGCAGCCTTGATCTCGATGCGCAGAACCGTGCGCAGGTAATCCTCATACATGGTATCGACGAGTATCTGGAACGCGCCGTAGGCCTCGGTCTTGTACTCAACCAGCGGGTCGCGCTGGCCAAAGCCGCGCAGGCCGATGCCGGTCTTAAGGTAGTCCATCTCCTGCAGGTAGTTCATCCAGCGGGTATCGATGACGCGCAGCATGACCTGGGTGTTGAGCTCGCGCATCAGGTCCTCGCCCAAGCGCTCGGCCTTCATGTTGTAGCACTTCTCTACGTAAGCCAGGACATCGGCAGCCAGGGCCTCATAATCCTCGTCGGGGAACTTCGGCGTATCGATGTGGCCGGTGAGCTCCACAACCCACTTGCGCAGGCCCTCCAGGTCGCGCTCGCCATCGTGACTGTCCTTGGTGCAGAACTCCTGCACGCAGCGGTACACGGTGTCGTGCATGACCTCGGTGATGTGGTCGGTCAGGTCCTTGCCGTCCAGAATCTTATTGCGCTCGGCGTAGATGACCTGGCGCTGCTTGTTCATGACGTCGTCGTACTCAAGGACGCTCTTACGCATGGAGAAGTTGATGCTCTCGACCTTGTGCTGGGCGCTCTCGACGGCCTTGGAGATGATCTTGTGCTGGATGGGCATGTCGTCGCCCATGTCGGCCGTGACCATCATCTTGGAGACGCGGTCCATCTTGTCGCCGCCGAACAGGCGCATGAGGTCGTCCTCGAGCGACAGGTAGAACTGGGTCTCGCCTGGATCGCCCTGACGGCCGGAACGGCCGCGCAGCTGGTTGTCGATACGGCGGGACTCATGGCGCTCGGTGCCGATGACGGTCAGGCCGCCGGCGGCAAGCACGCGCTCGCGCTCGGCCTTGCAAGTCTCCTTGGCCTCGGCGTTAAACTGCTCGAGCTGCTCGGGCGTCACGTCCTCCATGGTCAGGCCCTCGTACTCCAGGCGCTCGCGCACCAGCTCGTCGGGGTTGCCGCCCAGCAGGATGTCAGTACCACGACCGGCCATGTTGGTGGCGATGGTCACGGCGCCGTAGCGTCCGGCCTGGGCAACGATGTGGGCCTCGCGCTCATGGTGCTTGGCGTTGAGGACCTCGTGAGCGATGCCGCGCTTGGTAAGGGCGGCGGACAGCTTCTCGGAGCTCTCGATGGAGACGGTGCCCACCAGGACCGGCTGGCCCTTGGCATGACGCTGCTCGACATCGTCGGCGACGGCGTTGTACTTGGCCTGAATGGTGCGGTATACCAGGTCCTCGTGGTCCACGCGCTGCACGGGCTTGTTGGAGGGGATGACCTCGACGGGCAGCTTGTAGATCTCGCGGAACTCGGCATCCTCGGTAAGTGCCGTGCCGGTCATGCCGGAGAGCTTGTCATACAGACGGAAGTAGTTCTGCAGGGTGATGGTGGCGAGTGTCTGGTTCTCCTCACGTACGAGCACGCCCTCTTTGGCCTCGATGGCCTGGTGCAGGCCCTCGGAGTAACGGCGGCCTTCCATAATGCGGCCGGTGAACTCGTCGACGATCTTGACCTCGCCGTTGGTGACCACGTACTGCTTGTCGCGGTGGAACATGTACTGGGCCTTCAGCGCCTGCTGCAGGTGGTTGACCAGCTGGCCGGAGAGATCGGCATAGATGTCATCGATACCCAGGCGGCGCTCGATTTTCTTAAGGCCGCGCTCAGTGGCGGCAATGGTGTGCTTGGCCTCGTCCATGACGAAGTCGCCCGTGGGCTCCACGTCCTCGGTGGCGGTGAGCATGTCGTGCGAGACGTCCTCACCGCGCTCAAGGCCGCGCACGGCGCGCGCGAAGTCCTTGTAAGTGCTGGCGGACTTGGTGCCGGCGCCCGAGATGATGAGCGGCGTTCTGGCCTCGTCGATCAGGATGGAGTCGACCTCGTCGACGATGGCGTAACTGTGGCCGCGCTGAACACGCTGCTCGGGGCGGGTAACCATGTTGTCGCGCAGATAATCGAAACCGAACTCGGAGTTGGTGCCGTACGTGACGTCGGCCTGGTAGGCTGGGCGCTTCAGCTCGAGCGGCATGTTGTTCTGCAGCAGACCGACGGTCATGCCCAGATACTTGTAGATGCGACCCATCCACTCGGAGTCGCGCTTGGCCAGGTAGTCGTTGACGGTGACGACGTGCACGCCCTTACCGGCGATAGCGTTGAGATAGCCGGCCAGCGTGGAGACGAGGGTCTTGCCTTCGCCGGTCTTCATCTCGGCGATGTGGCCCTCGTGCAGCGCCATGGCGCCGATGAGCTGTACATCAAAGTGACGCATGCCCATGGTGCGCTTGGAAGCTTCGCGCACGGTGGCAAAGGCCTCGGGGAGCATGTCGTCGAGCGACTCGCCGTTGGCGTAGCGCTCACGGAACTTATCGGTCTGGGCGCGGAGCTCCTCCTCGGTCATCTTCTCAAACTGGGGCTCAAGACCGTTGATCTTGTCGACGATCTTGTAGTAGCGCTTCAGGTCCTTATCGGATCCAAAGGACAGCAGCTTTGACATGAATCCCATGTGGTTTTCCTTTTTGGCCATCGCCCGCGGTATGAAACCTTGGACGAGTTAAACACAGATATTTGTACTTTAGCCAAACAAGGCGCCGCCTATGCGGTCGACACGCTCGACCACGTAATAACTACGACAGCCTGCCAAAAAGGGACTGGTTTATTTTGGCAGCTTTTATCTGGGAAAACGCTGCCTCTCTGCCATTTGGTGCAAACGAACCCGTCCCCTTCGCACCAATTTTGGTGCCATGGGGACGGGTTCGTTTGCACCAATTAAAGAAAAGGGCCGCGCACCCAGATGGATACGCGGTCCTTTAGCCATGAATGCGAGTGTTTGCTCGGCGAGCTAGTTACTCAGCAGCCTCGGTGGTCTCGGCCTCGGCAGCGGCCTCCTCGACGGGAGCCTCTGCGGGAGCCTCGGCAGCCTGCTTGGCAGCCTCCTCGGCAAACTTAGCGGCACGCTTAGCCTTCTCGGCAGCCTTAGCCTCAGCGGCGGCCTTGCGAGCGGCCTCGGCCTCAGCGGCCTTGGCGGCCTTGGCAGCCTTGGCCTCCTCAGCCTTCTTGAGCTGGGCGGCAGCGGCGCCACCGAACTTGTCGGCGAAGCGCTGGACGCGTCCACCGGTGTCGACGAACTTCTGCTGGCCGGTGTAGAACGGGTGGCACTCGTTGCAAAGCTCGACCTTCATCTCGGACACGGTAGCGTGCGTCTTGAAGGTGTTGCCGCAGGAGCACGTCACCGTGCACTCGACATACTGGGGATGGATACCCTGCTTCATGGTAGGACTCCTTATTAGTCAGGCGCTGGTTACCGATCAGCGCATAAGGCGTCTTGGTTTCCGACCAAGACAACAAACTCGGCTATGATACCACGGCGCCGAGCGTCCCACAAAAGGTTCACGGTCTTTTCGGAACGACACGAATCTGACCCATCGAAACACATCTCCACCGTTCCTTCAACTGGGAAAATGCCGTCCCCGGGGCCTGAGAAGGGCCCCGGGGACGTTCGACTGACTGCGGGAACGGCCTTTCCGCTCAATGTGTTCGGCTGAGATCGGAAATCAACCAAACTGAACTAGGTTCAGTTGACATGGTTAAAAACGGGGGCGACGCTTTTGCGTCGCCCCTCGTCCCAGCCGGTTGCTTTAGTTGTACACACGGTAGTTACACTTGAACTGGGTTATGTGT
>JAHAAK010000058.1 GCA_018376905.1 Collinsella sp. | reverse complement strand
ACGGGCCGATACTCAAAGCCCATTGTGGCATCCCGAGCCCGCGGAAAGAAGCTGCGCCGCGGGGGGAGGCGGCCCAAATGGCTTTCTCATATCGTCTTGATGACTTCCTGGTCAACGGTCATGTTGGACTTTAGGCCTGCAATCTGCTGTTCAAGAGCCTCAACCTGGGCATTAGCAGCGTCATAAGCCTTTTCCGCGGCGTTCGAAGCGGCGCAGGCCGCCTCCCACTCGCTGCGCTTCTGCTGACGGACCTCGACGAGTCGGTCGTACTCCGCCTTCTTGTCGGCTTCGGTCTGCTGGGCCTGCTCGCATGCGGCCTTGGCGGCGTCGCGCTTGCTGACGGCGGCGTTGTATTCCTTGCTTACCGCATCATATGCAGACTGGGCAGATGCCACGGCGGCGTTGGCGGCGTTGGCCTTCTCCTGCGCGGCGGTGACGGTAGTCTGCGCAGCCTGCAGGTTCGCCTGTGCGGTGGCGTCGGCATCCGTCGCGGCATTGAGCTCCGCCTGCGCGGTCTTGAGCTCACCAGCAGCAGCGTTCTTGGTGGCCTCAAGCGCACTCAGGTCAACACCCGTACCCGAGACGGCAGCATCGAGCGCGGCTTGCGCCTGGTTGAACTTCTGCTGGGCGTTATCGCGCGCGGTGGTTGCGGCTGCGAGAGCAGCGGCAGTCTCCTGCTTCTTGGCCTGGGCGGAAGTCAGAGCGGCCTCAGTGTCCTTCTTTTCCTGCTGTGCACTGGCCTCGGCGGCCTTGGCCTGGTCCAGATTGGCCTGTGCAGCAGCAACGGCCTTATTGGCGTCATCGAGCTTTGCCTGTGCGTCCTCGACGGCCTTCTTGGCGGCCTCGTACTCGTCCATACCCATGGCCTCGAGCTTGGCCTGGGCATCATCGAGGGCCTTCTTGGCCTCATCCTGCTTTGCCTTGGCGTCCTTGAGCGCCTGGGCCTTATCCTCGACGCTCTTGTTGGCCTGATCGAGCTGATCGTTCAGGTCGCCCAGCTTCTTCTGCTGCTGCTCGGTCTTTTCGACGGCTGCCTTAAGCTCGTCGATCTTCTCCTGAAGCGCGGCTACCTCGGCCTCGTTCTGCTCGGCGGCGTTATCGGTCACGGCCTGCGAGGCCTGATTCTTTTGCTGCTGTGCCTGCTTTTGAGACTGGCCCGCCGCGTCGGCCTTCTTCTGGGCGGCATCGTAGGCGGCCTGAGCGTCCTTGAGCTGCTTTGCCGACTCCTCGGCCAGCTGGGCAGCCGTCTTTACGACCGCTTGGTTACCGGCGGCAACGGTGTTCTCTACAGAACTACCCCCCCCCTGAACAGAATCGCCGTTATCGGTTGACGGTGCGGCGATTGCCGCCAGCGGCGACATGAGCGGCTGAGCGATGAGGCCCGCCGTCAAAACGGTTGCGACGGCGCGGTTGGCAACGCCCTTGACGTTGACGGCCTTGGCCCGAGGCTCAAAGTGTTGTGGACTGTAGTTTGCCATGGCTTTCTCCCTTTGACACGGATGTATCCATACGCTTCAAAATGTAGGAGCTGATTTTTGAATTCTGTTGCGCAACATTGGTCACCGGCGGATTTTTTGAAATTCGCGCTCTCGTGCTTCACAATTTCGTCACATATGTAGGAGCTGGTGCAGCATATTCTTGCGGGATCGAATTGAGCCTGTGATTTGCATTTGCTCCCGCGTCATCCGCCCTATCGGATTCCGCATCCAACAGACACCCCGCCCGCCACGGTGTAGAGTTAGGACAACGGGCGCGTTGCGCGGACCGCGCTGGAACGAGGTGAACATGGAACTCGATAGACAACAACTCAAGCGACTGCGTGAACGCCATCACCGGCGCCACGGCATCCGCCCTGCCCATAGTGAGGTCATGGAGAACGCCGGCCGTTTCCTAAAGCGCGCGTTCAACATTCGCGAGGGACGCGCGCCCTATCACGTGATTCGCAAGCGCTTTGTAAACGGGGCGCGCCTGACTGGCTCGCACTTATGCATCCTGATAATTGCCATGTTGATCGCGAGCATCGGCCTCGATATCGACTCAGATATCGCCATTGTAGGCGCCATGCTCATCTGCCCGCTCATGGGCTCGGTCCTTGCCATGGCATACGGCATCGCCACGCTCGACCGCGAGATTACCGTCGAAGCCGTCGCCAGCCTTGCGCTGCAAATGGCCTTTTGCCTGGTCACATCCACGTTGTACTTTAAGCTCTCGCCCCTCGGCACCACCACGGCTGCCATTATCGACAACTCGACGCCCACCGTGTGGGACCTTGCCGTCGCGCTCGCGGGCGGCTTTGCGGGTGGCCTGGGCAACTCGCGCGACCAGGAACCCGCCACGCTCATCGCCGGCGTGGCCGTGGCGACCGCGCTCATGCCGCCCCTGTGCGCGGCGGGCTATGGCATCGCCATTGCAAGCGGGTCACTGTTCCTCTCGGCCCTCTACGAGTTTGGCATCAACGTCGTCTTTATCGCGCTGGCCGCCGAAGCCGTATTGCTTCTTTTGCGCGTGCCGCTCAAGCGTGACCTCAACGGCGACGGCATTGTGACCGCCGAGGAAAATGCCGAGGTCAACGAGCTGTCACGCAAAGTGCGCCGCCGCATCATCGTGGGAACGGCCATCTTTGCCATCCCCTGCATCGTTATGACCGCGGGGTCTATTGGCTCGGCGCAGGCCGGCGTGCAGGACGGCTACGGCGTCACCGAAACCACGCGCGAGCTTGCCGCGGTACTGCCAGGCTTTAAGGATTACACCGTCGCCGTCGAAACCTCGGCCACCGAAGGCGACGAGGAGGGCATCGTCGAGCGCGAGATTGTCGCCCATGTGACGACAAGCGAGGCGCTTGGGGCACACGACCGTCACGTCGCCCGCAAGCTCATTGACCTCAACGTGCCCGAACTCGATCGCGTGGAGTTTGATGTGGAGTAATGCGGAGCATGGGATGGCTCCCGCGCACAGGCGCAAGTCGCGGCGAGGCTCAGACGCGACGCAGGCACAAGCAAAAAGCGGGACGTAGTTCACACCCGAGCCCCGCTCGCTGTTTTATTGCCGTGAATCAGACGTCCGCATCGACATCGCCAGACTCCACCGTAAACGCCGGATCGGTGCTCACAAAATAAAATCGGGTCACCTTAGTATCTCTAATTAGGTAAATCTGCCCCTGATTGCGTCGGCGCGATATATACGCAACGTGAACCGTGCCGAATTTTTCGCCGTTTTCCTTCTTTAATATCAGGATGTTGGGGTCATCCGTACGCTTAAACTGCCCGTCAACGCTGCTTCCGTCTTTGTTGACCAGTTGCCATCGACAGCCATCCTCCTCAAGAAAGGCCAGGGTTTCCCGACTCGTTCTGTCATCCCGATAGTAACCATCAATGGCAAACCCTTCGGAAGCGCATTCCTGCATATAGGACGTTTCTCGACTTATAGCAAACAGCCCTGTAGCGCCCAGGAGCACAGCCAGGCAGACCACTGCAAGGGTTATCGAAATAGCACGGCGACCCATGTTAGCCCAACCGATAGTTGTTTAACGGAGCGTGAAACATACCTGGAACCTCCGATATCAGGGGGAACGTCGCCAGCAGGCTGGCGACAACTATATGTTTCTGACATCAAACCATATGGCTGCCACTCGCGGAGGGGGGCATCGGCGAACGGCGTGTTTTCATACTCCATTGGTCAAACCTAAGCGCAACGCTACAGCTCGTACTTGTACACGCGGTAGATGTACTTTTCGGCTTCCATCTCGTAGGTGGCGATGGGTAGACCGTAGCGATCGTCTCGTCGTTTGGCAGATAGGTCACACTGTGCTGTCCCGCGTTGAGCGAAAAATCGCCCTGGGCTTGCAGCAGCTTGTCCTCAAAGCCCGAACCGGCCCAAAAATCGGGCGAGCCCACGGAAGGCTGCAGCGAGATCATTTGCGCAACATATGTCCAGCAAAAACAGGTGGTAGCCGGTACGACTACCACCCGTTTGTCTTATATCCGGCTCGAAGTAGGCCAACTACTTCTTAATACCGCGCCCCAGACGCTTGGCGACCGATGCAACGGCCTCCTCACTGGCCGGTCCGCAGCTCACGCAGCCGTCGTGGGCACGCATCTGGCCGGTGACCTCGTCCATCGCGAGCGGCGCCACCTTCTCGAGCTTAAAGCCCTTGCCAGCGCGCATGTTCTCCTTTGCCACGCTGATCATAAGCTTAATACGGTTGAGCTGGTTGACCTCGGAAGCGCCGGGGTCGTAGTCCACAGCGACGATGTTGCTCTCGGGGTGCTGACGGCGCAGTTCCTTGATCACGGCCTTACCCACCACGTGGTTGGGCAGGCACGCGAAGGGCTGCGTGCAGATGATGTTGGGCGCACCGTGGTCAATCAGATCGAGCATCTCGGCCGTGAGCAGCCACCCCTCGCCCATGTTGTTGCACACCGAAAGCACCGTGCGGGCTTTGTCCGCCATGGTGCCGATGCGCTCGGGCGCCTCAAAGCGGCGGGACTTTTCGAGCATCTCCTCCACCGGCGTACGCATCCAGTCCACGAGCTTGATGAGCGCCTGCATGCCAGCGCGCGCCGTGGCAGAGCTCCCCAGCTCGTCCTTCTGCAGCTCGGCGTTGCTCATGGAGTACAGGAAGAAGTCAAGCAGTCCCGGCACCACAGCCTCGCAGCCCTCGCGCTCAATGACATCGACCACGTGGTTGTTGGCCGTAGGGTGGAACTTGACCAGGATCTCGCCGACTACGCCCACGCGTGGCTTGGTGCCCTCGCCCACAAGCGGCATGGTGTCGAACGCGCGGATGGCCTCGCGGCACAGCTTGGTGTAGTTGTGGCGATTGAACTTAGGCGCCAGCTTGCGGGCGCGCGCCATGTACTCCTCGTAGAGCGCGTTGGCGGCACCGGGCGTTGCCTCGTACGGGCGGCAGCGGTAGAGCATCTGCATCATCACGTCGCCAAAGAGCACCGCATAGACTGCCTGCTTAAGCAGCGCCGGCGTAATCTTAAAGCCGGGGTTGTCCTCGCCGAGCGCCACGGCCGAAAGCGAGATCACCGGAATCTCGGGGTGGCCGCTCTCGCGCAGGGCCTTGCGGATGAGCGCGATGTAGTTGGTGGCACGGCAGCCACCGCCGGTCTGGCTGATAACCACGGCCGTCTTGGACAGGTCGTATCGACCGCTCTCGATGGCCTCCATAATCTGGCCCGTCACCAGAATCGACGGGTAGCAAATGTCGTTGTTCACGTAGCGCAGGCCGGCCTCGACGGCGTCGTGATCGGTCGAGGGCAGCAGCTCCAAGTTATAGCCAGCACCGCGGAACACCTCTTTGACCAGGTCAAAGTGGATCGGTGCCATCTGCGGGCACAGGATGGTATAGCCCTCGTCACGCATCTGCTCGGTAAAGGGCACCTTGGGCCACGCGGTCGAAGCGCTCTCACGCTGTGCCTCAAACGTGTACTTGCGGCTCGCGAATGCGGGGGCATCCGTGGAGGGAGCCACCGGCGCGGCATCGCCCTGCTCGTAGGCCTCGCCCGCGGCCGTGGCCTCGGCCAAGCGCTCGGCCTCCTGGTCCTTAAGCGCCGCCATGAGCGAGCGGATGCGGATGCGCGCGGCACCTAGGTTGGACACCTCGTCGATCTTGAGCACGGTGTAGATCTTGCCGCTGGCTTCCAGAATCTCCTGCACCTGATCGGTGGTCAGGGCATCCAGACCGCAGCCGAAAGAGTTAAGCTGGATCAGGTCCAGGTCGTTGCGCATCGTCACAAAACGGGCGACGGCGTACAGGCGGCTGTGGTACATCCACTGGTCGACCACGCGGATGGGGCGCTCGGGCTTCACAAGGTGCGCAAGCGAATCCTCGGTAAAGACCGCAAAGCCAAAGCTCGAGATAAGCTCGGGCAGGGCATGGTTGATCTCGGGGTCGTTATGGTAGGGACGACCAGCGAGCACGATGCCGTGACCGCCGTGGTCCTCGACCCACTTAAGGGCCTCCTCGCCCATGGTCTGGATATCCTCGTGGAAGCGCGCATCGGCCTCAAAAGCAGCGTTGACGGCGGCATCAACCTCGGAGCGCGTGATCTTGGGTCCACGCACGCGACCGCGCCCAGCCTCGGCATCGGCCACGCGGTCGACGGCGAGCACCTGGTACAGACGGCGCTTGAGCTCGGTCTTGTCGTGATAGGGCACAAACGGGTACAGGAACTCGATGTTCTGCTCGCGGATCTCGTCGATGTTGAGCGCCAGCGCCGTGGGGTAGCTCATAACGATGGGGCAGTTGTAGCAGTTGCCGGCGGTCGGGTCCTCTTTGCGTTCCCAGCGCACGCACGGCATCCAGATGAAGTCGACATCGCGGTCGATAAGGTTCATCACGTGGCCGTGGCTCATCTTGGCCGGATAGCACACGCTCTCGGACGGCATGGACTCGATGCCCGCCTGGTAGGTCTTCTTGCTCGACTGGTCGGACAGCTGCACGCTAAAGCCCAGGCGCGTAAAGAACGCGTGCCAGAAGGGGTAGTTCTCGTACATGTTGAGTGCGCGCGGGATACCCACGGTGCCGCGCGGGGCCTCGTCGGGACTCAGGACCTCGCGGTCAAAGAGCAGCTCGTTTTTCTTTTTGAAGAGGTTGGGAGCCTCGGTCTTCTGCTTTTTGTGGCCGGCGCCCTTCTCGCAACGGTTGCCGGTAATGAAGCGCCTGCCGCCGCCAAAGTCGTTGACGGCAAGCTGGCAGTTGTTGGAGCAACGGCCGCAGCGGACGTGTTTTTGCGTCACGGTAAGGTGCGCGATGTCCTCGGCCGAAAGGATGGTCGAGGTGCCGTCGGCGCCGGCGCGATCGCGGGCGAGCAAGGCCGCACCATAGGCGCCCATGCAGCCGGCGATGTCGGGACGCACGGCGTGAACGCCAGTGAGCTGCTCAAACGCACGCAGCGTGGCATCGGACATAAAGGTGCCGCCTTGGACGATCACCTGGCTGCCGATCTCCTTGGGGTCGCGCAGCTTAATAACCTTGAACAGGGCATTCTTGATAACGGAATAGGACAGGCCGGCGGCGATGTCGCCCACCGTGGCGCCTTCCTTTTGGGCCTGCTTAACGCGCGAGTTCATAAAGACCGTGCAGCGGCTGCCCAGGTCGACGGGGGCCTTGGCATGAATGGCAGCGTTGGCGAACGCGCGCACGTCCATGTTCATAGACACGGCGAAGCTCTCGATAAAGCTGCCGCAGCCCGACGAGCAGGCCTCGTTGAGCATGATGTGCTCGATGACGCCGTCCTTGACGCGCAGGCACTTCATGTCCTGGCCGCCGATGTCCAGGATGAACTCCACGCCGGGCAGGAACGCCTTGGCGCCGCGCAGGTGCGCGACGGTCTCGATCTCGCCGGAGTCGGCCTTGAGGGCCTCGATGAGCAGCGCCTCGCCGTAGCCCGTGGTGGTCACGTGGCCGATGGTGCAGCCAGCGGGGGAGTGATTGTAGAAATCGGCCATGATGACCTTGGCCGTGCCCAAGATGTCGCCGTTGTTGTTGCCGTACCAGGTGTGCAACAGCTGGCCGTCCTCGCCCACGAGCGCGGCCTTCATGGTGGTGGAGCCGGCATCGATGCCAATGAAGACGCGACCGGTGTAGCCGTCGAGTTTGCCCTTGGGGACGACTTCCTGGTCGTGGCGGGTTTTGAACTCAGCAAAATCCTCGTCGGTGGCAAAAAGCGGATCCAGACGCTCGACCTCGGCACCCTGTGTGTCACCCAGGGCATCGATGGCCTCGATGAGCTGCGGGAACGTGCTGAGCTTGTTGGACTCGTGCGCCATGGCGGCGCCGCTCGCCACAAACAGGTGAGCGTTTTGGGGCACGATACGGTGCTCCTCGTCCAGGTTGAGCGTGAGGTAGAAGCGGTGGCGCAGCTCGGAGAGGTACTGCAGCGGGCCACCCAGGAAGGCGACGTTGCCGCGGATGGGGCGACCGCATGCCAGGCCCGAGATGGTCTGGGTCACGACGGCCTGGAAGATGGAGGCAGCCACGTCCTCGGGGCGGGCGCCCTCGTTGAGCAGCGGTTGGACATCGGTCTTGGCAAAGACGCCGCAGCGGCTGGCAATGGGATAGATGGTGGTGGCATTGGCCGCGAGCTCGTTGAGGCCGCTCGCGTCGGTGTGCAGCAGGGTTGCCATCTGATCGATGAACGCGCCCGTACCGCCGGCGCAGGTGCCGTTCATGCGCTGCTCGATGCCGTTGTCGAAGTAGATGATCTTGGCGTCCTCGCCGCCCAGCTCGATGGCGACGTCGGTTGCCGGGATGAGGGTCTCGACGGCACGCTTACTGGCGATGACCTCCTGGACAAACTCCAGGTCGAGCCACTGGGACAGCAGTAGGCCGCCCGAGCCGGTAATGGCGCAGGTCATCTGGGCCGTCGGCAGCACGGTCGCAGCGCCCTCGAACAGGTCGCGGGCGCAGGCGCGGACGTCGGTGTGGTGGCGCTGGTACTTGGCGTAGACGATCTGGTTATCATCGTTGAGCACGGCGAGCTTGACGGTGGTGGAGCCCACGTCGATGCCCAAGTGTAGGTTGCCACGAGCGTTCTCGGGGTTGAAGATTGCGCCTTCGGGGGCCTGGGCGGCGGTGGCGGCTACAGGCTCGACGGCGTTGGTTGCAGCTGCGTCGGCGGCGAGCGTCTCCCCCGCCGCATTCTTGGCCTCGGCAACCGCCTCGGCAACTTTCTCGGCAGCGGCGGTCGCGGCCTTCTGCGCGGCGTCTGCCACGGCGGGCACGGCCTCGCGCGCGGCGGCGACCATACGGTCCTTAATGCCTTCGACGAGTTTGCTCATCTGTTTCTCCTCTTAGTTGTTGGACTCGATGGTTGCGGCGGCGTCGACCGCGTCCTCGAGCTGTAGATTCAATAGCTTCATGCCGTATTCCGGCACGTTGATATCGATGGGTTGGCCATACAGGTCGCCGGGGCGTACAAAGGCGATGACCGTCATGATGCGTGCCATGGTCTCGGGCGATTCGGAAAGGTCGCGCTCAAACCAACGTTGGATCATACCGACCTCGGCGCTCACGACATAGGTGACGTAGTAGTCAAAGAACGTGCCCAGCGCCAGGCCCAAAATGCCTGTCTGCGCACGCGGCACCACGGCCTCGCGTGCGGTATCGATGATCTTTTTAATGAAGGCTTGGTCGCCGCCAGGACCCAGCAGGGCACCGATAAGATCGCGATTGGCCGCGAGATAGCGCAGCAACTCAACTGAGCCGGGCGCCGGTTCGAGCTCGTCGATGTTGTGATAGAGATCGGGCAGCTGAGCTGCGGTGATGAGCTCAATACGCTCACGGATCTCGGCCAGCAAGCCATCCTCGATTTGATTGATAAAGTCGGGGATATCGCGGTAGTGCGAATAGAACGTACGGCGCGTAAGGCCAGCGCGCTCGGTGAGCGACGCGACATTAATGCGCGAAAGGTCGCCGCTTTCGGCAAGCTCGCTGGCAAGTGCCTGGCGAAGGGCACGCTGCGAGCGAAGGGACCGGCGATCGCATTTCTCGAGCTGGGACAAGCGTCCTCCTTGTTACTCAGCCTGTGCGCTATTGCACAGTGCGAGTATTATTGCACACCGTGTGCATCAACACGTAAAGGCAATATTTTGGATGTGTTAAAGGGACAGTTTCTTTGCCATATTCAGCGACCGCCTAGGTTGTGCCAGTTGTGCCTGGCTTTTGGAGCGGCATTGCCGATTGTTCAAAATGTCATTCGTGGGTAGAATAGTGTCGACGGCAGCCCAAGTTCTGGAAAGCTGGGCAGCGCCGTTGCTTGGATTAAGGGGTCAACGCCTTAGCGGCGGCGACCCCTTTAATATGAGAAAGCCATTGTCAATAGGCGTGTTTGTTCGAGCCCGGTTTTAAACCGGGCTTTTTCGTTTCCCGTCGGGAGGGACCGCGCACGCTGC
>JAHAAK010000057.1 GCA_018376905.1 Collinsella sp. | reverse complement strand
TGTCGGATACTTCGTCCATCCGCCGCCTCATGCGCGGGGAGGTCTTCGAGCTCGACGGGAAGACGGTCTTCACCATGGGCGGTGCCACGAGCGTGGACAGGGAATACCGCGTGCCGCATTCCAGCTGGTGGCCTCAGAAGCTCCCGGACGAGCGCGATTTCGATGCCGCACGGGCAAGGCTCGACGAGGTCGGCTGGAAGGTCGACTGCGTCATCACCCATACCTGCTCGACGCGCATGCTCTCGCCGACGCTCTACCCGGACCCAGGCTGGGAACGCCCTGATGTGGACCGGCTGACCGGATTCCTCGACGAGCTCGAGGACCGCCTGGACTACAAGCGCTGGTATTACGGACATTTCCATCGCGATGCCAATCCGGACGATCGGCACACGGTGCTGTATGACCGGATCGTGAGGCTCGGGGACAAACTCCTGCCGTGGGGTGCGTACTGATGGCTATCTATGTGACGGGCGACGTGCACGGCAGGGCCGAGTACGGGTCCAGCCGGTTTGCCTTCAAG
Organism: Collinsella sp.; assembly: GCA_018376905.1. Classification (GTDB taxonomy): domain Bacteria; phylum Actinomycetota; class Coriobacteriia; order Coriobacteriales; family Coriobacteriaceae; genus Collinsella. The sequence goes on along the minus strand of JAHAAK010000057.1, from coordinate 9,812 downwards.
AATTGGCCGCTGGGTCGCACGCTGACGCGTGATGATGTGGTAATCGTGGCCGGCGACTTCGGCTTTGTCTGGGATGGGTCCAACGCCGAGAAATACTGGCTCGACTGGCTCGAGTCGAAGCCCTGGACCACGTGCTTCGTTGACGGCAACCATGAGAACCATCACGCCCTGGCTGAGCTGCCGGTGCAGGAGTGGAACGGCGGCCTCGTCCATGAGGCGCGACCGCACGTGCTGCACCTGATGCGCGGCGAGGTGTACGACATCGCGGGGACCACGGTCCTCACCATGGGAGGTGCCGCGAGCAACGACAGACAGTATCGCAGGGAGGGGAGGAACTGGTGGCCCGAGGAGATACCGAGCGTGGAAGAGATGGGGCACTGCCGCGCCTCGCTCGATCGCGTGGGCTGGAAGGTCGACCACGTTGTGACTCACGAGGCTCCTGCCGCCCTTGCTGAGGGGCTGTGCCGCGAACGCGGACGTGAGTACCGCGGGGATCCGCTGCAAACCTTCCTGGGCGAGCTCGACGGACGGCTCGATTACTGCGCCTGGTTCTTCGGACATTACCACGGTGACGAATGGCTCGACGCCGGGCATCGCTTGATCTACCAAGACATCGTGCCGATCGAAGATGCTACGCCCGGTTCTAGGAACCTTCTGGAAGCGCTCTAGAAGATTCCTAGAAATCAGTAGCCTGACAGGAGAAGCGCGGGGCTACTCGTCCTTCATCTGGGTCATGACCTCGACCTTAGCCTCGGCCACGGCCGCCCGCTGTTCGGTTGCAGCGAGGCGGTCCTTGAGGGCGGCGACCTCGGCCATCAGGTCGCGCTGGGCCAGGAGTGCGTCGTTCAACTCGGCTTGGGCTTTCAGCGCGGCGTCACGCTCGCCGCGCAGGCGCTCGATCTCATCGACCATGGCCACGGCCTCGGCATGGAGCTGGACGACCTGCCTGTCGAGTTCCCGAGCATCGGCGAGATATCTGACGCTCGCGGCATGGAGCTCGTTGTTCTCGAGCTCGAGGCTCGCGGTATCGAGTTCGAACTTCTCCTCTATAAAGGCGACCCGCTCATTGCAGTCGGCCTCAAGTCTTTCGTTCTGGTCTCTCGCCTCGACGAGCTTACGGTTGAATTCGTCAAGCTGGGCCCTGAGTAGCGCGTTCTCGGTCCTGAGGTCGGCCGTCTCGCGCAGTAGTTTCTCCCGCCACGTCGCCTCGGTCCGCTCGGCGGCCTCCTCGTGGACGGACTTCACGCCGTAGATTTCCCTGATTTTTCTTTCGTCTGCCATTGCGGTACTCCAATCAACAACGGCATGGCTCCGCCATGCCAAACGGCTGGGAACAATGCACGGCCGCTGTTGATTTGTAGTCATCCTGCGATCGGTGAGTTCTAAAAAGGCGTCTCAGGTCATGCGTTCACGCAGGGTTTCAGTTGGAGAAATACCGCACTCTTATATAGTAGCGCACTCGGATTTATCTTCTGACGCCCACTAACCCGCGCTCGCGGAGCACGCGGTACAGGGTCGATTTCGAGATACCCGTTGCGGCGCATATGTCGGGAATTGGCGTCTCGCGGGCGAGGTAGAGTTTCACGGCAGCATCGGCCTTGACGTTCGCGATGCGCGGACGGCCGCCTACGTTGCCGCCATGGTTCCGTTTTACGGCGATGCCCTCGGCCTGGCGCTGTCTGATCAGGTCACGCTCAAGTTCCGCAGTGCAGGCGTGGGTGCCGAGAACGAAACGGCCGAAGGCGGTATCGAGATCGACTGGTTGTTTCAGGGAAGTCAGCTTCACACCGAGGTTTCGAAACATGAGGTCATAGTTCAACAGCTGTCTGGTCGATCTGGTCAAACGCTCCCAAGATTCGACCACCACCTCATCCCCGCGTTTCATTTTTTTGAACAACTTTTTCTGTTGCGTGCGGTCGCCCTCGCGTGCGCCAGTCTCTTTGTCTTTAAAGATGCGCTCGTAGGGTACGCCGGCATTGATCAGAGCTTCGATTTGGCGATCTAATTTCTGTTCCTTCGTACTCACGCGTGCGTAGCCGTATCGTGTCATTTTTAGCCTCCTGCCTAGTAGTTTGATTTTCCCATGAGGTTTAACAGGAGGGTTTTGGCACTAGGTTTTGACACTCGATTTGCACGGTCTCGGCTGCCCGATTTGCAAGTGCCGTTCAGCATACCTTTTGAGACGTCGGGGCCTTGAATATGAGCAATAAGATGCGTATCAGTTTGCGATGGTTCGATGATGTGACCGGCTATACCGGTTTTTCGATATGGCTATGGCAGTTTTTATATATCGAGTGAGCACGAAGGGCCAGAAACTCGACTCGCGGAGGGGCGGCGGCAACCCGCTGGTGGAGGGAGTTAAGTTGGCGGGTTCGATCTCCCGGTTCAAAAAATACTCAGTATACTGAGTGATTTTACTCAGTATACTGAGTATTTAAGAAACAAGGAGGTAGATTGACATGTTTGAGCGCCATCAAGTTGCCGTGATAGCCCAGAGGATGCGGGAAACGAATAATCCGTTGATGCAATTTATAATCGGGCCCCGCCAAACGGGAAAGTCGACCATGTTCGTGCAGGCGTTGCACCATGTAGACATGCCCTGTCACGTGGTCAATGCGGACGATGTTGTGAATCCCGATGCCAGCTGGCTGCAAATCGAGTGGCAACAGGCAAGAAACCTCACGTCTGGAGGTAAGGCCCCGGCCGTTTTCGTTGTTGATGAGATTCAAAAGGTGCAGAGTTGGTCCACGGTCGTCAAGGGATTGTACGACCGGGATCGCCGGGAGGGGACGCCGCTCAAGGTCATGTTGACCGGATCGTCGTCGCTGCTGCTGCATAAGGGCTTGGAAGAATCCCTTATGGGCCGTTACGAGCTCATTCGGTCGCCGCATTGGTCCTATCGCGAGTGCAGCGAGGCCTTTGACTTTTCTTTTGAAGACTACCTCTATCACGGCGGATATCCGGGTGCGGCGCCGCTGGTTTCCGATGACGCCCGTTGGCGAAACTATATCCGAGATGCGATCGTCGAGCCGGCGATCTCGCGCGATGTTCTCTCGTTGGAGAATATCCGCAAACCGGCGCTGATGCGCGCGCTCTTTTGGCTCGCGGCGAGCTATTCGGGGCAGGAGCTTTCGTATTCAAAAATGGTAGGCCAGCTGCAGGATGCCGGTAACACGGTCACGGTCGCCGGGTATTTGGACCTGCTGGGCAAGACCGGTTTGGTTACGGCGATCCCCAAGTTCAGTGACAAGGAGCTCGCAAAGCGCCGAAGCACCCCGCGGCTCATGGTTTATGACACGGCGTTTATGACGGCGCTCGGCGATAAGGGCCGTGCAGAATGGCTGGAGGATTCGGCGCGGCGGGGTCATTTGGTGGAATCGGCAGTGGGTGCACGACTGCTTGCGCGCGCGCCGGAAGAGGGTTTTGAGGTTATGTGGTGGCGTGAAGGCATCAAAGAGGTCGACTTTGTGCTGCGAAGGGATGATGCACTGAGCGCCATCGAGGTCAAAAGCGGTGGAGAGTCCGGCCAGAGCGGCATGTCGACGCTCCTAAAAAAGTATCCGCGAGCCAAGCGGATCGTCGTGGGAGGAGCGGCGGCCGGGGCGTGCACCGTGGAGGATTTTCTGCTCGATAAGGTGCCGCTGTTTAACTAGCCTGAGCAAATTGAGAAAATACTCAGTATAGTGAGTGAAATCACTCAGTGTACTGAGTATTTTGACTTGGGCGTTGGATGGGTGCTCGGTCACCGCGTGCGATGGTGAAAACCGGGCCAGGCCTTACCAGCGGATATGCATACAGGAGGGGCTTCCATTTTCCATGTCCCGCTCATATCGTCTGCCAGAAACCTGACGAATGACCTGTCCCCCTGTCATGCCCTTGTCACAAAATCTATTAGCGGGACCGTCAAATTTCCTCCTGCATTTTCTGACGGTACCGCGTTTCCCGCATACGTTTTGAGACGTTTAACTTAAACAATAAGATGTGTGCCAGCACAGTCCAGTCGCCGGCATTGATTGGAGAGGCCATGGGGATATGCGAGATTGCGGTCGAGTTCGATGAGAGCGAAATGGCTTTGATTCAGGCCCATGCGAACATCTCGAACATGTCCTTTTCCGAGTTCGTGAGAAGAGCCGCTCTTGAGAAAGTCGAGGATATGGTGGACATCGAGGCATTCAACGAAACGCTGATGGAAGATGACGGTACCCGCTACTCAATGGCCGACGCCATGTATATGGCCATGCAGAACGAGTAGCCGTTTGCGGTGCCAAGCCGATCGCTCGCGTTGAGCGGCGGCAGCGCCCGTTGGAGCGATAGTTCCATAATCTGTTTCACGAATTACCGTCAAAATGTTTCACGCGCTGGTAGGTGCAAGCACAGCTTAAGGGCGCGCCCAAAGCACCTCAAAGTGCCGCCACACAGTTCAAGGCCGAAAAATCGACCTCACCAGATGCGTTTTAAGGCGCCTGAAAGCAGATGCCCCCAACGGGTATCCAGGCATGCCTTTTCGGGGCCGTATTTGCGATTACAGCAAGCCGTCTACCTGCCGCTTTGTTGAGTTTGCCGCCGTCCGGAGAAAACCGTGTCCGCGCGGTGCGATACAGTAAATAAAATGCCCCGCGAGGAAAGGAACAGCATGAGCGACGCACAGGAAATCGTTCAACGACTCGAACGCGAAATGGCACAACGAGCCGCCGCAGTTGAGAAGGTTGATGCTTTCAAGGCACAGCTCAACCAAGCCATCAAGGCCTTCATGGTCGCCGATGAGGCGGTCCGCTCCCTCAACGACCATGACAGCGAGATCGACGCCCAGATTGCAACTGCCATCGCCGAGCATCTTCGCGCCATCGACATGCTCTGTCACTTCGGCATCGACGGTGGTTTCGGCAAGAAGCACCCGGTTAAGGAGTACTAGCCTTCACATGGCCATGGAAGTAAAGTAGAAGAGGGTCGAACCAAGCAGTTCCCGAACAATTGGCGTCCGGCCAGACACTTCGGTTCGGCCCTTTCTCGCGTGTATTCCTAGAAAGAACCGCGACATGCATTTCGAAATGAATGCGAATCGCTTTTGATGCGGTGCCTGACGGCACCTATGATCCGCTCGCGGAGCTCGCTGATTTATATATTTCTTTTTACATCTTCAACCACAATCGAAAAGCGAATTCGGCGGCTCATTGCCGAATTGTAGGTGTTTACAGCCAGGTGAGGTAGTCCGTCCGGGGAGCCGTAGGCGACGCCGGCGCTGAGGGCTGGCAGCTGGTACGCCTCGCGCTGATGGCTTGCTGGTTGTGATAACTGATCGCGAGGTCTAATGGGCTTGCTGGTCGGATTGTTAGGTGGTGGAGTATCCACAGAGTTTGGGCACAATCGTGGACCTCCCTAAATCTTCGAAACCAGCATTGCAGCCGGGAAAACCTCACCCGCCCCTTGGCCTTTTACTCGACGATCTCGCGGGACTCCGCATGGCTACGCCCATGCATCCGGACCGTTCGTTTTAACGCGCCGGCCGTCCTCACCGGCGCCCCCGTACGTGACGGGGCCCGGGGTGGGGCTCAGAAACCGTCACGGCTGTATGCTCATCGCGATCCTCTTTGCTTGACGTTGCGGCTTCTCACCGCGACACGTGTGTCGCCACACGGCTATCCAACCAACTCCTGATCTTCGGCTGCTCGCCTACTTTCCTGCAGTTTTTCAGCAGGACAATCGCTCTGAATCCGGCACGTCGTCTCCGCCCAGAAGGGCCGAGGCGACGCAGGGGCCACATGGAGGGCACTACCCCCGTCGAAGTCTCTTGCGAGACGGGACAATGAACCTGTACAGCTCAGTCTCCGATTATTCGAGCCCTTGGCTACCTTTTTCGCAGGCCCTGAGGCCTGGCCGACCGGGAACGGCATATGTTGCGCTCCACAAAAAATGGGAGCCACCGAGGTGGCTCCCATTCGCGAATTCTCAGCTAATCCATAGCTTGACCTGCAGGTCCCTGCTATCATTGGATTGTCAGGCGACGTTGTCTTGAACGCGCTTGGCTGTAGAATCGCGAGCTGGTAACTCGCCTCTACGCGTGCGAGGGCGCTGGTAACACCCGAGCACAACCCAGATGATAGCACGCCCGCCCGCTACGGCGGGCGGGCTTCGCTGGTTTTTTACCTCATTTACCTGCGGAAACGTAATACTACGGTACTAGATGCCGCCCTCGCCGCATCGCCGAGGCATGAGCGTTTTTACTCCGCCCCGACGACAGGCAGTTCAACCCTAGCGAGGCGTGTCGCCACGCGAATAGTCGCCACGATCAACGACGCGATCGTCCATCTGTCGCGATGCGGCGGTGCCGCCGTGCGCCTGGCCGGCGGCGCGAACGCGGTCGTCGCCGGTATCGGGAACGGCGCCGGCGTAACGGTTGCGAATCTCCCTTGCATAGCCGCGCCGGGCAAGAAGCTCATCGCGTACGGCGGGGTCTTCGAGTAGGTCTTCATCGCACTTCGGTGCAATGAATTTAGGGAATGCGTTGTAGGCGACGACCTTGCTCGCTTTCGCCTGCTCGACCCACGCCGAATACGCTTTTTTAAGCCGTTGGATGTAAATCTCACAGCGCTTCTCATAAGGAAGAGCTCGCTCGGCTTCTAGAACATTATTTTTGAAGGCCGCCTCAAGTTGCTTGACCGCAAACCGCCCGTCAAGACGAGTCAGGTTGAAAGTACACTTCGGATTGCCGGCCTCTTTGATATCGAGATCGATCGCGTAGACTCGATTGTTCTTGATGAAAATGTCTACGCCCCACGATGCAAGTAGTTTTTTGAACTGCCCCATATTCTTTGGGCGACCTTCGTCGATCGCGATATGGATCAGCTCGCGCAGATTGTTTTTGTAACTGTACTCTCCCCGATCGATAATCTCCTTTTCAATATCGCGCGGCTGACGATCACGAATTTTCGAATTCTTCTTTCCCTTTTCAAGTTGAGTAAGATTCCAAGCCTCGTCCATTTCACGGACCCACGCAGCGCGTTCGTACTTTCCGCGTCGCCCACCCGTCTCGCAACGCTTACCCGTCAGAAGGTCCGTGCGGTTAATCGCCATGTGGACCGCAAACCGTTTTCCTTCCTTGTCACTTTCTTCGTGCAACGCGACAACCGCTTGTTGATGCGGGTAGTGCTTCGCAAGCCATTGCTCCGCGTAAGCCATGCACGCATCTGGAGTCATCTTGCCTCCGTTGCAGCTGCACTCCTCCGGAAGAAACGCAATGATTTGATGAAGCATCGTTATGTTCTTCGCACCGGCACGCGCAGGTCTGTCGTGGTGGTACATCTTCCGCGTCATAGCCATTTCAGAAAACCAGTACTTTCGGTTCGCGAGGTTCCAGCCGCCGCGAGCCAAGGCATGTTTTCCGTTGATGTATTTGCGCACATTTTTCGCGTATCGCTCGGATGAAACACCTTTCTGCTTAATAACGGTCATTGAGCTCACCGCCGTCAATGAAATAGCGCTGCTCGAGTTCTCTGATGAATAGAGTGACTTTGCGGGCGTTCTGGTAAACCTTTTCGAGTGTTCGGAAAACGGCTTTCTCGTTGTAGGCCGGAAGACCCTGCGCGTTCACGAAATGCATGAGTTGGTTGAGGTTTGTACCCTCGCGATACAGCTCGCGATAGATTTTCGCGACCTGGCTCATATCGCAATCGATCATCTCGATTTTCCCGGTAAGCATCACGCGGCGGGCATACGCACTGACGGTCGCACCGAGCGCATCCGCCTGTTTGCGGATCGCTTCGTGCTCCCCGTCGGTGACCTTAACGTAAATGACCTTCGAACGCTGTTCATCCGAATCCTCTGAGACGGGTTGCGGTTTTTCGTTACGGCCGCCGTCATCATTTTTGGAAATGACTAGATCATCGAGCGATTCGCCCCGATGAATCAAGACATAGCGAATGAGTTCGGCTTTCGTCATGCCTGCCTTTTCCGCCAAAGCGGAAAACGTTTCATATTCTTCAGAAGTGAGTGTCGCCTTAACGGTGTGTGGACGCTTGCAACTCATATGCCCCCCAGGAAAGCAGAGCGAATCGGTGAGGCCACCGATTCAAAACCGATATGAGATTGCTTTCCTTTTTAGGAGCGACTGACGTCGCGCCGTTTTTTGAAGTGACGTCGTCACTTCCCTTAGAAATGAAGGCGAACTTCATTTCTAACTTTATCGCCGTAAGAGGCGATAAACAAGATGTGTTGGCAGATAAAGGGGGCGAGTATGGCCCCATTTATCTAGCCCAACACCAATCTTGCAATCTCCGGAACGGTGATTGGGCGAAACGCAGTGTAGACGTGGAATGAGAGGTCTCATTCCAAGCGAGAGGCCTCGCGGCGTTGTAACTGCGTGAAGACCGTGAGCGGAAGCGAATTTTTAACGCGAAGGATGCTGAGTGTTAGAAATTCGCTGTAGCGAGAGCGAAGCGGTGATGCGAATGCGAGGGATGCCGAGTATTTGCATCGCCGCGCAGCGGGTTTGCGCCGCGGGCGGCGCAAACATTCGACTTGTCGAATCGTTTTTCGCAACGCCGGCGAAAAAGTTGAGGCAGCTTTCGACAATTTCAATGGCGCGGAGAGTCATTAGCGTGACTCGCAGCGCTGTTGGATTTGTCGAAAGGTGACGCGGCTCGCATTGCGATTCGGATTAGCGAGTCGGTTTTCATGCGGCGGTCAAGCCGCCTATGATCGCGACCTTCGGTCGCTATCGATTTTCAAATTTTGTTTTGGCGCGAGTTGAGATGCGAAACGAAAAACCGAAACGCCCGCGCGAGCCGTTTCGACTTTTGCGCGGGCGTTTCGAATCAAATGAAAATCAATACGATGAGTTTTTGAGTTTCACGCTTCATAACAGATTTAAAAACTACGGCGTCGATTCCAACTGCCATCAATCAACCGATGCAATCGCAGTCAACTTACCGACCCAGGTCCAAGGGCGGAGCCCTGGCAAGAGCCAACGGCTGCGAACTTGTGGCTACATTTACGATGGAGGTACAAGTTCGCGTCTCTTGCGAGATTTTTCATCTCACAGCACATTTCACGGCAAACCATCGCCGCGCTTAGATCGCCTCGGTGTCCGGTGGCTGTCCGGTAGCGAACCTTTTACCGAGACGCACCGGAGACATTGCGTAACTGTGTCATGCCGCAACAATGTAAAAGTGTGACTGCCGAACTGTGTAATAACGCAATAACGTAACAACGTTATTGCGTCACTTTTTAACGCCGCCAAGGGCGCCGGGTTTTTAGGGCAGAGCCCTAGTGCGCCGCCGGGCTTTGTACGGCGGCGCACGACACTTGCGGAAAATTTTCAGGCGCGATTAGTTCAATGTTCAATTGTTCTGCTATTCCACAGTCACGTTGTTCTGTTATTTCGATTTGCCGTAATCGCGTTATCGCACAGCTACGCTACTACGTAGTTACGTTATGACACAGTTGCGTTGTGTCATAGTTCGGTTCCGCAAGAGTCGTACGCCGCCGTACAAAACTGCGTTTTGCCCGGCGGCGTACGATTTAGGGCTCTGCCCTAAAACCCGGCACACGGCAAAACGAAATAACAGAACTATGCAATAACGACATTACGTAAATACGGCATTGCTGAAAAAGTGAATACCGTTGACACTCCCCGTAGTTGAAACCAGGGGTTTTACGACGGTTTTGATAATCTATGTGGTCAATATAATGCCGTTGAACCCGCATATCGATACCGTTCAGCCATTCGCCTCGCCCCCGTCGCACGTATCTTCATCCGGTCTGTTACTTTTAATCTAACAATTCTTTGAGGAACGTAGGTGCTTCTAAATGTACTG
>JAHAAK010000056.1 GCA_018376905.1 Collinsella sp. | reverse complement strand
GCGTAATTAAGTTTCCTGCTCTACAGTCCTGCGCAAGACGGAAAGCACATTAAGTGCTTTCCTTTGCGTGCGGAACTCGCGATAAACTTAATTACGCGCCGCTCCCCGCCCACGCCGGGCAAACATCGTTGGACTTATCACTGACACGAAATGGACGCTTGCATATCGTCCGCTAGCTTGGCACGGTACAATGCTTTCAGCTTTCAATTTGTAAATTAGTGGGGTTAATTCATGGCAGAATCTCGTGCGGAGCGTAAGGCTCGTCGTGCTTTGATCGAGGCGGCTGAGGGGTCAGAGGAGAAAAAATCTTCTAAGAAATCCAAGTCGTCTCAGGACGCGAAGGGTAAGTCGGCCAAGGGCAAGGCTAAGGCCAAGCGTCCCGGCTCTCGTCGGAACGACGATAAGGCATCTCAGACTCGCTCCAAGCGCCCGTATAAGAATCCGGTTCCGTCTGCGCGCAAGGCCGTTGATCCCAAGTCTCCTTGTTCCATCATGAAAGCTTGCGGTGGGTGTACGGCGCTCAATCGTCCTTATAAAAAGCAGTTGGCGGCTAAGCAGGCTGCTATGGAGGAGCTGTTTGCCGAGCTTTGTGAGCGCGAGAGCATTGCTGTCGATCCTATTCGCGGTATGGGCGTCACCCTTGGCGACCCTGGTAAATATCCTGCGCCGCGTGGCTTTCGTCATAAGGCTGCCACTCCCTTTGCTCCCGGTAAGGAGGGCGCTGTCCGTTGCGGTTTCTTTGAGCGCGGCACGCACAAGATCGTTGCCGTACCCGAATGCCCCGTCGAGGCACCGGGCGCCCGTCAGATTCTCAACGGCATCGCACGCGAAGCTGAGCGGCTGCATATTCCCGCCTTTAATGAGGACAAGCATCTTGGTTTGCTTCGCTATGCCGTCGTCCGCTGCGGTTGGCGTACCGACCAGGTCATGGTCACGCTCGTGACCGCTCAGCGCGACTTGCCGCATGCGCAGGAGTTCTTTGAGGCTGTCGCCGCACTCGATCCGCGCATCGTCACCGTCGCCCAAAACATCAACGGACGCCCCGGCAACGCCATCCTCGGCGAGGAAACCCGCATCGTGTATGGCGCCGAATGCATGCGCGACCAGCTGCTCGGCTGCGAATTCGACATCTCCCCCACCGCGTTTTATCAGACCAACCCGCAACAGACCGAGCTGCTCTATCAGCTCGCTATCGACGGCATGGATTTGCACCAGGGCGATGTGCTCATGGATGCCTACTGTGGCAGCGGTACCATCGGTCTTTGCGCAGCTAAAGATGCCCAGAACAAGGGCGTCGGTATTATGCTGCTTGGCGTGGAGCGCAACCACGCCGGCATTGCCGACGCACGTCGTAATGCCGAGCTCAACGGCCTCACCCGCAGCGCTTGGTTTATGGCCGACGATGCCACCGACTACATCCTAGATGCCGCCGACAACAACGAGCGGGTCGATGTCCTTTCCATCGATCCGCCGCGCGCCGGCTCTACCCCCGAGTTCCTCGAAGCTGCCTGCGCGCTTAAGCCGCGCCGCATCACCTATATCAGCTGCAACCCCGTGACTCAAGAGCGCGACCTGCATCAGCTCCTCGACGGAGGCTATCGCCTGCTCAAGATCACGCCCGTCGACATGTTCCCTCACACCGACCACACCGAAACCGTAGCGGTCCTCGAACGCCGCTAACCAACCTCAGTAGATTTTTGGGACAAGAAGGGGGCGACCCGCCTGGGCCGCCCCCTTCGCTTGGTTTATAAACTCCGCTACATCCCATTGCGCAGATCGCACACGCCGGCTGCCGCCATCTCGCGCAGCAGCGTCTCGCGGTCGCGCGTCACGATCAAATCCAGCGGGAAGTGAATCTCGTCGAGCATCTTGCGCGCGTGATCGAGCTTGCCAATGGCCATGCCAATGTGGGCATCGGTCGACACGCCAATGCCCACGCCCAGCTCGGCGCAGCGCTCGGCAATCTTGCGGCATACGGCCCAATGCTCAGTGTCGACACCGTGTTCAAGACTATGGTTGTTGATCTCAATAATCTTGTGCTTGGCCTTAGCTGCCAACAGCACCTCGTCGATATCGAACGGCACGCCCGAACGCCCCGTGTGGCCCAGCATGAACACCTTGGGGTGCTCCAGGGCATTGATATACATCTCGGTCGTCTGGGCCAGCGTCGCGCCCTCAGCAATCTGCGGATTATGCACGCTTGCAACCAAATAATCCAAATTACGCGTAACCAAATCGAACAGTGAATGCTGACGGCTGTACGAATCGCCGGCGATATCGAGCGTGACAGGAGTGTCCTCGCCAAACAGGCTTCCGTCCAGCGAAACGATATCGGCCTCGGCACCACGCAGCACCAGCACGCCGCTCCAAATGCGCGGCCAGATATCCTGGTTGATAAAGAACTGGTAACTGCGCAGGTCATTGGGGCAAGCCGTAACCATAGAGCTCAAATGGTCGGCAGATCCGAGCACCTGCAGACCACGCTCTGCCGCCCAGTACACATTCTCCTCAATGGTCGAATATGCATGCGCAGAGAACATCGTATGGGTATGAATGTCACAAGAAAGCAGGTAGGGCATCAGGTCTCCTTATCTGGCACGGCCGTCGCTTATATTCATTGTACGCATAGCCTTCGATAGTCGTAAAACCACTCCATCCCAAAGACACAACGTCCATGACAACGGGGTCCGGCTTAACACCAAACCCCGTTTCACGTAAAACATTGTAGGCAGAGCGCTTTACTTTTAACGATACTCGTCCGCCAACTGTTTCCAAGCGGGTAGCGAATTGACAATCGTTTCGTAGCTCACGCAGTAGCCCAAGCGGAACCAGCCCGGCATGCCAAAGCTGTCCGAGGGCACCGCGAGCAGCTCATACTTCTTCGCGCGCTCGCAGAAGGCGTTCGCATCGGGCTCCAGCGCCTTCACCCACAGGTAGAACGCGCCATCCGGCTCAACATACGTGTAGCCGTACTCCGCCAATGCACCGGTAAGCGCCGTGCGGTTGCGTGCATAGGCCTCAACGTCACTCGGCTCATCGATGCAGTCGATAATTACGCGCTGGAAGAGCGCCGGCGCGCACACGAAGCCCAGCGTACGGGCGGCACCGGCAACAGCGGGCATTAGACGAGCCGCCTGAGGATTCGTATTGGGAACTATGATCCACCCCACGCGCTCGCCCGGTAGCGAAAGCGACTTGGAATACGAGTAGCACACGATGGTGTGCTCGTAGATCGAGGGCACCCAAGGCACCTCGGCGCCATAGACAATCTCGCGATACGGCTCATCCGAGATGAGCATAATCGGGTTCTCGGGATCGCGCTTGGCGTTGACCTCGCGTAAAACACTGGCCAGTCGCGTCAGCGTGTCGCGCGTATACACGGCGCCGGTCGGGTTATTCGGCGAGTCGATGATGACGGCAGTCGTCTTATCGGTAATCGCCTTGAGCACGTTGTCCACACTCAGCTGGAACGTATCTTCATTGGCGAGCGCCTCGACACACGTACAGCCGGCTTTCTCAATCCACACGCGATACTCCGGGAAGTACGGTGCAATGACGATAACCTCATCGCCCGGGTTCGTAACGGCGTTGAGCGTGCAGGTGAGCGAAGCCGCGGCGCCCACGGTCATAAAGACATCCTTGCCCTCATAACTCGTACCAAAGCGGCGGTTGAGCGATTCGGCGACGGCCGCTCGACATTGCGGCAGGCCCGGAGCGGGCGTATAGCCGTGCAGCTGGTCACTCGGCAGTTCAAGCGCCTTTTTGATGGACTCCGTCACGGCAGCGGGCGCCGGAACGCTCGGGTTGCCCAGCGAGAAATCGAACACGTTTTCCGCGCCGATTTGCGCCTTACGCTCAAGGCCATAGCTAAAAATCTCGCGGATGATGGAGCTTTCCGCACCGCGAGCATACATGGTTTCGTTGATCATCTGTTCCCCTTTCGCATAGGCGGTATTGTACGCTTTAGTCGGGCAAAGCGCCGCAGCAATGTTGATTGGGGACAGACTTAAATGCGTGAAAACACTCATTTAAGTCTGTCCCCAATCAACGGGTGGCCCCATATCGCTCAAAAGAAAAAGCCTCCGCAGGTTTCCCCGCAGAGGCTTTCGCCACAAAGGCTATTTGTCGGCGTCGGTGTCGGCACCGGCATTGACGGCACAGTCATCGCCGGCATCATCGGATGCGGCTTCGGCATCCTCCTGCATGGCCGCCTGCGCAAATGCCGCGGCATCGGCCGCCAGCTCCTCCTCGCTCATACGAGGCGCACGCTTCTTGGTCGGCATGCCGGCCGCCTTGGCATTGCGCTCCTCCTTGGCCGCCAGGATATCGCCCTCGCGCTCAAGGTAGGCGTCCCACTCGTTGTCGAGCAGGGCATTCACGGCGTCGCCTTCGACGGTCTCGCGCTCAAGCAACACCTTGGCCATCAAATCGAGCTGGTCGCGACGGGCATCCAAAATCTCGACCGCACGACGATGGGCCTCACGCATAATGCGCTGGACCTCGATGTCGATGCGGCGCGCCGTCTCCTCGGAGTAATCCTGGTGATCGGCGTAGTCGCGGCCCAGGAATACCTGATGCTGCGCCTCACCAAACACCTGCGTTCCCAGCTCCTCGCTCATGCCCAGGCGCGTGACCATCTCGCGCGCCATCTTGGTCGCGCGCTCCAGATCGTTGCTCGCGCCCGACGTGATGTCGTCGCACATGAGTTCCTCGGCAACGCGACCGCCCAAGAACACGGCAAGCTCGTCGAGCATCTCGTTCTTGGTCTTGAGGAAGTGGTCCTCCTGCGGAAGCTGCAGCGTGTAGCCCAGCGCCTGGCCGCGGCTGACGATCGAGATCTTGTGAACCGGATCGGAGTGCTCCAGGATGTGACCCACCAGGGCATGGCCGCTCTCGTGGTAGGCGATCGTGGTGCGCTCGGCCTCGGTCATCACGCGACCCTTGCACTGCGGACCGGCAATCACGCGCTCCATCGATTCCTCGACCTCGTCCATCGAGATCACGGAACGATGGCGGCGGGCAGCCAGCAGCGCAGACTCGTTGAGCAGATTTGCCAGATCGGCGCCGGTGAAGCCAACGGTCATCTGGGCGAGCTTCTCAAACTTCACGTCCTCGTCCATCGGCTTGTTCTCGGCATGCACGCGCAAGATCTGCTCGCGGCCCTTCACATCCGGACGGTCAACCGTAACCTGACGGTCAAAACGACCGGGGCGCAGCAACGCCGGATCCAGGATGTCAGGACGGTTGGTTGCAGCGATCAGGATGACCGACTCGCTCTCCTCAAAACCGTCCATCTCGACCAGCAGCTGGTTGAGCGTCTGCTCGCGCTCGTCGTGACCGCCGCCCAAGCCAGCTCCACGCTGACGTCCCACAGCATCGATCTCATCGATGAAGATGATCGACGGAGCCTGGGACTTGGCCTCCTTAAAGAGGTCACGCACGCGGCTGGCGCCGACACCCACGAACATCTCGACAAAGTCGGAACCCGAGATGCTAAAGAACGGCACGCCCGCCTCGCCGGCTACAGCCTTGGCCAGCAGCGTTTTACCGGTGCCCGGAGGGCCCACCAGCAACACGCCACGCGGGATCTTGGCGCCCAGCTTGCGATAGCGGTCCGGATCGCTCAAAAAGTCACGGATCTCCTCGAGCTCCTCGACTGCCTCGTCCACGCCGGCAACGTCTTCAAACTTGACCTTGGGGCGCGTGGCCTCGTTGGTCTTGGCGTTGGTCTTGCCAAACTGCATGTTCCTGTTGTTGGCGCCCATCATCTGGCGCATAAAGTAGAACATGATGGCGATAAGGGCGATCGTCGGAAGCACGCTCATCGCCAGGTCGCCCCAAAAATCGGGATCGTTGGTGTTGACGATGTACTTGGTATCGGGGTGCTCCGCCATAAGCTCGGCAAGCGAATCGGAGCCGACATAGGTCGAGGAGAAGCTCTTGAGCTCGCTCGTATCGCCCTTGTCCTTCTTCGTCTTCCAGTAATGACCCGTCGCGCTTCCGTCTTGAACCGTATAGGTCAGATCTTCGACGCGATCCTGCTTGATGGCACTCACCATCTCGCTCGTCGCGAGCTTAACGGTGTTGCTGGAATTGGCAAAGCCGGAGCCCATGTTAAAGAAGGCGTAGCCCAGGAGCGCGCAAGCCAAAATAAAATACAGCCAGCCCGTACGCGTGGGCTTCTTGCCTCCGGGCATCCCCGGGATCTTAGGCTCCCGGGGAGTCTGGGAATTGTTATCGTTACGGTCGTCGGGCATCTTACGAATAAACCTCCGGTTTCAAAATGCCCAGATACGGAAGGTTACGATAGCGCTCGGCATAGTCGAGGCCGTAGCCCACCACAAAGGCATCGGGGCAATGGGTTCCAACATACTTGGGCGTGATGGCCGAGGTACGGTCCTCAACGTCCTTCCACAGGAAGGCGGCGACCTCCAGAGAAGCGGGCTTGCGGCTCTCGAGGTTCTTCATCAGATACTTGAGCGTCAGGCCCGAGTCCAGAATGTCCTCGACGATCAGCACGTCGCGACCGCGGATGTCGATATCCAGGTCCTTAATGATACGCACGATACCCGAGGACTTCACACCGTCGCCATAGCTCGAAACAGCCATGAAATCGATGTTGGTCGGCAGCTCGATCTTGCGCATCAGGTCGCCCATAAAGACCACGGCGCCGCGCAGGACCGCAATCAGCACCAGATCCTTACCCGCGTAGTCGCGAGTAATCTGCTCGCCTAGGCGAGAGACGATACCGTCGATATCCTCCTGCGTAAACAGAACCTTCTCGATATCCGGATGTTGAGAAGCCATGACAACCCTTTCTTGTGCTTATCGCCCACACACCGCCGTATGGACGCGAACTTCACATTTTAGCAGCGCACGGGGTATATTTTCCAGCCCGTACGCCATCAGCGCGGGAATACCGTCAACGTCGCACAGAATAGCTGGCGTGGGATGCTATTCCGCATCGACCACACGAAGCAGATACGCCACGCGCGTTGCGGCCGTGCATTTAAAACGCTCGTCCGTGCGAACGCCTGCGACCCATACCACGGCACCTCCCGGAGCCGTTCTCACCACAGGAACGCCTGCGCGCTCAGAGACGGGAATACGAGCCTCGTTGAGCAGGTCGGACACCTTCTTACTTCGCCCACTCATGCCCAACGGACACATCACATCCCCCGGCGCGGGACCGTCTACCCACAGACGCGCCAAACGCGCCTCGGCGGGAATCTCCCCGCGCGAGCCGGCGAGCATCCGTTCGCTATCGCGATCGGCAAAGCCCAGCGTCGCGGCATCCACCATAGCGACCACCCCTCCGGCACCCGCAAGTTCGCGGGCACGGCGCACAATATCACACCCCGGCTCGACGGCTATCGGCTCTGCCACCAGGATGCGGCCCGCCCCCAGCGGCAATCGACCGGGAACGGTGACCCAATCGGCAACTAACCCCTCGCGCGCCGCCGGGGCCTTGAATGACAGCATGCCAAACTCCACGCGCGCATCGATTCCCGCCGGCAGCGTGACCGAACCCGAGCCTTCGGCGACACAGGCAAGCACGCGCTCCACATGCCGCATCTCCGGGCGAGCGTCGGGGTCGATACGCTTAATTGCCAGTCGCACCATGCGCCGGGCAATCACCACCTCGGCCGCGGCCAGTCGGCGAGCGTCAAGGACCAGTGCACCCGCCGCCTCCTTGCGCAGGCAGCTTCGAAACGCCTGTGCGGAAAGCTGGGAAAGAAAGGCGTCTTCGTCGCCCAGAATTTCACAAGCGGCGCCAATCGTCTTACAGACGCTCGCGTTGCGCTGCGCCACCACCGGTATCACTCGATGGCGCACGTAGTTTCGCAAGTACGACACGTCCTCGTTGCTCTCGTCCTCTCGCCACGGCTGACCATGCACCTGCAGATAGCCCACGAGCTCATCATGAGTCAGGTCGAGCAAGGGACGCACCACGATATTCCTCCGGCGAGGAATGCTCGATAGACCAGCGGGCCCCGAACCCTTAATCGCGTTCATCAAAAACGTTTCCGCGCGATCCGAAGACGTGTGCGCGGTGCAGATACGAGCCGCCGTTCGCGGTGCCCCCGTCTGGGCGCAGAGCTCGCGGACATACCTCCGCGCCGCGGCATAGCGCACCTCGCGGGCAGCCGCCTCGATATTGCCCGATTCATCATCAAAATAGGCATGCTCAACACACAGCGGCAAGCCATATTGTGCGCATAGGCCGCGCACAAAGGCCTCGTCGCCATCGGATGCCTCACCGCGCAGATGATGGTTCACATGCAGCACGTGCAGTCGCTCGCGCGCGATGGGAGCTACACCACGCCCATCCTGAATATCCAACTTTGATGTGCACGCCATAAGGAACAAAGCCGTCGAGTCCGCACCACCTGATACCATGAGCACCACGGGGGCAGCCGTCTGCCGCGTTGCCAGAGCTTTATCATCAGCCCACGATGCAGCATGGTGTCCATAATGCTGAGATACCGTTGGCATTTGCTTCCTCCTCTATTCGTTCGCACCCATTGTATCCTTTGGAATCTTATGTCTCGTCTGCACCTTCATATCCTTGGCAGCGGCTCAAAAGGCAACTGCGCGCTCATCGAAGGCCCCCGGGGGCTCATCATGATTGACGGCGGTCTTTCTCGCCGCGAGACATTAAAGCGCATGACAGAACTGGGGCTCTCGGCAGACAACGTCTCGGCTCTTCTCATTACTCATGAGCATACCGATCACATCAAGGGCCTCGATGTCTGGTGCAAGCACTGGCACGGCCCCCTCTTTGCCAGCATGGGCACACTTTCGAGCAAAGAAAATCTTTCGCATCTGCCTGTCGAGGAATTCGATCCCGGTGACACCCTATCCATTGCCGGCATCCAGGTGCAAACCTACTCAACATCACACGATGTCATAAATCCAGTCGGCTATCGATTCGACGCCCTCGATGATTCCATCGGCTTTGCCACCGACACCGGAGAGCTATCGAGCCAGGCCATGAACACCCTCAAAGATTGTCGAGTCCTCGCGCTCGAAAGCAACCACGATGTGACCATGCTGCGCGAGGGAGAATATCCCCGCTTTCTTCAGGAGCGCATCCTATCTACAAAAGGGCATCTGTCCAACGATCAGGCCGCCGAAGCCGCACGCGAGCTTGTTACCGATCGCACCGAACAGCTCATTGCCATGCATATCAGCCAAGATAACAATCGCCCGAGTCTTACCGTCAAAAGCTATGCCAAAGCTCTAGCCGCAACCCTGGATGACGAGGTCGGCAGCTCCGCCACCCTTCTCCAAGGATCGCGAAATCTCTCGATACGCCCCGCAAGCCAGTATCAACCGACAACCATTGTATAGACCGCTCAATAAAACAAAAGGGGCCGGGAATCGCTTCCCAGCCCCTTTTGTTGTCTTTTAATAGTGCAGAACACCAACGAAGTTAGTCGATGGAGATCTTCGTAACGTTCTTCTTCTCGACGATCTTGGGAACCGTAACGGTCAGGATGCCGTCAGCGTACTTAGCCGAGAGGCCCTCGCTCGAAGCGTCCTTAAGATACACGCCACGCGTCGCGCTGTACGAGCTGAACTCCTTCTGCAGGAAGTTCTTGCCCTCGTTCTCCTCGTCTTCCTCGACATTCACGCTAATGGACAGACGGCCCTCGTTAAGCTCGACATCGATATCGTCCTTGGCGACGCCGGTCAGATAAGCCTTGACCTCATAGCCATCGCCCTTATCCTCAACGTCAACGGGGAACGCCTTAGAGGCAATCGAGTTGTTCGCTAGGTCGCTCATATCATCAAACAGATCGAACAGCGAGCTTGCAGAGGGACGAACGCCAAAAACCGAACGATAAGGAACCATGCTTGCCATGTTTACCACTCCTTTATAGGACTGCCGAGCCATCTTCTAGGTGACTGGGACTTCTTTTGACGCTCTTATATATGCCCACCCGGTGCTCATATATACATCGACTATAAAGTTTTTTGAGTCCAGTACTATAAGCATATCTAAGTGCGTAAGACTCAGGTTTTTGGAAGGTTAAGGTTCTTTGAACCAGAGCTTAAATAACGAGTATGTCCCCAGCTACAAATAACAAGGGGCTTACAATGAGCGCATACACGTTGTTGGTAACGAGCTAAAGGGCATCATGGACGACCAAAACCAGAACAATATGTTTATGCCGACGCAGGGGGAAAATACTTCCACGCAGCCGCCACGGTTCCATCGCCCCCACATCTCGCAAGAGCCCATTAATGATCCAGAGCCCGAGTATGTGACGAGAAATCGATATCAAACGCTCGAGGATGCCCAAACGGGGCGTAAGCATATGGGCGTCGCATCGAGCGATCCCGTATATCTGAAAGATGCACCGTTATCAAAAAACAGCGCAATCAATGACGACCCGGCGAAAACGCCCATAACTCGGCAGCAAAGAGGCCCCCGACCTAAGCAAACCTTAACGCATTCGGCTCGTTATCTCGAAACGCCAAAACAGGGAAAATCAATCTTCGTTTCGTCAAGCAAACGACGCAAGCAGCATCGACTGACAATCCTGCTTTTGATCATTGTGGCCATAGCAGTTGCCCTTGTTATTCGATTTATTGTCTTTAAATAAAAGCTCATTACCCATAAGCCCAATCGGGTTACAGGTGAAATGCAACTACATTGTGAAGTGTTAGCGCAAAAAAGGGGGAGGCCGCGAGGCCTCCCCCTTCTTCAAGTCGATTGACGGCTCGGTGCCGTCCACCGGTCAGCGGCGCCCTGGCCTCCCACGGGCT
>JAHAAK010000009.1 GCA_018376905.1 Collinsella sp. | reverse complement strand
ATCGTGCCGTCGGCGGCGTTGGTGCCGGTGGCGACGACATCGTTGCCCTCGACGAGCTCGAAGGAGAACTCGCCTTCCTTGAGGTCGCGGCCGGTCAGGAACTTGGTCGCGGTGATCTGGTCGGTGACGCGCGTCTCAACAGGCGTCACGTTATAGGTGTTGGTGAACGTAAATGCCACATCGCCGTCCGACTTGCGGGACACCCTCAGATTACCCTCGCCGTCATCAGTCACGGTGAAGGAAACCGTACGCGAAGGCTCGACGTCGTTGGTCACGCCAGCGACCTCGCCGGACTCTGTCACGGTGTAGGTAAAGGTGTGCTCGCGCTTCTCGGGCTTCTTGCCCAGAGCCTTGTTGAGGTCGTCGAGCGTAAAGGTAATCTTGCCAAAGTCGACCTTGCCCTTGGCATCATTGGTCACGCTCGCGTTCGCGGGCATGGGTGCGCCCTCTTCACCGGTCACGGTAAAGGTGAACTTGCCGGCAATGTCAGCCGGGGTCAGGCCATCAGGAACCTGCAGATTCTTCTTGCCCGCAAGCGATGCCTCGACAGATGCGGCAGTGTAGGCGTTCACAAACTCGTTGCCGGCGTCGCCGTAGACAGCCGTCGCCGTCAGGGTACCATCGCCGTTGTCGGCAACGGTCACATATGCGTCAATTGCCGCCGTGGTAGCGCTCACGCCCGCAGGCAGCTCGCCGGTCTGCTCGGCAGCAATGTAATGAATAGTCCACGTGGGCTTATCTGCGCTGGCGTCAAACGACGCCTTGTCTTCCTCGACAAGCTTGACAAGCGACTTGGTCGTGTACGTCAGCGGACCGAACTCAACCTTGCCACTCTTGTTGGTTGCGTTCAGCAGGACCTCGTCGTGCCCCGCGTAGCTCAACGTAAACTTGAATTCACCGTCGACCATCAGGCGCCCCGTGAGCGTCTTGGTAGCCTCAAGAGTCAGCGGGGTTTCCGTCTTGGCGCTATAGGTGTTCGTGAACTTAGTCTCACCCGAGGTCTTTTCAACGTCGGCCTTAAGCTCGCCCTTGGCGTTAACCGTCACAGTCACCTTGAACGTGGCAACGTTCTTGCTGTAGGTAATGCCACCGGCGTCGCCCTTGACCTCGCGGACCTCATAGGTGTACTCGCCCGGCTCGGCATAAGTAATCTTGCCAAAGTTAATGGCTGCCTTGCCCTTGTCGAGATCGGCATTGGTCACAGTTACGGTCGCGGGGTCGGGCATCGGGGCATTGTTGTCGGACGTCGCGGAGAGCTCAAACTCAAACGCATCCGTATCCGCCCACTTGCGGCCCTCGAGCACCTTGGTCAGACCAAAGTCAGTCTTGGTATCCACCGTTGTCGGCTTGGCTGCAAGGCTAAAGATAATCTTGCCGTTGTTGCCCAGGTGCGAATGCACGTGCGTGGAAGTCGCAACGGAGGAAAGGTCGTTCCACCTGGGGTTAAGCACGTCGCGCGCGGTCTCGGTCATATTGCCGCCCACGTCGGCCTTGGTGGTATGCAACTGGTCGATATAGGCAAGTCGCGCGGTTCCCTTGTTAAAGGACCAGTAGCCGTCCTCTTTGACCAGAGCGCCGTCGTAGTTGGCGATCTCGTGCCCTTCAAACATCACAACGGCATAGTCGTTCTTCGGCTTAAGGTCTTCGCCCATCGCCACAAACTCGTCCTTGTAATAATAGACGCCGCTACCCTGCGGCTTTACCGTCGTGCGCTGGGTGCATGCCTCGTCCGTGTAGATAGGCGTGACCTTTTGGAAGTAATAGTAGCTGTTGGTATCGGAGGGCTCAAACTCGGCAACAACATCGCCCAGCTCGCCGCCCGACCACTTGTTGGCCAGGAAGTAGACCGTCTGGTTGTCGGTACCCTTGTGGGTGTCGATATACTCCTCGAGTTCCTTATCGGGCGTAAACAGGCTGTTGCGCGCGTCGTCCTTGACGCTCGAGGTGTATTTAACCTGAATAGGCTTGATGTCATTGAGCGACGTGTGCTCAAAAATCCCCTTTTCCATGTCCACGTGATAGTTGATCAACGGAATCAGCGATGCGGGAATCTTGACCGTCACGATATCGCCCTGCTGCGCGTTGTCAGAACGCGCGACGGTGATGACCAGGTCCTTGGCAATACCCAAAAACTCATATGTGTCCACATTGCCCTTGGTGGTCTTGGTCACCTTGTCAATGGTTTCGCCATTAATCTGAGCGCTGATAAACTCATCGACCTGCATGAAGTCGCCCAGCTCATCACTAAAGGTGATGTAGCCGGACTTGCTGGGGTCGTAGCCATCCTCGACCTGGGTTGGATAGCTCTTGTCCTCGGTGATAGAGGCAGAGATATCCTTAAATACCTGGTTGAGCTCATCGGCGTTCGACGCAGCCTTGTAGAAGTCGGAATTCTCGGTGCGTTGACCAAGCTCATTGGTTTTGTAGGACGTGGCGTTTGGATAGTTGCTCGACACGGCGTGCATGAACCTGTTTTCTTTGCTTGCCTTGCTAATGGCCTGATCCGGGTTCGCACCGCTAAAGATGCCGATGGTGTAGATGGTGGCGCCTTTATCTTTCATGGTCTTGGCGGCATTAACGGCATCATTAGCGACACCGGACTCAAAACCATTAGAACTTGTAGGAGAGCCGTCGGTAAAGAACACGACGACCTTCTGGGCATCCGCGCGGCCCGACATGTCGCGAGCAAGCTCAAGGCCGTAATCAGCCTGCGTAGCGCCGGCAGGTTCGATGAAGCCGACCGTATTCTTAAGTTCCGTCGCAGTGCTATCGACACACGGCGTCAAGCCCTTCATAACCTGCGAATAGTTGTGCGTGTATCCCTGACGATCGCGATACGTATCGTTGCCGATTGTATTATTTCTCTTATTGCCCGCGAACTTAACGATGGCAACCTGATGCCATTTGTTCTTATCATTGATGCTCTTGTTTTGCTCGGCAATGGTATCGATAAAACTGTTCGCGGCGGACTTGAGTGCATTGATGCGCGTAGTGGACCTTTCGCCCATATCGTCACTCATCGAACCGGAGGCATCGAGCACGAGAACGATATCGAGCGGTTTAGTGACCAGCGACGTTGTATCAGAGGTCGAAGAGATCGTGGAAAGCGTCGTCACAAAGTCAGACTTTTCGTCCTCTGCGGGCTCGACCGTCTTGTCCGTCCAGATCCGGCCCACATAACGTGTCGTCTGGTCCTGCTCGCCGCCCGACGCCCAGTATTGCCAACGGCTGGTGGTGTCAGGATCGACTGTCTTTGTCGCTGCCGGTCCGTCCATTCCGGTGCTGGACCCGGCGTTAGCCTCGGGCAGCATGGCAAATGCTGCGGCCGGCAGTACCAGCACAACGGCCAGTATCACCGACAGGAGGCCCCTCGTGTACTTACTCATCGCGTCTCCCTTCTCGCAGGCTCAAACCTTGCATCAGCCTAAAGTTACGGAATGAGACACAATTTGGGCAGGTGACACACGTTCCAGATTCGATTTTGAACGTGAGACAAATGTCTCACCAAAGTTGAGACACGAGAGTTTTCGCAGGAAAACGGGTGCGACTCAAGATGAGCGGGCTAAAATTGCCCGTTTTCTTCCATCAGGAGAGGATTAGGAGATAGCCTCCACCACGAAACCGGACCATTTACTACGTTTAACCCGGTACCCCCGACCATAGCCGCGTTTCATGAAACACAGCAGGCGTTTTACCTGCGGTTTTATTTTTGCGTTGTTCGCCATGGTTGAGGGTAGCGGCTTAAACGTAGTAGATGGGCCCATTTCGTGGCAGACGGGTCGCGCGGCAGCCCTCGCAAGGCCAAAATGATCCGTTTTCCTCCGTCCGTGGGAGATCAAGCGCTGTTACTGATATGGTGGCATTTCAAAACTATGCCGGATTACGGGGCAAAAGTCGGAGCCCTCATCCATACCCCCTATTTTTGAAAAAAGCGGGCTGTTTACCTGCGGTTTTATTTTCGTGGTTTTCGATATGGTTGGGGATTCGCAATCCAGCCCCGTAATCCGGCATAGTTTTGTTCGCAGCGGCCCAACCGCGCGTTTAAGCGCGGGGCCGGTGGGGCATTTTTGCCCCACCGGCCCCTATTCCAGCTCTATTCCAGCGCTACTCCGGCTTGGTTTCTACCGTGGGAGTCTTGTTCGCCGCAACTGGAGTGCGGGCGGTGTCCATAGTCAGGCAGTGCTTGGGGCAGCTCTCGACGCACTCGCCGCACACCACGCAGGCGTACGGGTCGATCGACCACGTTCCGCCCTTGCGATCGACCGCGAGCGCGCCCGCCGGGCAACGCCGTGCGCACATGCCGCAGCAGATGCACACGTCCATGTCATTGACGATATGCCCGCGCAAGCGCTCGGGCGCCGTCAGCTTCTCCTGCGGATAGCACACCGTGACCGGCCGCTTGACCATAGAACCCAAGGCCGTCTTGGCAAATGTCAGTAAACTCATGCCGCGCCTACCTTTCCGTGCAGCTAATGCAGGGGTCGATGGTCAGGATGATCATGGGCACGCTAGCAAGGAGCACGCCCTGCAGCGCATGCGTCAGACCTGCCAGGTTTTGCGACGTCGGCGTGCGCACGCGAAAACGGTCCAGGTTCTTGGTGCCGTTGCCGCGTACATAGTAATACGCCTCGCCACGCGGTTGCTCAATCACAACCTCGCCACGCGCGCCGTCGGCCGGCGTGAGCTTGGTGCGTCCGCCGATGCCGTCGTGCGGAATCTTGCCGACAAGCTCCTTGATGATGTCCATGGCCTGCGTGACCTCGGCACAACGCACCTGGCAGCGGGCATAGCAATCGCCATCGGTGGCAACAATCGGCTCAAACGCAGCCAGATCCGCATAGGCGCCGTCACCGAACATGCGCACGTCGTAATCCACGCCCGAGGCGCGCCCAAACGGGCCGACCATCGAAAGCTCCAGCGCGTCCTTCTTGCTGATCACGCCCACGCCATGCAGGCGCTCGCCGCAGCTATTGTCGTCCAAAAACGTATGCACCAAGGCCTCGTAGTCGGGGCGCATGGCGTCAAGCGTCTGGACAATGCCGGCCAGCTCGGAGTCCTCGATATCGTGCTTAAGGCCGCCGATCTCGTTAATCGAAAGGATCACGCGGCCGCCGCAGGTACTCTCAAAAATCTTGAGAATCTGCTCGCGCAGGGTCCACGAACGATAGAACAGCGCCTCGAAGCCAAAGGCATCGGCGAGCAGGCCCAACCACAGCAGATGCGAGTGAATGCGCGAAAGCTCGTGCAAAATGGTGCGGATATACTGCACACGGCCGGGCACCTCGATGTCAAGCATGCGCTCGCAGGCGCTGGCATAGCCGCAGCTGTGACCCACGGCGCAGATGCCGCAGATGCGCTCGGCGATGTAGCCAAACTGGTGCATGTCGCGCTTTTCGGTGAGCTTCTCGAGTCCGCGGTGCACAAAGCCGATCTGCGGAATTGCCTCGATGACGCGGTCGTCCTCGATCACCAGGTCCAGATGAAGCGGCTCGGGCAGCACCGGGTGCTGCGGGCCAAACGGAATAACGGAGCGACGTGCCATGGACCTTACGCCTCCTTTTTCTGCTTGTCGCGGGCGGCCTTGGCGGCAAGCGCCGCGCGGACCTTGGCCGCTTTCTCGGGATCCATGGCGGCGAGCTTTGCTTCCAGCTCGGCGGCTTTGAGCGCGGCCTTGGCGGCAGCTTCATCGTGCTGAGCATCGGAGCCGGCAGCCGCAGCGGGCTGAGCGACAGTAGCACCCGCGGCATCGCCAGCGCCCGCGGCACCCTCCTCCGCAGCGGCCGCGGCAGCAGCGGCCTTCTCGGCAGCGGCTTTGCGCGCCTTGGCCTCGGCGGCGGCACGAACCTTCATGGCTTTCTCGCGGGCGGCTTTCACCTCGGGCGTGATCACACTCATGGGCTCGGCGGTCGAGACCTGGTAGAAAAAGCCCTTAAAGTCAATCTGCATATCGGTGATGGCAAGACCAAATAGGTCGTGGGCCTCATTTTCAAACGGAAATACCGCCGGATAATACGAGCTGATGGACGGAATCTCCTGGCACTGGTCGATGCCCTCAACCACCAGGTTCTCGATCGCATAGTTTCCGTCCCGCGCGATCTGCTCTTGCGCAGCGCGGACGTTGATAAACGTATAGACCAGGCGATACGATCCGTCGTCCACACAGCGCTCGGCATGCATCTGCACAAAGCGCGCGCCGGCACCCTTGAGCGCCTGGACATGCGGCAACAGCTCGTCGATCCTGACGGTGATATAGATAGCCTTTTGCATTACTCGGCCTCCTTTGCAGCGGCGGGCGTCTCAGCAGGCACGTCGCCAGCGGCGGGCGCTGCGGACTTCCCGGCACGCGCGTCACCGGCGGCGGCCGTGTCACCGGCCCCCGCAGCCACAAACCCGTCCTCGCCCAGCTCAACGCCACCGTCCCAGGTAGCAGTGCCGCCCACGGTGAGCGGATCGCCGCCGGCGCGCATCACGGCCTCCTTCTGGTCCAGGATGCCGCACGCCTCCACGATGGCATCGATCACGGTCTCGGGACGAATGGCGCACCCGGGCGCGTACACGTCCACGGGAATCGCGCGGTCCACGCCGCCGATCACGTTATACGCATCGCGGAACACGCCGCCCGAGCACGCGCAGATGCCGCACGCCACCACGCACTTGGGCTCGAGCATCTGGTTGTAGATCTGGCGCACGACGGGCAGGTTCTGGGCATTGACCGACCCCGTCACCAAAAAGATATCCGCATGCTTGGGGTTGCCGGTATTGACCACGCCAAAGCGCTCCGCATCGAACAGCGGCGTGAGCGAGGCCAACACCTCAATATCGCATCCGTTGCAGCTCGAGCCGTCGTAATGAATAACCCACGGCGAGCGCGACATTTTATGATCCATGGATGCCGCCTCCTAAATAAACACGTCGACGAGGATGGGCATAAGGTTGAGCAGGCCAAACACCAGCGCCACGCCCCATCCGAGCTTAAAGCAGCTGCGCCAGGTGCTGCGTGCGAAGGTGTTGTCGATCAGCACCTCGACAAAATACGTCGCGGCCATCACGACCAGGGCTACGACCCAGCTCACCGGGTTGTCCCAAACAAAGAACATGCCCACCCACATCAAAAACAGCACGGTCTCGCACCAGTGCATAAGGGTCATCTTGGCCAGCGTGCCGCCGCTCATCTCGGTGGCGACGCCCTGGACGATCTCCTGATGCGCGTGATGCGAGTACGAAAGGTCAAACGGCGACTTGCGCAGCTTGATGGTAAGCACCGCGAGCAGCGCGAGGAAAATAGGCGCGCTGTACACGATGATGGGGGCCGACTGCCCCGTCACGGCAATGGAATCGAAGCTGTCGGTGGCAAGGTACAGGCCCACGCTCATCAGCAGAACGGCGGGCTCATAGCTCATAACCTGCAGCAACTCACGATCGGCGCCGACCTGAGCAAACGGGCTTTGCGTCGAGGCGGACGCCAACACCACAAAGATCGCGGCGAGCGTCACCATAAAGGCGCACAGCAGCGTGTTGGAACCCGACACAAAGATGCCGCCGCCCACCACGGTAAAGATGAGCGCGCACGCCATGTAGGTATCGTCCATGGTGTTTACGCTGGCAGGGGCCTTGCGCAGCAGCTTGGCCACATCGTAGAACGGTTGCAGCAGACGCGGTCCCACGCGGCCCTGCATGCGGGCGGACAGCTTGCGGTCAACGCCGTCGATCAGGCCGCCCACAAGCGGCGCAATCAAGGCAAACGCCACGGTACCAATAAAGATGCCCACGACGCCCGAACCTTCAAAATACTTGCCGCGCAGCACCGAGGGCGCGCTCATGGCAAGCCGCTCGGGTCCAATCCACGCGCAACACAGCAGCGCAAACAAGATAATGCTGCAGCACACGACGCTACCCGCGGGGCCAATACGCTTCTCACCAAGGGCGTCCTCCGAGTACCAATTGCGCTTTTCGGCCTTTACCTCGCGTCCCATCGAGCCGCGGAAATGGCGGTAATTGTCGGTTCCCACACCCGAAAGATATACGTTTACGTGCGGTTTGTTGCTCACGCGGAACGACGTCAGCAGCACTACGGCGATAAACGCCACGATGACCACCATCAGATACATAGCGTCCTTGCCGATAACGTACGGCACGCGGCCAAACACCATGGCCAAGTAAGGTGACACCAGACCGCTCGAGATAACCGGGAACGCCACGCAGCACAGAATCAGCAGCGCGGCGATGGTGTTGAGGGCCATCCATTCGGTCTTATGGACATTGACCTCAACGTTTTGAGCCGTGGGGTCGACGCCCGAAAGCTTGGCAAGCCACTTGCCCCAGAAGAAGAACGTCGCAGCCGAGCCAAAGGCCAGCACCATGATCATGAGCACGTTGCCGGTCTGCGCAAACGCCACCAGGGCGCCCCACTTGGACACGAGCATGCCAAACGGCGCCACAAACATGCCCATGATGCCCAGCATCATCAGACGCGTCAGGTGCGGCATGCGGCTGAACATACCGTCCATGTCCTCGATATTGCGGCTGCCGATATGGTGCTCGGCGGTGCCCACGCACAGGAACAGCAGCGACTTTGCCACCGTGTGGAACAGGATCAGGAAGATGGCCGCCCATACGGCCTCGGGCGCGCCGACACCCAAGCAGGCACTGATGAGGCCCAAGTTGGAAATGGTGGAGTATGCGAGCACGCGCTTGGCGTTGCTCTGCGAGATGGCCATGAGGGCAGCGAGCAAAAACGTGATGGCACCCACACTCGTGACCATAAAGCCGGTCACAGGATAGATGGCATAGAGCGGGCTCAGCTTGACCATCAGGAACACGCCGGCTTTGACCATGGTTGACGAGTGCAGCAGGGCGCTCGTGGGCGTGGGGGCAACCATGGCACCCAACAGCCACGTGTGGAACGGCATCTGTGCGGCCTTGGTGAGTGCGGCGAGCGACAACAGGATGACCGGCATCACCAGCAGCGCGGATTGCGTGGTGTCAGCGCCGGAAAGCTCGATCATGCCCGAGATGGTCAGCGGCATGCCGTTAACGTGCAGGAACATGAGTCCGGCCAAAAACGCGATGCCGCCCAGCATGTTGAGGATGATCTGGGTGAAGGCGTTCTTGATGGCCTCGGGCGTGCGCGTGTAGCCAATCATAAGGAACGAGCACACGGTGGTGATTTCCCAGCCGCAGAACAGCCACTCAAGGTTGTCGCTCGTCACGATGACGAACATGGCCGAGAGGAACAGGAACATAAGTGCCAGGAACTGCGGGCGACGGTCGGGCGCGGTCTGCCCGCGCAGCGCGGCCTCGTGATTGTCGTGCGCTTGGAAGTCCTTCATGTAGCCCAGGGCATACACGCAGATGAGGCTGCCGACGATGCCGGCGGCAAGGACCATGATCACGCTCATGTAGTCCAGGTAGAGCGGCGTTGCCGTAACGGCTTCGGCCGCGGGCAGCGTCATGGCTGCAAAGGCGAGCGAGCCCACCAGCTGGACTATGCCGAGCACCGTGGTGAGCGCATTCCTATATTTGTACGCGTTGTACAGGATAACGGCGCACAGGATGACGTCGATGGCGGAGCTGATGATCGAGAGCACATGCGAGGCGCCGGGGGCAACCTCAAAGCTCTGCGGACCCGTGCCAAAAAACATGACGGCGACTACAACTGTCACCGCCATAATAATGCCGGAACCTATGAGCCCCACCGCATCGCGGGCGCGGTCACCGCGCGCGAGCAGCATGCCCAGCGCCGGTACCAGCGGAAACAGGGTAAGGAAATACAGTAGCGTCATACCATCACTCCCCCATGCAAAAACGCTGCAATTGCTTAACGTTATAGCTCAATTGAGGAGCAGCGGCGGCAGGTTTTCGGTCAACTGGGGAGTTTTAGGCGTACGGGGCAAGGGCGCGTCCGCTTTGGAGCAGAGAGGCGACGCTCCCCTATCGCAGCGACAGGCGCGCGGGCCACTGCGCGCGATTTATTGGCCATTTTGGAGGATGTCCTGATAAGCTCGCGCCGGTTCAAAAAGTTGGCGCGGCAAGAAAAATGCGCCCCTGTGGGCGCACCATCCCGTTCGCTATTCCGCCTTTTTAACGCGCGGCTTGCGACCCCGCGGCTTATCGACCAGCGCAGACTCACCGCCGTCACGGTACAGGCGGCACCAAGCCTTGACCGAAGACTCGCTGGGAATCTTGTGCTTGATCATAGCCTCGCGAACCGTAAGGCCGTTTTCCAAGCGGTCCTTAACCACGGCGAGTTTAACCTCGTACGAATATGTGTGGTGGCGAGTGCCCGCGTTGAGTACGGCGTCGGCACCGCCCACGGCATACGCGCGGGCCCACTGACGAGCCGTGGCCTGGGGAATGCCGAGCTCCGCGGCGAGGGCGCGATGACCGACCCCCTCTTGGAGGATCTCGACGGCGCGCTGCCTAACCTCAGGCGCATGCGTGCGAGTCCTAGTTGCTTCCGACATACCTGCCACTTCTTAGCCTTAACCGTTAATCTGCTTTCTTACGTGCAAGTTAGATAGTAGCATTTTGCTGTTTGCTCAAAGCAGTTAATTAAAATAGACGCGGCGTTATCTGGGCATTTGGCACCAAATTACGACATTTCTTTATCGATTATTTACGCTGGTAGCTGACTCGCAGCTAATCGTCATTCGCTTGTCAACAAAATTGGCATCTCTTTATGTCCTTTGGTATAGAGGATATAGTTATTAACCCCTCCCCCAATAATTTTGAGTGATCTGCAAGACAGTAGACGTCCTCACTCCTCATGATTACCGCGCATTGCCATCCACCGGAGCAAAACAAAAAGGGCGGGACCTGCTGCGCTTGCAGACCCCGCACCGGTTGACACCCGACGGGACACAGCCGGGCGAGACGGATCCGTGCTACCGCCCCGCCTGGCCGCGATGTTCAACTACAGCTCGTTGGCCGCGTGATACGCCGTGCGAATGGCGCTCGCGATGTCGGCGGTGCGCTCACCCGAGCAGTCGCCCACGCAGGTCACGGGCACCGTCACGCCATCCAGGTCAAACGCGTTGGCCTTGGAGCCCACGGCCATCACCACGTAATCGCAGGCGATCTTCACCGGCTCCTCGGCGCCGTCCTCGGTGGTGCGAACAGCCTCCACGCCCTCGTCGGTAATGGCGGTCAGGCGGGTCTTCACGTGCTGCTCCACGTTGTGCTCGGCAAAGTCGCTCATAATCAGCGGCAGAATGGTCTCGGACTCGCCCGCGGCAATCTTGTCGAGCATCTCCACGATCGCCACCTCGCAGCCGTGCTGCAGCAGATACTCGGCAGTCTCGGTGCCCACCAGGCCACCGCCAATGACGGCGACGCGGCCGCTGAGCTCCACCTTGCCGGCCAGCACGTCCCAGCTCGAGACGACCTTCTCCGAGTCGGCACCCGGAACGGGGATGACCACGTCGTGCGCGCCCACGGCCACAATCGCGGCGTCGGCGGCGTTGAGGTCCTCAGCGGTAGCGGCATGGTTGAGCTCAACCTTCACTCCCAGGCCGGGCAGAATCTTCTCGTAGTACTCAACCGAGCGCATGATCTCGTCCTTGCGCGGAGGCGCAGCCGCCAGCACAATCTGGCCGCCCAGATGATCGCTCGCCTCGTAGACGGTCACATCGTAGCCGCGCTTGGCCGCCACGCGAGCGGCCTCCAGGCCGGCAATACCGCCGCCCACCACGGCGATCTTCTTGTCGCCCTCGCCCGGCTTAATGGCGATGGTCGCCTCGTCACCGTTCTCGGCATTGAGCACGCACGAGATGTACTTGCGGTTTTGAATCGCGTCGACGCAGCCCTTGTTGCAGTTGAGGCACTCGCGGATGGGCTCGCCCGTGGCGGCCTTCAGCGCAATGTCGGGGTCGCACATGAGCGAGCGGCCGTAGGCGATGATGTCGGCCGCGCCGTCTTCCAGAATCTTCTCGCCGGCCTCGACCGAGACAACACGACCGACGGTTGCCACCGGCACGGAGACCAGGGCCTTGACGCGCTCGGCCACGGGCAGCGTCCAGTTGTAGGGCATGGCGCCCATGGGCGGAATGGTGTCGCCCATGTTGCCGGTGTGGTTGGCCTGCGCGACCTGGATCATGTCGATGCCCGCGCCCTCGAGCAGCTTGGCAAACTCACAGGCCTCGTCGGGCTGCAGGCCGCCCTTGCCGCGCGGCGTGCCGTCGGGGTTCTCCATGATCACGGGGAGCTTGTACTCCACCATCAGCTGCGGCGCGGCCTCCTTAATGGCGGCGACGACCTCCAGCGCGTAGCGAACGCGGTTCTCGAACGAGCCGCCGTACTCGTCGGTGCGATGGTTGAGGATGGCCGAGCACAGCGAACCCACCAGACGGTCGCCGTGGACCTCGATGGCATCGATCCCGGCCTGCTGCGCGCGAGCGGCCGAGGCAGCGATGGCCTCCTTAATCTGGGTGAGCTGCTCCACGCTGGCCTCGTTCACAAAGTGCTGCATGTCGTGGTGCAGCTTGGCGTATGCCTGGTTGCGGATCTCGTTGGACTCGGCCATCTTGGCGGCAAAGGTCTCCTCGTCGCCGGCGGCCTTGGCCTCCTGCGCGGCCTTGGCGGCGGCCATGGATCCCATGACCATGCGGCCGACACCGGGCACATCGTACTCGGGGTGGAACAGCTGCAGCGCGACCTTGGCGCCGTGCTTGTGGACGACGTCGGCCAGGGCCTTAAACGTGGGGATCTGGGCGTCGGTCGCCAGCTTGGGCGTGGGGCTTGCGGTCATGACGGGAGCAACGTCGCCGATGACGATGTAGCTCACGCCGCCACGGGCCAAGCGCTCGTAAAAAGCCAGGCTGCGCTCGCCAATGGAGCCGTCGCGCTCCTCGTAGCCGGTGGTCAGCGGCGGGAACATAATGCGGTTCTTGAGCTCAAGGGGGCCAACCGTAATGGGCTGGAGCAGCTTGGATGCAGGTGCGGTCATGGACATTCCTCTCTTGTAGGCGCGGCGGCGATGATGCCGCGTAGTTGTCTAGAGGATATGGCATGGGAATACAACAGCGCAACGGAAATCGGCGGATAACAGGTAGCAGCAGGTGGATGGGGCGGGGCGGCCCGTCGGTTTGTCTCGATCTGTAACAGTTGCTCAGCAAAACCGGGTCTTACTGTTACAGATCGAGACATTCCTCTCAACCCATCCTCAACAATCTAGATCTGTAACAGCTAGGCCCACTTTTGACCCCTACCTGTTACAGATCTAGACAAACGGAGACCGTCCTGCCGAAACATCTCAACCTGTAACACCTAGCCGCCCAAATCGGGTCTAGATGTTACAGATTGAGATTTTGTTTGAGGGGTTGGGAATTGGGCTGAGAAAACAGTCCCGGAATAACAAAAAAGCTCGCCGGCTAGGCCGACGAGCTGCAAGTTCTTGGTCGCGGGGGCAGGATTTGAACCTACGACCTCCGGGTTATGAGCCCGGCGAGCTACCAGACTGCTCCACCCCGCAATGTCTGGGCGCCTCATGTGCGCAAGAAAGAATATTACGTGGGAGTTCGGTAAACGGCAAGGAAAATCTCGTAGAGCATAATTCCTTCATATTTAAACCCCTCATTCCATATCACCACAAACGAATCGCAGCCGAGCGCCGTCGGCGGCGCGTATACAATGGTGCGCGTCCTTTTACGCCGACACCTGGAGTAGACATGCTGCTCGCTATCGATATGGGAAACACGCAGACGGCCATGGGCCTGTTTGACGGAGACGAGCTGGTGCAGTCGTGGCGCATGCCCACCGACCGCTCCTATACCGCCGACGAGATCCACGTGCGCCTGATGGGTTTCTTTAAGATGTACGATCTCTCGCTCGACGCGGTCGACGCGATCGCCTTTGCCGGCGTGGTGCCGCAGCTCTCGCGCGAGTGGCACGCCGTGGCCAACCGCATCGCGGCAGATGCCATCGTTATTGGGCCGCAGACGGCCGCGGTGACCAAGCTGCGGGCGGCGCGCCCCCAGGCCGTTGGTGCCGACCGCATCGCCAACGCCGTCGCTGCCGAGACCTTCTACGGCGCTCCGGCGATCGTGGTGGACTTTGGCACCGCAACCAATATCGACGTCATCGACGAGGACGGCTATTACATTGGTGGAGCGATTGCGCCGGGCATCCGCATTTCGATGGACGCACTCGCCGCCCGAGCCGCCAAGCTCGCCAGCGTTCCGCTCGAGGCGCCCGAGCACGCCATCGGCCGTGATACCGAGGAGTGCATCAAGGTCGGCGCCGTAACGGGCGCCGCCGCCATGGCCGAGGGCCTGGTCGCGCGCATGAAGCGCGAGCTGGGGCGCGAGGACGCCACCGTTATCGCCACGGGCGGCCTCGCCAGCATCGTCGCCGATTCGACCGACGCCTTCGACGTGGTCGACGGCCAACTCACCATCAAAGGCATCTGCGAAATCTACCGCCGCATGCAGAAGCTGGGGTAGGACGGGGACCTAAGTCGAGCACGCCCGATGCCACAGTCCCCGCAAACGTTCGCCAAGCCTATTCCTCAAAACTGAATAATTTTCAATTTTGAGGAATAGAGACTCCTCGAATACGCCCAGCACAGCGATATCGCGCATGTTTTCCTATTCCTCAAAAACGAAAAATTTTCAGTTTTGAGGAATAGGACCGAGATGCCACCCTGCAGCCACGCGAAAGCCCTCCCCGGTGCAGGCCGAGAAGGGCTTCGTTGTCATCGTTGTCTTTGGGTGCGGGCGCCTCGCGCTACAGACCGCGGATGCGTACGGCCTCGGGCGGAAACTCTTGCTCGCCGGCATCGGTCTTGATGGTCGCGCGGCCCCAGATGTCCAGGCCCGCAAACACACCGACCGCAAGTGGCAAGCCGTTGGGCGACACCGCCGCAACTTGGCGACCGAGCAGCGGCACCATGTCGAAGTACTCGCCCAGCACCGGGGCCAGCGGGCCGGCAGCACCCTGTGGCGTGTTGGCAACAACCGCCCAGGCGTCAACGCGGGTCAACACGGCGGTGGCCAATGCCTCGACCAGCGCCTCATCGGCCACATCCACGCCAAGCTCGCTCAGCGCCGAACGCTCAATATCCACCGTCACGGCACCGAACATGCCCGCGGCACCGGCGCCACCGTTGACGGCGACGCGCGCGAGCGACGTCTCAAACGCAGGCGCGCCGCACACGATGTCACTCGGCCACTGGATACCCACCTTGCCAGCAAGCCCCAGACCCGGCGTTGCGGCTGTGCCCGCGAGCGCGTCCATCATGCCCATTGCGGCCACAAACGGCAGGCCGTGGAAGACGTGCATGTTCACATCGGGGCGCACGACCAGCGAAAACGTCAGCGATGCATCGCCCGCGCTCCACGTGCACCAGCCCGCGGACATGCCCTCGCGGCCCGCGTCACGCGCCGCGTCGAGCTCGGTACCGGCGGCAACAGCATTCATCTCGATCATCTACATACGCCCCAATTCGCCCACGATATGGCCCACGCGGTCCTCGGGCTCCTTGACCTCGACGCCGTTGTAGCGGAAGAACCGCGCCGGGTCGTGCATCAGGTCTTCGAGCGGCACCAGCACAAAGTCGCGCTCGCCAATGAGCGGATGCGGCAGGCGCAGCTTCTTGCCGCCGTGGGTCTCGCCGTCCATCCACAGCAGGTCCAGATCGATGGTGCGCGGGCCGTTGGCCTTGGCCTTCTTGGAGCGGTCGCGTCCCAGCTCGGCCTCGATCTTCATGAGCTCGTCGAGCAGCACCAGCGGCGCCAGCTCGGTCTTGATCTCGATGACGGCGTTGGCAAACGCATCCTGGCGCGTCTCGTAGGCCGGCTCACTCTCGTAGATGCGCGAGCAGTTGGACACGCAGGTCAGCGGAATCTCGGCAATCATGTCGCGCGCAGCGCGGATGTTGTCGCAGCGATGCCCCAGGTTGGAGCCCACGGCCACAAACGCGCGGCGCGGCTGCGGCTTGGCGACCGCCCAGTAACCGTTCAGGAACTGCGCAAAGCCCGCGACGTCGTGCACGCGCACGATGTTGGCGCCGGCCTGGATGGCGCCCAGGCACACGCCAAACGTGGCGGCATCACGCTCGGCGGCCTCGGTCACGCCCGAGACGGCGCCCACAAAGCGCTTGCGCGACACGGCGCACATGAGCGGATAGCCCAGCGACGCCATCTTAGCGGTCTCGCGCTGGATGACGATGTCTTCGTTGGCCGTCTTGCCAAAGCCCGGGCCGGGATCGATGCAGATACGGTCGCGCGACACGCCGGCATGGATGAGCGTGCGGGCCTGGTCGGACAGAAAGCCCATGACGCGGCGCATGATGGGCGCAGAATCGGGCAGGGTAAAGCGGCGGAGCTGCGAGGTGGGCACGTAGGCTTCCTCGCGGCGGGCGCTGCGGCGCATCATGGCGGCCAGGTGGTCGCTGGGCTCTGGTGCGGCTTCGGTAGCTGCGGGCACGGTCTCGGGCTCTGCAGTCTCGGCGGCAGGAGCGGTCTGCTCGGCAGCCGGCGTCTCTGGCTCGGACTCGGGCGCGGGCTCCGGTTCGCCAAACGGCAGCGAGGGCTGTACCACACCGCCCGGAAGCTTGGCCTCAACCTTGGGCTCGCCCAGCAACTTGCCGCGACGGCGACGGGCCGGCTTCTCGGCCTCGCGCGCGGCCTCGGCAGCCGCTTCGCGTGCCTTCTCGGCAACAAACGCCGCAGCCGAGGTATCGAGCTGCACCGTCGCGTGCGTGCGGGCGGGTGCGGCGACCTCGCCGGCGTGCATTACGATGACGCCGCAGGTACTCGTCTTAACGAACTCAACCATCTTGGGATCGGTGAAGCCCGTCACGTCGTTGACAATCGAAGCACCGCAGCGCACAGCCGCCTTGGCAACCGCCACATGACGCGTATCGATCGAGACGATGGCGCCCTCTTTGGCAAGCGCGCGCACGACGGGCAGCACGCGACGCGCCTCCTCGTCGGGGTTGACCGGGGTAAAGCCGGGGCGCGTGGACTCGCCGCCCACGTCGATGATGTCGGCGCCGGCATCGAGCATCGCCAGGCCGTACTCGATAGCGGCATCTTGGTCAAAGTGCTCACCGCCGTCGCTAAACGAATCGGGCGTCACGTTGAGGACGCCCATGATGCGCGGACGGTCAAAGCTGAGCTCGTACTTTCCGCACCGCCATGTCTTGCTATCGTTCGCCATGAACATCCTCCTCAAATGCCCGCGCCGCCGCGCTCGGGCGCAGGCGGCGGGGTCGCTTTGCAATCAGTCTTTCTATTGTATCCGCGCACACGGGCTAGAACGCAAACGCGGCCGCGATGTCGCAAGAAATCAGCAGGTCGGCATTTGCATCCTGATCGGTGGGAGCAAGATTGCAAATAGCCAGCGTATCGCCGGTAAAGTAACGCGTAAGGCCCGCCGCCGGATACACCACGAGCGAGGTCCCGCCCACAATGAGGGCATCGGCCGCGGCAATGGCGGCAACGGCGCCGGTCAGCACGTGCTCGTCGAGCGGCTCCTCGTAGAGCACCACATCGGGCTTGATGCGCCCACCGCACGCAGGACACACGGGTACGCCCGCGGCGTCCTCGTGCTCGCGCGAGCAAATCCACTCGGCGCTATAGACCGCGCCGCACGACTGGCAAATGTTGCGATGGACCGATCCGTGCAGCTCGAACACGCGCTGTGAGCCGGCCATCTGATGCAGACCGTCGATATTTTGCGTCACCACGGCATTTAGCTTGCCGGCGCGCTCCAGCTCGGCCAGCTTGGTGTGGCAGCGGTTGGGCTTGGCGCCAAGCGCGATCATCTTGGTCCGGTAGAAGTCGAAAAACTCCGCCGGATGCGCCTCGTAGAAGCTGTGCGAGAGCATAGTCTCGGGCGGATAGGAAAACCGCTGGTGATACAGACCGTCCACGCTGCGGAAATCGGGGATGCCACTCGCCGTGGAAACGCCCGCGCCGCCAAAGAAGACCACGTGGCTATGGGTTTCGAACAGCTCCGCCAGCGCAGCGGAGGCCTGTTTGGGATCTGTTATCGCTTGCGTCATGTTTGTCCTCCGTCCATGTTGGTCGGGGCGACTGCAATTGCGCCGTCGCCCGCGGGGCCCGCCCCGCCTCTGTTGCGTTAATCTTAAGCCTGCCAACCCCGTCGAAAGGACACCATGCCCCAGACTTACACTTTCGCCTCGTGGAACGTCAACGGCCTGCGCGCCGTGCTCAAAAAGGACCCGAGCTTTATTCAGATCGCGCAAGAACTCGACGTCGATATCCTGGCGCTGCAGGAGACCAAGCTGCAAGAAGGCCAGGTCGATATCGACCTGGCCGGCTATCACCAAACCTGGAGCTACGCCGAGCGCAAGGGCTACTCGGGCACCGCGGTTTTTAGCCGCCAGGAACCGCTGCGCGTACTGCGCGCCGATGCACTGCTGCCCTACGCCGGCGAGGGTGAGGCTGCCGAGCTCGTCGCCCAAGCCGCAACCGAGGGCCGCGTCTGCGCGCTCGAGTTCGACAAGTTTTGGTTTGTGGACGTCTACACGCCCAACGCCCAAAACGAACTCGCCCGCATCGACGTGCGCATGGCCTGGGACGATGCCTACCGCGGCTTTTTGAACGCGCTTGAGCGCGAAACCGGCAAGCCCGTCGTAACCTGCGGCGACTTTAACGTGGCGCACGAGGAAATCGACCTTAAGAACCCCAAGTCCAACCGCGGCAACGCCGGCTTTTCGGACGAGGAGCGCGGCAAGTTTACTGAGCTGCTCGACGCCGGTTTTACCGACACCTGGCGCGCGGCAAACCCCGACGTCGAGGGCGTCTACAGCTGGTGGAGCTACCGCTTTAATGCCCGCAAGAACAACGCAGGCTGGCGCATCGACTACTTCCTGGTAAGCGACGCAATCGCCGGCAACGTACGCGGCACCGGCATCCGCGGCGACATCTTCGGCAGCGACCACTGCCCCGTCACCCTCGCCCTGGAGCTCTAACCCCCATGATCCCCCGGGGACGGAGGAAAAAGGGGTCATTTTCACCTCGCGAGGGCATCCACGTGGCCCACTTGCCACGAAACTGGCCCATCTACTACGTTTAAGCCACCACCCTCAACCACAGCGAACAACGCAAAAAGAAAACCGCAGGTAGAAAGCCTGCGGTTTTTCATAAAACGCGGTCATGGTCGGGGGTATCAAGCTAAACGTAGTAGATGGGCTGGTTTCGTGGCGGGCATCCCCAGCGACCGCTTAGGGACGGGGAAACGGATCCTTTCGGCCCTCTGAGATCAGTGGCGACAGCAATATATGCCGGCCATATCAAAACTATGCCGGTTTACGGGGCAGAATCGCGAACCCCCAACCATACGCAATTCCGAAATAACAAAGCCGCAGGTAGACGGCTCGTCTATTATCGAAAAATGTCGGTATGGTCGGTCTGCGTCAATCCAGCCCCGTAAACCGGCATAGTTTTGATATGACACCAAGGCAGTATTGATTCTCGCCCCGGCGCAACCACCACTACAGCCCGTACTTCACGACGACGCGGTTGATGCGGCGACACCAGGGCTTGTACAGAGCGGCCAAAAACACGCAGGTCGCGAGGCTATGCATGATGTCGAACGGCACCGCCGTAGCAAGACGCGCTACGGCGCCTGCCCAGGTGAGCGGCTGCACAAAACCGATGATGTCATACGCGTTGATCACGACGCCATACAGCAAGCCCGAGGCAAAGCCATACGCCAACAGAGCCGGCATTCGCACGGTTCCATCGGCGCGGTCAAACGCGCCCGCATGCGCCAGTGCGCCACCGATATAGCCCACCAGACCCCAGGCATACATCTGCCACGGCGTCCACATGCCCTGTCCAAAAAAGAAATTACTGGTCAGCGCTGCCAACGCGCCGACCATAAAACCATTGCGACGGCCAAGTGTCGCACCCGCGATAATGGCGATGGCGCTCACGGGCTTAAAATCGGGAATGGGCCCAAACAGGATGCGGCCCGCCGCGGCCAGCGCCGCCAGCACCAGCGTGGGCATGATCTGGCGCAGGCCCGGGCGCGAGGTCTCGTAGCCCGCAAAGAACAGTGCGAGCACGAGCGCCACTACAACCAGCATGGCAAGCGCCGCCTGCTCAATGCCCACCAGTAACGCTGCAGTCATCACTGCCGGCACCGCCAGGAGCAGCGGAATCTCCATTTTTGTGAGTAGGCGCGAGGCGCGATAATCCGTCATCCCATCACGCCCTGTAGAACACGTTGTCGGCAAAGAAATCTGCAGGAGGCTCCATGCAGGCGATCTCGCCGTCGAACATCATGGCGACGTCATCGGACACCTGCTCGGCAAAGTCTAAGTCGTGCGTGGCAATGACGACGGTGCCGCCGGCCTGCGCATGCTCGCGCAGGGCTCGGGCGATAATACAGCGACTTGTCAGATCAAGGCCCTTGGTGGGCTCATCAAGCAGCAGCAACTCCGGACCAATCAACAGCAGCTTTGCCAACGCAAGCAGCTGGCGCTGACCGCCCGAAAGATCGTGCGGGTGACGCGCCTCCAAGCCCGCCAGGCCCAGGCGCGCTGTCTGCTCCTGTACTGCGGCCTCGTCGTATCCGCAGGTCGAAGCCCATTCCATCAGCTCGTCGCGCACCGTTTCGGCGACCAGCAATGCCTTGGGATTCTGTGGCAGCAGCGCCGCCGAAGCCGTCCCACGCACCATGCGGCCAC
The DNA here is from genome assembly GCA_018376905.1 of Collinsella sp. GTDB lineage: Bacteria > Actinomycetota > Coriobacteriia > Coriobacteriales > Coriobacteriaceae > Collinsella. The sequence goes on along the minus strand of JAHAAK010000009.1, from coordinate 61,846 downwards.
ACTGCAGCTTAGCCGTCTTGGCCAGCACCGAGAGCATCGTCGACTTGCCACAGCCGTTTCCGCCCACGACCGCATGAACCGCGCCGGCTGAAAACGCCACATCGAGCCCGCGCAGCACCCAACCGCCCGCGTGATCGTAGCGAAACCAGCCTTTCGACAGGGTGGTAGCCGACCCGCCGTGCATTTTTTGGAGTATTCTGCTTCCATCCGTGCGCGGGAAGGCTGCCGAGCCGTTCTCGAGCGACATTTGCGCCACAAATTCGGACGATTTGTCCAATTCCGAACTTTTTTTCGCGCTCGATACGTCCCCGGGCGGTTCCGGAGAGCCCAAATTGTCCTCGTACCTGCTGAATACTCCGTTTTTTGCACATCGGATGGCATCCCACCCCAACATGTCATCGGAAAACAGCGATTCTCGGCGTCCCAAAGAAGCCATATCCGCCACCTCGCGCACGCGACCGCCCTCAATCCGGTACGCACACGTCGCATACTCGAGCATCGGTCGCGGTTGATGCGTAGCCACAACAACCGTGCAGCCCAGCTCACGGTTCACGCGAAACAGCGCGTGCAGAAAATTCTTCTCGGCAACGGGATCGAGCTGAGACGTGGGCTCGTCGAGTAACAGGACGCGCGGACGCAGCGCCAGAACGGCGGCAAGCGACAGCAGCTGCTTGCGGCCACCCGAAAGCGTATCGGTATCGCGATGAAGCCAGTCCTCCAGACCAAAGAAATAGCTGGTCTCGGCAACACGGCGGCGCATCTCGTCGCGCGACACACCCAGATTCTCTAGGCCAAACGCCATCTCATGCCACACGGTCTCGCACACAATCTGGTTCTCGGGATCCTGGAACACGTAGCCCACGCGCTCCGCAGACGCGCGCACGTCCATGTCGGCAACGTTCTCGCCCAGCACGCGCGTATCGCCAGTGCGCTCGCCCGCCGGAGCGATCTCGGGCTTGAGCAGCGACAGCAGCGTCGACTTACCCGATCCGGTACCGCCAACAAGCAGCGCAAATGCACCTTGGGGAACAGACCAGTCGAGCCCCTCGAGCACCGCAGCATCGGCCCCGGGGTAGGCAAAGCTCAGGCTCCGCACCTCAATCGCCGGCATATCCGGGCCGCACGCCGCGCCCGACACCGGGCCCCTATCCAACCGAGCCATCAGCCGAACCTCTTCTCATCGATCGCATGCAACACGCAGGGCAGCACCATCCAGGCAGCGTACACGGCATAGCCCAGCCACGGCGCGGGCACCGAAAGCTGCGGGTAAAACGAATACTGCGTTGTCGCGGTCCATGCCACTGCCATCGCGGCGGCACCAAACAGCGCGAGCTCGACCAGCGCGGCAACGTCGCTGCGTCTCAGTCGATACCGCGCGTACGTCGTACGGCGCGTCGCGGCGCCCCACCCGCGCGAGCGCATGGCATCCGCGCGCTCAAGTGAATCTTCCATGCCCCAGCCCATCAGCACGCTCGACGCCCGCAGGCGCGATCGCACGGGATCGGTGGGCGCACGCCCCGGCACATCAATCGCATCCTGCACCGCTAGCACCGTGCGGCCGCGGCGCAAAAACTGCGGGATAAGCCGCATGCACATCGAGATCATGAGCGCGATCACCGGCGCGGCGTTGCCCAACAGTGCGAGCACCTTGTCGTATTCGAGCATCGACGCCGCGGCCTCAAACCACAGCACGCTCGCCACAAACAGCCCACCCATGCACAAGCCGTATACCATGCTCTCCAGATACACCGCACGCATGCCAATACGGAACATCTCCGTCGAGCCCGAGGCGCTAAACAGCGGATTGAGCACCGCAATAATCAAAATCACCGGCAGCTGCCAGCGAAGCGCGCCCAACGTGCGTGCAGCACCGCGCGTCGCAAATCCATACGCCAGCCCGCCCGCAAGCGACAGCGCGATCAGCACCGGTTGCATCGAGAACATGGTGAGCCCCAACGTCAGCACCATGTAGAGCGCCGGCACCGCCGGATGCGACATCGAGAATGCCGCAACGGGCTCGGCGCCCGAGCCCTCTCGTATGTTGTCCACAGGCATCCCCGCCCTCCCGCCAAATCACCGACGCCGAAGCGCTGCCGGCGCCGCCCGCAAGCGGCGCAAACGCCACGCCGGCGGCGCAAGCCTCAACCGCCGCAAACCAATCGTTACGCGCTCATCATATGCCTGCGGTATCATATTGCGCCGTGTATCGTTTCCAAACAAACGTCTCTATAACGTAACAGGAGATCACATGGACGCAACCGCAATTATCCTCGCTGCCGGCGAGGGCACCCGCATGAAGTCGAACCACTGCAAGGTTTCGCACAAGATCCTGGGTAAGCCCATGGTCCAGTGGATCGTCGACGCCACCATCAAGGCCGGCTGCAGCCGCGTCGTGGTCGTCATCGGCAGCCACGCCGACGAGATGCGCGCCCTCATCGATGGCGCCTACACCAACAGCGCCACCAAGGTCGAGTGCGTCGAGCAGACCGAGCGCCTGGGCACCGGCCACGCCGTAAAGGTCGCGCTTGAGGCCTGCGGCATCACGCAAGGCCCCGTCGTCGTGCTCAACGGCGACCTGCCGCTCATCACCGCCGACACCGTCGCCAAGTTCGCGCAGACCGTCGCCACCGGCGAGCTCGCCTGCACCGTCATGACCATGACCCCGCCCGACCCCTTCGGCTACGGCCGCATCAAGCTGGGCGCCGATGGTCAGATCGAGCGCATCATCGAGCAGAAGGACTGCACGCCCGAGCAGGCCGCCACGCTGCTGGAGTGCAACGCCGGCTGCTACGCCTTCGACGGCGCGCAGCTTGCCGCCCACATCAACGAGATCGGCAACGACAACGCACAGTCCGAGTACTACCTACCCGACATGCTCGAAATCCTCAAGGGTCACGGCCAGGCGGTCTCCATCTTCCACTGTGACGACTACCGCGACGGCCTGGGCGTCAACAGCCGCATCCAGCTCGCGCAGCTTACCGCCATCGCGCGCGACCGCATCAACGAGCACTGGATGGCCGAGGGCGTCACGTTCATCGATCCCACGCAGGCCTGGATCGGCCCCGATGCCGTCATCGGCCGAGACACCATCGTGTGGCCGCAGACGCATCTGATCGGTCACGTCACCGTGGGCGAAGAGTGCCAGCTCGGCCCCAACAGCCGCCTCACCGACACCACCGTCGGCAGCGGCTGCATCATCGATGAGACCATCGCCATCGAGGCCGTCATCGAGAACGGCGTCGACTGTGGCCCGCGCGCCTACCTGCGCCCGGGCACCCATATGCTCGACGGCTCCAAGGCCGGCACGCACGTGGAGATCAAGAAGTCCACGATCGGCGAGGGCTCCAAGGTGCCCCACCTGTCCTACATCGGCGATACCACCATGGGCTCCGGCGTCAACGTAGGCGCGGGCTCCATCACCTGCAACTACGACGGCGTCCACAAGCACAAGACCGTCATCGGCAAGGATGCCTTCATCGGTTCCGACACCATGATGGTCGCGCCCGCCCAGATTGGCGACGGCGCACTCGTGGCCGCCGGCTCCGTCATCACCGAGCCGGTCCCGGCCGACGCACTCGGTCTGGGCCGCGCCCGTCAGGTAAATATTGAGGGCTGGGCCGCCGATTATCGCCGCCGTCTGCACGAGGACGACGAGGCATAACGTTTCGCCAAGCACAAAAGGAGCTGTTCCATGGGGACGGCTCCTTTTTCTATCGTGACCTGCGTGACCGGATGAGTGGTCGGTTCGTGTCCGTTGGCGGTAAAGACGTTATCAAGACCCGAATAACCCCGCCGCACGGTTACAATGCAAAAAGGCATCTATATGGCATTCGATGTATAAAGGAGAAGGGTAATGCCGATTAATGATCCCGAGAAGTCGGAGAATATGCGCAAGTCCATCCGCGTGTATTCCGGTTCCTCCAACCGTCCCCTCGCTCAGAAGATCGCTGAGTACCTTGGGGTCGAGCTTTCGGGCCTTACGCTAAAGCAGTTCGCCAACGGTGAGATTTACGCCCGCTACGACGAGACCGTCCGCGGCGCCGACGTCTTCCTGATTCAGTCCGTGGCCGGCGGCAACGTCAACGACATGCTCATGGAGCTGCTCATCGCCACCGACGCTGCCAAGCGCGCATCCGCCCGCTCCATCACCGCCGTCATCACCCACTACGGCTATGCCCGCCAGGACCGCAAGGCCGGCCCGCGCGAGCCCATCACCGCCCGCCTCGTCGCCAACCTGCTCGAGCGCGCCGGCGTCAACCGCATCATCACCCTCGACCTGCACCAGGGCCAGATCCAGGGCTTCTTCGATATCCCGGTTAATCACCTGTCCGCACTGCCGCTGTTTGGCCAGTACTACAACGACATGCACTTCGACACCGACAACCTGGTTGTCGTCTCCCCCGACGTGGGTCGTGCCAAGGCCGCCAAGAAGCTGTCCGACATGCTCGGCTGCGACCTGGCCATCGCCCACAAGGGTCGTCCGCGCCACAACGCCGCCGAGGTCATGGGCATCATCGGTGACATCAAGGGCAAGACCTGCATCATCAACGACGACATGATTGACACCGCTGGCACCCTGTGCGCCAACGTCAAGGAGCTCAAGGCCATGGGCGCCGGCGACATCTACGTGTGCGCCACCCACGGCATCTTCTCGGGCCCGGCTATCGAGCGCCTGAACGATGCCCCCATCGTCGAGTGCGTCGTCACCGATGCCATCCCCGTCGAGGTCGGCGGCAAGATCAAGACCATCTCGGTCGCCGAGGAGTTCGCTCAGGCCATCTCCGCCGTTTACCACGAGGAGCCCGTCTCCACGCTCGTCGGCGGCGACTTCGCGCTGTAGTCGCATCGTCCTTGCAGCCCGGCGCATCGCCGCCGAAACAGAAGAAACCCCCGCGCTCCCCCTTGCTTCGCAAAGGTCGCGCGGGGGTTTCTTCTGTTTCGGCGGCTCGCTCTGCCGCGGCCGTGCTTTTGTCTGGTGGGATTTCGCTGAAACGAAGTCTCGCCTTCGGCGGGCGTGGTAGCCTTTGTCGTTGATTAAACTTTTGTGTAACGGAAGGATAAATATGGCAGCTGCACAGCCGCTTAAGATTCGCATGGTTGCCGGACTTGGCAACCCTGGCGATGAGTATGCCGAGACCCGCCACAACGCTGGCTTCAAAGCAATCGACGAGCTGGCCCGTCAGGCCGGCGTCACGTACTGGAAAAACCAGGCCGGCGCCGAGGTCGCGCTCATCAACATCAACGATCCTGAGGAAGAGGGCGGCAAACGCCAGATCGTGCTGGTCAAGCCGCAGTCGTACATGAATACCTCTGGCGGTCCCATCTCCAAGCTCTGCCGCGAGTACAAGATCAAGGCCGAGGAGCTGCTCGTAATCCACGACGAGCTCGATATTCCCGCCGGCGACGTGCGTGTTAAGGTGGGCGGCGGCCATGCCGGCCACAACGGCCTGCGCTCCATCATCGACAAGATGGGCAGCCGCGACTTCAGCCGCATCCGCACCGGCATCGGCAACCCTCCCGGCAAGATGGCCGTCGCCGACTACGTGCTTAAGCAGCTGCGCGCCCGCGAGGCCGAGGATTTCCAGGACACCTGCGCCCGCGCGGCCGACGCCGCCGGCCTGGCGATCGTGCACGGCGTGGTCTACGCTCGCGACCATGTCAACGGCGCCGCCTCCGCCAACGGCAAGCACTAAAACCTACCATTTAGGGACAGGTTTATTTTGGCAGGTTTTACCTGCGGAAACGCTCCATTTGCGGCATCGTAATAAACCGCGCGCCGCCATACGCACATAGCACCCCAAAGGGAGCCGGCCTCATCACAACCCGAGGCCGGCTCCCTTTGCCGTTTTACCCGATAAAACTGACCAAAATATACCTGCCCCTGTTTGGTAGGCCGAAGTGGATAAACCCTGCTCCCAACCGCCGAAGACACACGTAAGTGACATGTCCATGAGGGTATAATTTGCACCGTATGTCTGCACAACGCCTGTGCACGTACGGTTTTATTCGGGCTACCGTCCATTTCCGTGGAGGCACGGTTCGGCGGCCCTTACAAGAGAGGGGTTCTATGTATAAGATCCTGGAGAAGACGCAGTTCTCGGAGAAGGTGTTCAAGTTCCGCATCGAGGCGCCCGCAATCGCCAAGCATGCGCACGCTGGACAGTTCCTCATGGTTCGCGCCAATGAGACGGGCGAGCGTGTCCCGTTTACCCTGGCCGGCTGGAACGGTGACGAGGGCTGGGTCGAGTTCATCTTCATGGTGATCGGCAAGACCACCGAGATGCTTTCCACCTACGAGGCCGGCGAGTCGCTGCGCGACGTCGTGGGCCCGCTGGGCGTTCCCACCGAGATGGCCGAGGGCCCCTGCGCCGTCATTGGCGGCGGCGTCGGCCTGGCAATTGCCTTCCCGGTCGCTAAGCACCTGGTCGAGACCGGTCACGAGGTGCACGCCATTATGGGCGCCCGCACCAAGGACCTCCTGCTCATGGAGGACCAGTTCCGCGAGCTCCTCGACGAAGATCACATCCACATCACCACTGACGACGGCTCCTACGGCGAGCAGGGCGTTGTCACCGCTCCGCTGGAGCGCCTGCTGCAGGACAAGGCCGTGAGCCAGGTCTTCTGCGTCGGCCCCGTTCCGATGATGAAGTTCTCGACCCTCACCGCCCAGAAGTACGACACCCCCATCACCGCGTCGCTCAACCCCATCATGGTTGACGGCACCGGCATGTGCGGCTGCTGCCGCGTCGAGGTAGGCGGCGTGACCAAGTTCGCTTGCGTCGACGGCCCCGACTTCGATGCCACCCTGGTCGACTGGGATGACCTTCGTGCCCGCCAGGCCGCTTACCGTTCCGAAGAGGGCGAGTCCCTCAAGGCCTATGAGGAAAAGAGCTGCGCATGCCACTAGTTAACGGTCGTTTCGTTGCCGATATGAAGTCGCCCCGCACCCCCGATAACGAGGAGCCGGCTGCCGAGCGCGCCTGCGACTTCCGCCCCGTCGACAAGGGCTTCACCGAGGAGATGGCGCTGGCCGAGGCCGAGCGCTGCCTCAACTGCAAGAAGCCGTTCTGTGTTGAGGGCTGCCCCGTCAACATCAACATCCCCCGCTTTATCGAGCAGATCCGCGAGAAGGACTTCGGCGGCGCCCTCGATACCATCCGCGAGGACTCCATGCTTCCCGCCATCTGCGGTCGCGTCTGCCCGCAGGAGAACCAGTGCGAGGGCAAGTGCATCCGTGGTAAGAAGTCCGAGCCCGTGGCCATCGGCCAGCTCGAGCGCTTCCTGGGTGACCGCCCCGAGCTCGCCTCCACGCCCAAGATGGCCCCCAAGAACGGCAAGAAGGTCGCCGTCGTCGGTTCCGGCCCGTCCGGCATCACCTGCGCTGGCGAGCTCGCCCGCAACGGCTTTGACGTCACCGTCTTCGAGGCCTTCTTCACCGGCGGCGGCGTGCTGGTCTACGGCATCCCCGAGTTCCGTCTGCCCAAGGCAGTCGTCAAGCGCGAGATTGACGGCCTGGAGGGCATGGGCGTCAAGTTTGAGTACAACTCCGTCGTGGGCAACATGGCCACGGCCGAGGAGCTGTTCGAGCAGGGCTTCGACGCCATCTACGTGGCCACCGGCGCTGGCCTGCCCAAGTTCCTCAACGTCCCCGGCGAGAACCTGCCCAACGTCTTCTTCGCGAACGAGTACCTCACCCGCGTAAACCTGATGAAGGCCAACAAGTTCCCCGAGTACGACACCCCCACCAAGCACGGCAAGAACGTCGTCGTCTTTGGTGGCGGCAACGTGGCTATGGACGCCGTCCGTACCGCCAAGCGCCTGGGCGCCGAGCACGCCATCATCGCCTACCGTCGTACCGAGGACGAGATGCCCTGCCGTCGCGCCGAGCTGCACCATGCTAAGGCCGAGGGCGTCGAGGTTCTGCCGCTCGTCTCCCCGCTCGAGTTTGTCGCTGGCGAGGACGGCTCCGTGTGCGCCGTCAAGGTCCAGAAGATGGAGCTCGGCGAGCCTGACGAGTCCGGCCGTCGTCGCCCGGTGCCCATCGAGGGCGCCATCGAGGAGATCCCCTGCGACGTCGCGATCTCGGCTATCGGCACCAACGCCAACCCCTTCGCAAAGAAGATCGGCGGCAAGATGGAGCTCAACAAGTGGGGCTACATCGTTGCCGACGAGGAGACCGGCCAGACCACCGATCCCCGCATCTGGGCCGGCGGCGACATCGTCACCGGTGCCGCTACGGTCATTCTGGCGATGGGCGCCGGCAAGAAGGCCGCCGCTTCCATCACCAAGAGCCTGCTGGGCGAGTAATCACCCGCAGCGCTAGCCGCTAAACGGCAAAGTCCCCGTCGAGCACACGCCCGGCGGGGACTTTTTCTATACCGGCCACCAGACCACCACGATGGGGACAGGCACCTTTGTGGTAGTTTGGGGCCTGGTCGATCGTTTTGTCTCGATCTGTAACAGTTAGGACCTGTTGAGCCTCGTAGTTGTTACAGATCAAGATATTGTGCGAACATCCGCCTGTTCATCTCAATCTGTAACAGTTAGAGACCAAATTCCCCGCTACGTGTTACAGATCAAGACGTTAGGTTAGCGGCCATTCGGTTCATCTAAATCTGTAACATCTAGGGCCGTTTTGGGCAGCCAGGTGTTACAGATTGAGATCTTGATAAAGCCGAGGACGGGCGCTGCCACCAAAACCTAGCGCTTGCGGCGCTTGGTTGCGGCGATGCCGGCCGCGGCAACGGTTGCGCCGGCGATGCCTAGGGCGGTGGCCGTCATCGCGGTGGTGTCGCCTGTGGCGACTAGAGCGGTATCGGACTTCTTGGCCGGCGTGGCTTTCTCAACCGTCTTGGTCGCGGTCGGCTTGGTCGCGGGTTTGGCCTCGGGCTTAGTCTCAGGCTGCGGCGTTGGGTTGGGATCCGGCGTGGGCTGTGGATCGGGAGCAGGCGTAGTCTCAGGCGTAAACGTCAGATTGGTGTTCAGCCACAGGGTGTAAATCCAACCGCTCTCGGGATCAACCTCACTTGCCTCGCCCACCTGATAGCCACACTCAACCCCATTGATCTTCAGCTTGGTATTGGGCGTAAAGTAGAAGCCACGCGCCGGCTTAAAGTACAGGCCGTAACGATAGGTCACACCGGACTTAAACGCGTCAATATGGTTGGTGATGTGCTGGTCCCAAAACTCGATGGAATTCACCTCGCTGCCGTCGCTCCCCGTCCAGAACTCACACTGAAGGACAGAGCTCGAATCCACCGGAGTACCCGCCGTAAAGACCAGCCTGTCGCCCGCCTTGAAGGTGGTCGTGGCGCCGTTGATCTCAATAACGTCGATGGCACGCCATTCGTCGATTGGTTGCTCACACAGCATATTGTCAGCATTGGGCGCAAAGACGCCGTTGACGGTCTTAATGTGGTGTACCCAATGACCGTTGACGTTCATATTGCAGTCATCAGCCACGGTATTGTCGCCCTTGAGCCTCAGCTCAACGGAATACATGTAGAACTTGCCCTCTTCGAAGCGCTCGATCCTCCTCGCGCCCGTCGGATACTTAGCGGGGTCGGAATACCAGAAGGCAACGGGCGTAAGCTCCGCAGGGTCACTGCCATCCATCTCTTCCCAGCACTCATAGGCGATCTCATACTTGTCGGCATCGGCGGCAGGAATCGTCGCGGTCGCACGCGGCGCCTCGCCGGGCGCATAGTCGGTTTTCACGTCGTTGACGTTCAAATACTCGAGGGCTTCGTTTTCTGACGCAACGAGCGTAATTTCGCTATTGATGGCGTAGCGGAGGTAATAATCGTACCTGGTTTCGTTGAGGATAGTCGAGCTGCCTTCATAGTCAGTTCCGGTATACGTCAGTGCCGCGCCAATATAAAGATCCTCATTGCGCGTGAGTCGATACGAGCCGCCTGCCGCGCCACCCGTAAAGGTCAGCGTCAGCCTCATGTGATCGCCAACAGGCTCAAAGTGAGCCGTCACATCGGACATAGATGTGTCCTGGACTTCAGCCAGGGTGCCCGAAGCAGCATCGGCCCGGTAGTACTTGGTTTCGACAAGTTCGCAGAGCGGCTCATCCGGCATGCCGCCCTCAACATCGGGGAAATCATAGGTATACGGCTGGCCCTTTTCGAGCGTGATGTTGTCCGAAAGCTTGCAGTCCGTATCGTGGCGGACCACGGTCGTGTTGACCTTAACACCGCTCCCGCCTGTCACATCGGTCACGCCACAGGGCATGATAGCGTCGTTTGCCGACGAGCTTTCGGCGCCGCCAAGAGAGCCGTCTTGGTCAGCAGCGCCCGCATCGTTTACCGTTGCCGCCGGTGCGTCCTGCTGATCTTGCTGAGCTTCTGCCGTGGACGGTGCCGCCGGAGCCGCGTCAGTCATCGGCGCAGCCGGAGCCACCGGTACCGGCGACGGAGCCGCCGTATCCTCCGCAACCGTCGGCGTCACCGGAGCCGCGGCAACCTCATCCGTCCCAGCGGCGGGATCGGCGCATTCCGTCGCCAGCGCCACGCTCGGCAGCAGCAACTGCCCGACCATAAGCGCACACGCGCCGGCGCAAGCTATTTTGGCACCCACACAACGCCAGGTACCATGAACCAGCGAGCAGGTGCACTCACGCTGAGTTTGCTTATCGAAGCGGCTTCCGTACATAACGGCCTCCTTGGTCGAAGGACTACACCACCACAAAGGTGCCTGTCCCCTTTGTGGTGGTCCTGTACCACCAAGGTGCGACCAGCGATTCCATATGCCTAGGTTCGTAGATACGAACCCCTATTGCTACCTGCGGTTTAATCCAATATGACTTCGCCATCGCTACACTCGTCCCAGGGACGCTACAATCGAGGACACGATCATTCGTCCACCCAAAGGACCGTCCTTGAACCTGAGCAGGCCTAAAATCAACGCGCTTCTGGCACTCGTGCTCTTCACCTTCGCCTTCCTTGCCGCCGAGTTTCGCTTCGACGTCAACGTCGGGCTGCTCGCCGGTGCCGAACGCGTTGTAATCGCGCAGGGCTTTATTCTGGGTGCAAGTGTGCTCGGCTTTATCGGGTACGCGCCGCTGCTCGGGCTCGCACAGCGCAAAGGCCACTCACTGGCAGTCGTCAACGCCGCTGTTCCCATCGCCATCCTGGGATTGACCCAGGTCCAGTTCCCTACGGCCCCGCTTGCCCTCGAGATTCTGGGCTGCGTGGCATTCTTTGGGCTCGGTCTGCTGGGTGCCGCTGCTCACCACACCTTTTCGTTGACATTCCAGGATGACCCCAAACTCGCCACTGGCGCAGGAGCGGCCTATGCCGCGGGCATCCTGATACAGTTCGCCATCAACCTGCTCAATTGCGGCGGTATCGCAGAGCTCATCATCCTCGGCACAGCGACTATCGCCATCTCCGCCCTCAGCGTCGTTCCCCAAAAGGCTGCCAGGAGCTCCAACCCCGCCATCAATCCCTTTGTTGAGCCCTCTCATGCCCTCGCCAAACAGGCATGCTGGAGCATCGCGCTCGTCATGATTCTTGCCTGCCTGTTCTCGACCCTCGACAACGTGGTCACGCTCTCCAACGCCCACGGCACCATTGCCGTGCAGACCTGGCCGCGCCTCTTTTTGGCGGCAAGCGGCCTTGCCGCCGGTCTTATCTTTGATCTTGCCGAGCGCCGCTACATGGGACTCGTCATGCTCGGCATCGCCGTGCTCTCGACCATTTCCATCCTGACCGTGGAGGCCGGCGCCGATCCCAACCTGGGCCTTGTCGTCTTTTACCTAAGCTCGGGCTTTTTTGTCACGTTCTTTACCGCCACCTTTACACAGCTGGCACCGCGCATGCATGCACCCGCCCTCTGGGCCGGCATGGGACGCACCGCCAACAATATATGCGCATTCACCACGTCGGGCGTCTCGCTTGCGCTTGTGACCTCTGGCAATGTCGCCCTCATCATGATCGGCGCGCTCATTTTGCTCGTCGCCGCCTGCGCGGCATTCGTGGCAGCCGGCCTGTTCCGCCTACCCCAAACCGAGCAGGAGTGCGAGCGCGAGCAACTGGCAGAAGAAGCACTCGCCGCCCCCACCATCGAGGAGCAGCGCCAGGCCTTCATCGCCAACCACGGTCTCACCCCGCGCGAAGTCGATGTGCTCATAGCCGTGACCCAGGATGAACGCCCGCTCAAGCAGGTCGCCGAGGAGCTCGGCATCTCGATGCGCATGGTACAGCGCCACCTGAGCTCTATCTACCAAAAGACCGATACGCAGACGCGCGCCGGTCTCGCTAAAGCCTTCCCCTCTGCCTAAAACAAAAACCACCACAAAGGTGCTGTCCCCTTTGTGGTGGTTTTGATCGACTAGCCTTCGAGTTGCGCTACTTTGTAGCGGTAGGCTGCGGCGATGACATCCTTGCAGCCTTCGCGGCCCAGCTTGGCACGGTTGACGACGATGTCTTTGCCGCTCGTCATCTTCCACTTTCCGGCGCTGTAACGCTTGTAGAACGCCTCACGCGCCTTCTGCTGCTGCTTGACCAGCTTGGCGCCCTTCTTTTTGTTAAGTCCGCGCTTCTTGCGCACAATCTCGACGCGGTCCTCAAAGGGAGCGGTCACCAACACGGCAATGTGGTTGGGATTGTTACGCAACAGGTAATCGGACAGGCGGCCTTCGATAATGCAGCTCTCGGTCTCGCCCAGATCCAAAATCACCTGGCTCATCTTTTGGAACAACTTGTCCGAGTACGAACGGGCATCGTAGCGGTCGGGCAGAAACGCCATGTTCTCCACGGCCAGGCGCTCGTCGTAGGCAGCCATCTTGTCGAGCGACTCGCCCGCGCGCAGCGACGCACGCACCAGCAGCTCGTTATCGTACAGCGGAATCCCCAACTCGTCGGCAAGCATGCGACCAATCTCGTGGCCCTCGGCGCCAAAGTCGCGCGCGATGGTAATGACCACAGGACTCTTCTTGTTCTCCAGATCGCTCATCGCGATTCCTTTCTCTATGTGACAAAGGGGCTGTCCCTTTGCCACATTCTACGCTGCCACCATTCGCCTCTGATACGCCCTCACCAGCAGCGAGATACCAAAGTTGAGCACAAAGTACATCGCAAACACCAGGCCGTAGAGCATAAGCACCTGCGATAGGTCGATCGCGTGGGCCATCACGACGTTTGCCGTGTACATGAGCTCGGCCACGTTAATGCCCGAAAGATACGAGCTGTCCTTGATGACAGTCGTGCACTGGCTAAACAGCGCCGGAATGATCGTCTTAAACGTCTGCGGCAGAATGATGTAGCGCATGGTGGCAAAGAAGCCGAAGCCCTGGCTCTGCGCTGCCTCAAACTGGCCGCGCGGAATCGAGTTGAGGCCACCGCGCACAATCTCGGCCATAACAGCGCTGGTAAACAGCGTAAAAGCGATGGTCGAAATCACAATGTCCAAACCCTGCACCGTAAAATAGATAAACAGGATCCACAGCAGGTTCGGCGTGCAGCGGAACAGCTCGATATAGGCGCTCACCAAAATACGGAACGGGCTGGGCGCATAGCTTTTAACGAGTGCCAGCACCGTGCCAAAGATGAGCGAGAAAAAGATCGACAGCGCCGAGATCTCGATCGTCTTAACAAAGCCGCCCCAAATGTAGAGCAGGTTGGTCGCGTTGAAGATTTCCATGCGCTAGGCCTCCTCTACGTTGTCGAGCCCCAGCTCGGCCAAGCTCACACCGCGCGGACGCTCCTTTGAGCGGCGCTCGAGCCACTGCACCAGCATGGCGAGCGGAAAGCAGATGATGAAGTACATAAGGCAGCAGACGATGTATCCCTGCAGGTAACCGTACAGACTCACAAAGTTGTCAGAACGGTACATAAGGTCGCCGCCGGCCACAAGCGCCAGCACCGACGTATTCTTGACCAGGTTGAGCGCCTGGTTACACAGCGGCGGCAAAATGATCTTGAATGTCTGGGGCAGCACGATGTACCAGTACGCCTGCGCACGGGTGAAGCCCTGGCTCTGGGCCGCCTCCATCTGACCGCGCGGAACCGCCTCGATACCGGTGCGGATGACCTCCGAAATGTAGGCCGCGTGATACAGACCCACGCCCAAGAAGCCCAGCACGAACGGCGCGATGCGCACCGGCTGGTCGGCACCGGTTATGGCCTGCAAAAACTGCGGTCCGGCCATGTACATAAAGAGCACCTGCACGGGCAACGGGGTGTTCTGGTAAAACTCCACGTACACGCGGCTTATGGCGCGCAACACGCGCGAGCGAGTGGTAGAGAACACACCCAGTAGCGTGCCCAGCACCAGCGACAGCAGCAGACCGGCAACGACCACCTGTAGCGTCACGCCAAAGCCCTCCCAGAAGGGCCCCATGTTTTGAAATGTCGTCGACCAACGGTCGGCGTCAAATAATCCTTCGAGCATTTGATTCCTTCCTTGGACGATGCGCCTATACAAGACCCCAGGTCTTGACCTCTTGGTCGAGCCAGCCGTCGGCCAGGCGATCGCAAATCACCTGATCGACCACGGCCGAAAGGTCGCAGCCCTTCTTGGTCGCCACGCCGTAGCCCTGCTCGCCAAACTTGACCTCGGGCTGCAGCAGCTCAACGGTCTCGTTCATGTAACCGGCCAGCGTGGAGCGGTCCATGGCAAAGACGTCGATATTGCCGGCGTCGAGCGAACTCTTGATGATGGGGTAGCCGCTAAAGGCCCTAAACTCGGGCTTGCAGCTAAAGCCGTTGTCCTTGATCATCTGCTCGATCAGGCCCTGCGTGGTAGCACCCTGGCTCACGCCGATGATCTTGCCGTCCAGGTCCTCAATCGAGGTAAAACCCGAACGCTTCTTGACCATGAGTCCCACGTAGTCGGTGCGGTACGGCGTCGAGAAATCCCAGCTCTTCTTGCGCTCGTCGGTGATAGTGTAGGTCGCCGCGACCACGTCGAGTTGGCCGTTATCGATCAGCGGGCCGCGCGTCTTGGGCGTTACGTCGGTAAACTCGACAAGCTCCTGGGCGCGGGCCTCCTTGTAGCTCACGCCAAAGACGGCAGCGGCGATCTGGTAGCACAAATCGACTTCCATACCCTCAAAGCGGCCCTTGGCGGTGTCGTAATAGCCGTAGCCGGGAACGTCCTTCTTAACGCCGGCATTCAGATGGCCACGCGACTTGATGGCCGCAAGCTTGGACCCCTTGTCGGAGCTCTCGCCGCTGGTGGAGGTGCCGCAACCGGCAAGCGCGGTCCCCGTCAGCGCAAGCATGCCGGCGCCAGCCAGCTGCAAAAAGTGACGGCGCGACACGGCCGCCCTCGTCATATCCGTCATGTCCATCACCGCGCCTAGTGCAGAATCTTGGACAGGAACTCGCGGCAGCGCGGGTTCTCGGGGTTATCGAAGAAGTGCTCTGGCGTGCCCTCCTCCAGAATGCGGCCGTCCTCCATAAAGATGACGCGGTCGGCCACCTGGCGCGCAAAGCCCATCTCGTGCGTCACGCAGATCATGGTGATGTCCTCCTGCGCGAGCTCAATCATAACGTCCAGAACCTCCTGGACCATCTCGGGGTCGAGCGCCGAGGTCGGCTCGTCAAACAGGATGATGGGCTGCTTGGTGCACAGGGCACGGGCGATGGCGATGCGCTGCTGCTGACCACCCGAGAGATTCTGCGGATACTCGCCGGCCTTATGCGCCATGCCGACGCGCTTGAGCGCGGCGATGGCGATCTCGGTCGCCTCCTCCTTGCTCTTCTTTTGCAGCTTGATGGGCGCGAGCGTCAGGTTGCCGAGCACCGTCATGTTAGGATACAGGTTGAACTGCTGAAACACCATGGAACTATACTTGCGAGCCATCTCCAGGTGATTCTTCTTGGTGAGCGGCGTACCGTCGATGACGACCTCGCCCGACGTGGGCTCCTCCAGATAATCGACGCAACGGATGAGCGTCGACTTACCCGAGCCGGAAGGCCCGATCATTACGAGCTTCTCGCCGCGCTTAACGGTGAGATTGATATCTTTGAGCACATGCAGGTCGCCAAAGTACTTGTTGAGATGCTTGATCTCGATCATGTCTGCCATGAATGTCCCTTCCCTGCGTTTACACGAGTTGAACTATTGTACGGAAAGAACCACGTTTCCGCAGCCCACACTACATTCCCGTAAAGAACCCGCAACCTTCCACCCACTCATTGGGGACAGGCTTAAATGAGTACCCGCTCATTGGGCACTCATTTAAGTCTGTCCCCAATGAGCGCCAAAATAATACAACCGCCCTTGTTGAGCATAAGTCAGCGAAAACCCGTACACGCGAGCAAGGTGACGTGAAATGAAAGGGCGCAGACCTTATGGTCGCGCCCTTGAAATTGAACGTCAGATTGCCGCGTGTACGGGTTTGCAGCGTCGAGCCGTTACGCGGTTTGGTAAAACCGCGTAACAAATTACGCAAGCTTGGCGCCGACGATCTTTGCCGCGGCAGGCTTATCAAAGTTACCGCCGGTGGCCTTGCCGAGTGCTCCCATGACCTGGCCCATCTGCTTCTTGGACGTGGCGCCCAGCTCGGCGATGACCTGCTCGATCAGAGCCTCGAGCTCCTCGCCCGAAACCTGTGCGGGCAGCAGGCTCTCCAGAATCTTGACCTGCTCGGTCAGGTTGTCGGTACGGTCTTGGTCGGTACCGGCCTTAATGGACATCTCCAGCGTCTCGCTCGTCTGCTTAATCAGACGCTTGATCATGCTGTTGACGTCTTCCTCGGTCACGTCGCGGCGCTCGTTAACCTCGATATTCTTCACCTCGGCCTTGACCTGGCGGATGATGGACAGGCGAACCTTATCCTTGGCCTTCATGGCGGCGATCATTTCCTGCTGCAGCTCTTCGTTGGTCATCTGCAAATCCTCCTCAATAGCGTGGGCGGCACTCGCATGAGCACCGCCCCATGATTACTCAGTCGTCGACGAATCGTCGGTCGAACTCTTGGTGACGCCCTTCAGACTCACGTTATAGGGCACGTCCTTGGGCATGGGGTTGACGGTGATGTCGGCGTCCTTCTTGTACTGTTCCAGCCACTCGCTGTATGCAGTACTGGCCGCCTGCGTCTTCACCACGTTGGAAACATACTTCTTGATGTCCTTGGGTACCTGCTTGATGTCATCGACCTGGCTATCGACATGGAAGTAGTCGGTGCACTTGATGACATGGTAACCGTACGTCGACTCAACCACGTCGCTCACATCGCCCTTGCTGAGGCCCTCGAGCGCCGTCTGATAGCTGTCGACGAAGGTAGTGAGCTTATCCCAACCCACATCACCCTTCTTCTCCTTGGAGCCGGTGTCGTCGGAATACTGCTCCACGGCGTCCTCAAAGCTCAGCTCGCCGGAGTTGATCTTGTCCAGGCACTCCTGTGCCTTGGCCTTGGCGGCGGCCTTGTCCTCGTCAGATGCGTCGGAATCGACCTTGACCAGGATGTTCGACGAGCGGCGGGCATCGTTGTAGTTAGACAGATTCTCGTTGATGTAATCGACGATCTCGCTGTCCTTGGGCTTGCTGGTGGGCGCCACGGCATCCTTAAGCTTTTGCTGTGCCAGGCTCTCCTTGAGCGAGTCCTTGTAGGTGTCCTCGGTATAGCCGTAGGTCTTAAGGGTCTTCTTAAAGGTCTTGGCACCGCCCGCGCTCTTGCACGCGTCCTTCCATGCCTTCTCGACCTCCTCGTCCGACACCGTCACGCCGTTTTCCTTCTGCGCCTGCTGAAGCAGAATCTGCTGCGTGTAGGAATCGATGAGCTGCTTGCGGTACTTTTTGGGCGTCAGGTCGTTGTCGACCAGATACTGCGCCCAGTCCTTGTCCTTGGTGTAGCCATAGGACGTGCGCATGCTCATGATCTGCTTGGTCACGGTGTCCTCGGTGAGGTTGGTGCCGTTGATGGTAGCGGCGACACCACCGGTGAGCTTATAGCCCGAGTTGGTGCTTTCGGTCTGCGACATCAGGCCGGAGCACGCCATGGCCGAGACGGAAAGCAGCATTGCCAGCACGCCGATAACCACCAGGACGATCTTGACGGTCTTAGACACGTACGTCTTGCGCTGCTTCTTACGAGAGCTGGAGGCAGCGCGAGCCTGCTGCTCGGGCGTCGGCGCGGCCTCGGAGTTCTTTTTCTTGTTTGCCATAGTTGGCCTTTCGCATCACGAATCGAACAAACGCCATTGTGTCACAACGCGGGCCCCGCGACACACCTGGTGTATGGGGGACAGGTTAATCTGCACCATTTTGGTGCAAAGGGAGGCTGTTCTGGCTGTTGGCAGTTAGGGACATTCCCCAAGCGCCGGCAGAAAAGAAATGTCCCCAAATGCCGGCTTAGCTCCACCTTAAAAGTGACGGCGGATGGCGTCGACCATGCCTTGGCATGTGGTCTGGCCGAGCACATCGGCTGCGGCGTCGGCATCCATAAAGATATTCATAAGCGCTTGCAGGGCCTCGACCTGGCCGCCCGGCTCGGCAATGCCCAGATTGATAATGATCTGCGCGGGCACGGGGGCGCCCATGCCCGCCATAGCATTGAACGTGACGGGCGCGGCGGGCTTTATCACCGCGATATAGGGCTTAGCCACAAACCCCGGATCGGTGTGCGGGATGGCGATGTTTGCCGCCGGCATGGCGAGACCCGTGGGATAGGCGTTCTCGCGCGTGCGGACGGCGTCAAGCCAACCAGACGCAATGTAGCCACGCGGTGCAAGCTCGCCCTCGAGCCGCGCAAACACCTCGCCCGGCGTCGCGCACTCCCAATCAAAAAACACCAGCTCGGGCGTAAACAGCGCTTCGTTATCCGCCATACGCTCACCTCTCTCACCTAGACACCTGGGACGTTCTTAAACGACTAGTCGTTTAAGAACGTCCCCAATGACTACCTAAAACAAAGGATGGCCACTTGCGCCTTGGCGCCAATGACCACCCTGACTACTCGGCTAAATTGTACTGTGCGCCACTAGCCGCGAGGCGCATCAATTGCGACCTTGCCGCTCTCCAGCACGTGAACGCGACCGTCGGCGAGCATTTGCACGACCTCGGGATACAGCACATGCTCGATCGCGTGGATGTGCTCCTCGAGTGTGTCGACGTCCCAGCCCTCCTCGACAGCCAGTGCACGCTGGGCGATGATGGGGCCGTTGTCGTAAATCTCGTTGGCAAAGTGCACGGTCACGCCGGTCACCTTGACGCCGCGAGCAAACGCATCGTCAATCGCATGGGCACCGGTAAAGCTCGGCAGCAGCGCCGGATGCAGGTTGACCACGCGGTTGGGGAACGCCGCCAGCAGCGGCGTGTGCACCATGCGCATGTAACCGGCCATCACCACGTACTCGCAGCCGCGCTCGAGCAGCTCATGCGCGATGATCTCGTCGGCCGCGATGGGGTCGGCATAGACGTCCTTGGACAGCGTGAGCGTCTGGATACCCGCACGCTCGGCGCGCTGCAAGCCCTTAGCCGATGGACGGCTCGACACCACAAGCTCAATCGAAGCATTGAGATTGCCAGCGGCGATCAGGTCGATCAGCGCCTGCAGGTTGGTACCCGAACCGCTGATGAGCACACCGATCTTGAGCGGCTCGGCCGTATCGGTACCGGTCGGACGAGTATAGGGCACAAAGTCCAGATCCTCGGCGGTAGCCATCTGCTCGTTAGCGCTCATCGGAGTACACGACCTTACCGGAACCCTCGACGCACTCGCCCACACGGAACGGCTTCTCGCCCAGCCCGACCAGGGCCTCGGTAACCGCGGCCTCGTCCTCGGGGGCGACGATCAGGCACAGGCCGACTCCCATGTTGAAGGTCTTGCATGCCTCGTTGCGCGCGAGCTCGGCCTGGCGCGACACGTAGGTGATGACGGGAGGAACATCCCAACCCATCTCGGCGCCGTTGCGAGTGACCACGGCGTCGACGTCGTCGGCAAGCGCGCGGTTGAGGTTCTCGGTAATACCGCCGCCGGTGATATGGGCAATGGCATGAACGTTGGCGCCACCGCGGAGCAGCTCCAGAATCGGCTTGACGTAGATGCGCGTGGGAGCCAGCAGAGCGTCGGCCAGCGAAGCGCCGCCGAGCTCCTCGAGCGGACGGCTCAGCTCCTCGGCCTTAGCGGCAGCGTCGGGCGTGCCCGGCTTGATGCCGTCGACACCGATAACCTTGCGCACGAGCGAGTAACCGTTGGAATGCACGCCGGTAGAAGGCAGGCCCAGGATCACATCGCCGGGGCGAACGTTCGCGGGGTCGAGCATCTTGGGACGATCGACAACACCCACGGTAAAGCCGGCGAGGTCGTAATCGGCGGGGGCCATGACGCCCGGGTGCTCGGCCATCTCGCCGCCCACGAGCGCGCAACCCGCGAGCTTGCAGCCGTCGGCCACGCCCTTGATGATCTTTGCCATGTGCTCGGCCTCAATGTGACCGATGGCAACGTAATCCAGGAAGAACAGCGGCTCGGCGCCCGAAGCCAAAATGTCATTGACGCACATGGCGACCAGGTCCTGGCCCACCGTCTCGTGACGGTCCATGATCTGGGCGAGCACGAGTTTGGTGCCCACGCCGTCGGTGCCGCTGATCAGGATCGGGTCTTCCATATCCTTAAGCGCGGCGGCCGAGAACAGGCCACCAAAGCCGCCGATGCCGCCGATAACCTCGGGGCGGTTGGTGTCCTTGACCATCTGCTTAATAGCGTCGACGGCGCGGCCGCCCTCGGCGGTATCGACGCCGGCGTCCTCGTACGTCACATGCTTGCTGTCGCTCATCTGAGCCTTCCTCTCCCACTACCGTTTGCCGCACAGGCACCAAACGGTGCTCATAGTTGCGTTCATTTCGGCGCACGCCATAACGGCACGCGCCGTCATATCAACAAAACAGCAGGTAAAACCTACCAAAATAAACCTGTCCCTACATGGCAGGCTTTAGGCCTCGCCGTGCTCCTCTTCCCAGCTGCGGTCGTCGTATTTCTCGACCACGGCGTCGTCGTCAAAGTGCAGCGGCTTGTCCAGGTTGCGGGGCTTAAAGCCCTCCATGAACTTGTCGCGGCCAAAGCTCTCGGGAATCGCCACGGGGTAGCGTCCGGTAAAGCACGCATCGCAGTAACCGCCCTTGGGCATGACCTTCAGCAGGCCCTCGACCGAAAGGAAGGCCAGCGAATCGGCGCCGATATACTCGCAAATCTCGTCGACCGTCTTGTTGGCACTGATGAGCTGCGACTGCACGTCGGTATCGATGCCGTAGAAGCACGGCCAGATGACCTCGGGCGAGTTGATGCGGATATGAATCTCCTTGGCGCCGGCGTTGCGCAGCATCTTGACGAGCTGCACCATGGTGGTGCCGCGGACGATGGAGTCGTCGATGACGACTAGGCGCTTGCCTTCGATGTTGTCGCGCAGCGGGTTGAGCTTCATACGCACGCCCATGGCACGCAGCTCCTGCGTAGGCTCGATAAACGTACGGCCCACATAGCGATTCTTGATGAGGCCCTCGCCAAAGGGAATACCGCTCTCGTGCGAATAGCCCTCCGCGGGCGGCAGGCCGGAGTCGGGCACGCCGATGACCAGGTCGGCCTCGACGGGCTCCTCATGTGCCAGCTGACGACCCATGTCATAGCGGCAGGCATAGACGCTCTTGCCGTTCATGATGGAATCGGGGCGAGCGAAGTAGACCTGCTCAAAGATGCAGTTAGCAGGCTCTTCGGCGGCAGGCACGCCCTGCTCGGACACAAGGCCCTCGGCGCTGATGCGCAAAATCTCACCGGGACGGACGTCGCGGACGTACTCGGCGCCCACAATGTCGAGCGCACAAGTCTCGGAGGCGACGACCCAGCCGCCGGCGCGGGTGACATGGGTGGCGGCGTCGACCGTCGCGGCGCCGTCCTGCGACGGCAGCTGCGAAACGGATGCGGCATCGGCCTGGTCCAGGCCCTCGTCCACCAGCTTGCCCAGCACGAGCGGGCGAATGCCGTGCGGATCGCGGAATGCGTAGAGCGCCTGCTCGTTGATGAGTGTCATGGCGTAGCCGCCGCGCACGAGCTCCATGGTCTTGCGAATGCCCTCGCGCAGATGGCCTGTACGCTGAGTAAAGTAGCCGATGAGTTTGGTCGCGACCTCGGAATCCGAGTTGGAGAGGAACGGCACGCCCAGCTCGATCAGCTGGCGGCGCAGCTCGTCGGTGTTGACGAGGGTGCCGTTGTGCGCGAGCGCGATAATGACGCTATTGATGGTAGAGAGGTGCGGCTGAGAGGCTTCCCAGCTCTTGGCGCCGGCGGTGCCGTAGCGCACATGACCCACGGCCAGCTGACCGGAGAGCGTCGACAAGTCGGCATTGGAGAACACGCGATCGAGCAGGCCCAGATCCTTGCGGACCATAACCGTACCGCCGTCACCAACAGCGATTCCCGCCGATTCTTGGCCACGGTGCTGCAGTGCACGCAGGCCAAAGTACGTCAGTCGAGCCACGTCGCGATCGGGCGCCCAGACACCAAAAACGCCGCATTCCTCATGCAGCTGGTCAGAGTCCGGATCATACGTCGACATAGCATTCACCTGTCCCGCGGCACGCTCGGCCGCGCGGATGGTTTCTTGAGACATGGCATCCCCTCAGAGCCTCGTATTTTGGCGTTACCCGCCTTATTATACGCACGGCGCGACGCGCTCCCCAGCGCATGAGCAGCGCTTTTTAAAAGCCCACCGAGCTAATAATCCGTTTTGCGGCCAAACATTTTATCGGTCTGTCCAGTGCAAGCGCCCGCGCCCCCAGATGGCCGCCGCGTCCACCGTTGAGGGTTGCATTGTTGCAATTGGGACGTTCGTCCTGTCTTTTGGCAGGTCGACGGCGTATCCTTGTAATCTAGGACAAAGCGAGAAAGGTTCTGTATGGATCGAAACGGACTCGACCCCAGCGTCCCCAGCGCCACGGAGGTCAAGAAGATTCCCCTCATCATTAAGGTGTACGCCGTCCTGTGCATCCTGTCCGGCGTGGGCACACTCCCGTCGGTCGCCGCCTTTATGTGGCAGGTCATCACCGCGCTCATTAACGGCAACGCCGCCGAAAAACTCGGCGACAATATGCTGGTCTCGGTTGGACTCATCGTCGCCGGCATCATGCTCTCTGCGGCAAGTGCCGTCATCCTGATCATCTTTGGCCTGGACCTTATCAAAAACCAGCGCCGCAACGCCGCCCGCCTGTCCTACATCCTTATTGCATTCACCGTCGTCGAGCTTTTGGTCGACGTGATGCTCCAAGGTATCGGGCTCTTCTTGCTTCGTCCCGCTATTCAGCTCGGTATCCTCATCGCGCTTTCAGCCACCGTCGATCCTACGCTTCGCCAGGAGCGCGAACTGCAGCGCCGCCTGCAGGAGATGCTCGACCGCGACGCCGCCGCCGAGGGCATGCTCGGCCGCGATGAAACCGGCGAGGGCTACATCAAGCTCAACTACTTCAACCTGTTCTGGGTATTCCTCGTCTGCTGCGTGCTCGGCCTGATCGCCGAGGACATCTGGCACATGACGGTCGACGACCCAGGCGTCTACCAGGACCGCGCCGGCATGCTGTTTGGTCCCTTCAGCCCCATCTATGGCTTTGGTGCCGTACTCATGACCATGGTGCTCAACCGCTTCTATAAAAAGAACCCCATCATCATTTTCCTGGTAAGCGCCGTGCTCGGCGCGAGCTTTGAGGTGTTCGTGGGCTGGTTTATGCAGACCTCATTTGGCGTGGTCTCGTGGAGCTACTCGCACATGAAGCTGTTCGGCATGCCCGACCCACTCGCCGTCCTTACGGGCGGACGCACCTGCACGGGCTTTGCCTGCCTGTGGGGCCTAGGTGGCCTTATCTGGATCAAGCTGCTGCTGCCGAGGCTGCTCAAGCTCATCAACATGATTCCGTGGAAGAGCCGCTACTCGGCTACCGTCATCTTTACCGTCATTATGCTGGTCGACGGCGTCATGACGCTGCAGTCGCTCGACTACTGGTACCAGCGCGTCAACGGCACGGAGCCGGATATTCCCGTCGCGCAGTTCTACGGCAAGTATTTCGATAACGACTACATGGAGAACCGCTTCCAGAGCATGACCATGAGCCCCAAGGATGCGACGCGTGTGTAGCGCCACGCAATGCCGAGATTTTCCAACGCACCGAAAAGCCCGCTGGCAGACTGATGAACTGCCAACGGGCTTTTGCTGTAGATGGACTCGAATTGATCGCAAAGTCCTATGCCTCGCGCTCGACCTCGCTCACACACTCATTTTTGATGGTACCGACGAGCGCCTGTAGCGCATCGACCACATGCGGGCGAATGTCTCCGCCAATGAGCACGAGCATGATGTCGTCGCCCACGGTAAGCTCGCCACTCGCCAGCCACACGCGCACATAGCCGATACCCGGCATCGCGCGCGTTGCCTCGATAGCGGCCTGCACCTTTTCGGCATCGAAGCCAAACACCATGCCGCCCACCTTATGCCCAGGCGCCACACCATCTGTCTCGACCCCACGCACCTCGGCCTTGGGCGTCGCACGCACCACGCCGTTGTGTGTCAGGTACATCCCACAATCAGCCGCCGAAGCATCGGCCTTGGCTTCGCGCAGCCAAGCATCAACCGAAGGCATCGATTTGCCACTTTCAAGCATCATTTCTCCTTTTTACCGTCATCGAGTAGCTCATTTGGGACGAGGCTCTTTTAGCTACTCTCGAACCACTTATTCCTCGACCGGCGTGAGCACCATGACTGCGCGCGTATTGCTAAATGACAGCGAGCGGCAGGTCACAAGCGTTACGACCTTGGTTGCCGAAGCGGCACGATCGGTGGCATCGCTCGCCACGGCAGAGGCACCGTCGAGCATCTCGGACAGATAGTTCTTCAGTCCGTCATCGCCCTCAAAGTTGGGCGTGCGCGCCTTGGCATACGTGTCCTCGACCACCTTGGTCGCCAGCGGGCGCAACTTATACGTCGCATCGCGCGTGATGTAGTACACGTATTCCATACTGTCGAACGTCGCCTGATCGGTCGTATCCGAAATCACGTTGAACATCGATCCGTCATTCATGTGATGACCGTAAATCGTGGTCTGCTGATCCACCATGCCCGGCGCGGTGTCGTCGCTATCCAAGAAGATGGCTCCCGAGGCATTGGCGGTGCCGTCGAACAGCGTGTTGAGGTACTTGGAGTTGTTGTTGGTCTGCACCACGGGGTAGTTGATGTTGGTGCCGGGTGCGTAAATCAAACCCACAACCTCGGGATTTGTCTGGGCAAGCGCATTGAAGTCGATAACCGGCACGCCGCTGGCGTCCTTGTCGCTCACATATTGCTTTTCGATTTTTTGATATGACTCGCTCGCCTGCTTGTAGCCAATCTGTGCGTTGATAAAGATGGCGGCCGCAGCAACGATCAGGCCAATGCCGATGATGATGAGCAGAATGGGAATGACGGAGCGGCACTTTTTGCGCGGCGGCTCAGTATAGCTCGATGGCGCGGCATGCGCCGAAGAGCGAGGTGACTTCTTGGCCGTGCTGTATGACGAAGGGCGATATGCAGTAGGTGCATCCTGACGACGATGCTTCGCCGGCGTCACGGGACGCGGCGCGCGTGGCTGCTGAGGAGAGGATATCCGACCCTGCTGCGGCACGCGGGCTGCTCCCGACTTGGCTGGATCGGGAATCCGAGAAGCCGAAAAACGCTTTCCCTGATAGTCGGACATGGCTCTCCTTATGCTACAAATGGACTGGCAGAGCGCTTAGGCGTCAGCCATCTCCTGCTTCATCTTCTCGATAACCTTGCGGTACTCGGGGTCGCATGCGCCCAGAATCTGCGTGGCGTAAATGGCAGCGTTCTTGGCACCGTTGATGGCCACACAGGCAACGGGCACGCCCGAAGGCATCTGTACCATCGACAGCAGCGAGTCCATACCGCCCAGATCGCTCGTCTTCATAGGCACGCCGATGACCGGCAGCGGCGTAAACGCAGCCACGACACCGCCCAGGTGAGCAGCCTTGCCGGCGGCAGCGATAATTACCTTGATGCCGCGGTCGGCAGCAGTCGAGGCCCACTCATGGACCTTCGCCGGCGTGCGGTGCGCGCTTGCAATCACGAGCTCATAGGGCACGCCCAGTGCCTCGAGCTCGGCGGTACAACCTTCCATAACGCCCAGATCGGACTTGGAGCCCATGATGATCCCGACAACCGGCTTCTGATCTGCCATAAACAAAGACCTCCTGTTGAGAGCGGTGACGCGGCGAATCCGCGACCCTTAACTACTGAGAGTAGTATAGCTGCTCCCGTCCCTGCGGTCTGCGTGGTGCTTTGCGGGCGGGCCAGGCTTTATCTTCACTCCGGTTGCTTCGCAAAGTCGTTCAGATAAAGCCTGGCCCGCCCGCAAAGCACCCCTCGACCTACCGGGGATTGCCATGACGTACGTTAGCTGAAATAAAAAAGCGTGCCCACCGTCCTTGGGTGGGACGGCGGGCACGTTTGCTTAGTTGTCGCTGGGACTACTCAGCCTTATTGCGACGGTGGAAGAAGGCACCGATCGCAGCGATGATGGCTCCAAGGCCACCGACAGTCGCGACAGTTGCCGCCGTTTGATCGCCAGTAACGGGGATCGCCGAACCGTTCTTCTTGCCGCCCTGGGCCTTGTCGCCTGCGGGCTTGCCCGCCTGGCTGCCGCCGTTCGAGCCATTGCCGGAACCCTGGTTGCCCGAACCGCCCTGGTTGCCGGAGTCGGCATCCTTAAGGCCCTCGATGGCCAGCTTGAGCTGGTCATAAGCCGCCTGGAGCTGGGTGTCGGAAGCATTCTCATCACCCAAGACATCCTCGGCGTAGGTAATGGCATCCGTCAGGGCCTTGACGGACTCGGCCGTCTTTCCCTTGGTGTCAGTCTCCTTCGCCTGCTTGACCAGGGCCTTGAGCTGTTTCTTGGTCGGGTTCTCAACTGGGGTCACCGGGGTCTTCTCGAGCGCGTCACGGGCATCCTCGAGCGCCTTGAGTGCCTGGTCGACCTCGTCCTGCGTGGCGTTCTCGTCGCTCAGGATGGCGCGGGCGCTCGCCAAGGCGTTCTGGAACGCGGTCCAGGAAGCCTCGGTGTAGTCACTGGCCTTAAGGTCGCCGGCTGCAACCTCGGCATCAACCTTTTCAATCGCGGCAGTGAGGTCGTCCTTCGCCACCGGATCGGGAACGGCCGCACCGTAGAACTTGAGTTCCGCCATGCTGCAGTAGGCGTCAACGCTGCCACCGCCGGCGTGGAGCACCTTGACGGTCACGTAGCGACCGCGCGCGGCACCAAAGCTCATCTGCTTCCAGTCGCCACGGTCGGTGAGCACGCGGCCGTCGTTGTCGAAGGTAAACGTACCCATCGACGCGGCGGTGCCCATCTCATAACCGTCGGCGGTGTCGGAGACCAGCACCTCGGCCTCAAAGATATCGCCGTTCGTGCCGCCGTCCTGGCGCGGCAGGAACGTGACGTCGGTGAGATCGTAGTCGCGGCCCAGGTCGACGGTCAGGTGCTGGGGCATACCGGTCTTATAAGCATAGTCGCTGTGCCAGAGCGTCTGCTCATCGCCGTCAAGAGCGTTGACGGCGTTGCTGCCCTCATAGTCGGCCTCGCTCGAGAAGCCGGTCACCTTGACGTTCTCGCGGTTCTCGGGCGTGTTGATGAGCTTCTTCTCATCAACGGGGCGCATCTTGAGGCCGTCGATTGCCTTTTCGATCTTGGTCGTAGCGTCTGCGACATCCTTCTTGCTATAGCTGCCCTGGCCGCCGTCGAGAAGCTTCTGAGCCGCCTCGACCGCAGCGGTGAGAGCTGCATAAGAATCCTTGGTGTAGACGGACTCGCTGTAGCCCGCGGCCTTGGAAAGCGCCGCCATGAGCGCAGAGGTGTCGACACCAGCCTTGACCTCGACCTCATAGGATGCGGTCTTGGAGGGGTCGAGCACTGACGCCACCGTGATCGTTGCCTTGCCGGCCTTGTTGGCACGCAAGTAGTAGTTCACGCTATCGCCGGCCTGAACAGCGGAGACGCTCACCACAGAGGAGTCGGAGCTCTCGACCGTCACATAGGGGTAGCCGGCGCTCTCGGGCGTGGCCTTAGCGTCGACGAGCGTAACGTCGCCCTCAAAGAACTCGGTCTGGTTCTTGCCCAGCTCGATACCCTCGATGGCCTCGACACCCTGCGTGTAGTTGAAGTTGATCTCGCGCAGTGTGAGCATCTGGTCACCCGATGCCTCAAGCGGCGTGATCTCGACCTTAGTCGCCTTCTTGCCCTTGTTCTCGGCAGAGAGGCCAAAGGCGTAGCGAGCCTGGAAGGAATCGTACTCCCCACCCGCGAACTCCTGGGTCGAGCCATCCTCGAACGTCACGACGGCCTTGATCTTCTGCACGGTGCCGTTACCGCCGTCGCGGTTGACGACCTCAACGGCATCGAGCTTCGATGGTGTCTTAAAGGCAAATGTCATCGTGGTGGGAAGCTTCACGTAACTCGGAAGCTTGCCCTCGCTGTCCCAGTTGCCGCTCCAGTTCCACAGGAACTCAAAGCCGTTGTCGCCCTCATCGTTATCGAACAGCGCGTTATAGCTCTTCTGCTGAATAAGCTTCTCGACGTTGGAACCGTCGTCGGTCGTGAGCTCGTCGTTGGTCATCGTGATGTTGAAGGCATCCTGACCGTACTCGGCAACCGTGGGCTGCGGAACGTCCGGCATCGTCACGGTACCGTCACTCGTAAACTCGAGCGCATCGCACGCCGGACCGATGAGCCAAGACGTCGAGGGCAGTTCAACCTTGCCGGCCGTCTTGGCCTTGAGTTTGAAGCTCGCCACCGCGCCAGTGCCGTTGTAGAGCTTGCCGTCGCCGCGGTTGGCAAAGGCGAGGTTGATGGTCTGTGTGCCGTCCGCGAACTGGACCTTCTCGCGCGACAGGTTCTCCATGCCGGCGGTCGAACCATCCTGCGAGATGCTCTCGGACACAAACTCAAACTGGTCACTCTTAAAGTTGACGAGCGCGCCCAGGGCGTTGACGTTCTTGGCGTCGGCCGCATAGACATCGACGGTGATCTCATCGCCGGCATCGACCTCGGTCTTGCTCGGAATCACCGCGAGCTTGCCGGCGACCTTGCCTTTCTGCTTGGTGCCGCCATCAAGCCCCGCCATGGTAAACGAGTAGTCGTAGACATCATAGACCCCGTTGCCGTTGAGATCGGCAAAGTGGTCGCGAATCTGCGAGTCGAACGTCGAGGTATCGGGCTCGCGGTTCTCGAGACCCAGATAATTCTTCATGTTGGAAAAGTCGCCATCGGAGATCGTTGCCTTGTTGAGGTTGGAACCCACAGCAAAACCGTCCGTACCATCGGCCTTGTAGATGGCGATCTCGGACGCGGAGAAGAAGTTACCAACCGAAGCGAGCGGCGTCATACGCACGTAGCGTGCGGCCACGGCGCCGTCGAACGTCACCGTTTTGCAGGCGGCGGAGCGCTCCCAATCGACCTCCTGGCTCGTCCAATGGACACCGTCGAGACTCGTCTCGATGCGCATCTTGGTCACAGTGCCGTTGCCGGCGTCGGTACGCGGATAGTACTCGAGCTTGTCGAGCTTGTAGGCGCGGCCGTAGTCGACGGTGAGCGCCTTGCCCAGGTCGTTGCCGCCGGAGTGGAAGCCGCCGTCGCTCGTCTGGAACTCATGGTCGAAGGCGAGATCGGCCTTATGGCTGCCGTAGATCGAGCCCTCCCAGGTGATCTTCTCGGCCTCGGGCACGTTCCGCCATGGGTCGAGGGCGGAGTTCGCCGCGAGCACATCGCTCCAACGGGAGTAGCCCTCGGCGTTGCGCGAACGGATCTGGTAGGTGTGCTTGCTATTGTAGGCAAGATCGGTATGCGTGAATTCCGCTGCATCGCCCACGGCGAACACGGTGCCATCGACCTTAAGGTCGTAGGAGGTAGCACCATCGACCTTTCCCCAGGTGAGCTTAATGCTCGTGGGAGTCGTGGCGTCCTCGGGGGCAGCAAGGTTCGCTGGTGCGGAGAGGTTCTCGTTGAGGCGGTCGGCCGCGAGCGTGGCGTCGGCGTTCACGAAACCGCCCAGCTCGAGCGTCTGCTCCGCTGCAGCGACATCGGTCTTCGCAAACTTGACGTAGACCTTGGGGTTCGTGGTGATCTTAGTGTCGTTGAAGCTCTCGCCCTTCTCGGCCTCGGTGCTGTCCGCATCGCTGCCGTAGTGGTTGAGGTTGGGGCTTTCGTTGTAGAAGTAGACCGCTTGGCCAGCCTCGGGGGTCGCGGCGTCGAAAGCCTCCTGTGAGTCGACCTCGGTCACGTTGAGCGCAGTGCCGCCATTCTTGGCGATGACGCTCGCAGGCTTGGCGGACACGTTGGCCACAAAGGTCGTGGTACGGTTGGAATCGTAACCACTATAGCTGCCCTGGGACGCCGCAGCGGTAAAGGTTGCGGTGCCGCCCGTGGCCTTGGAGCTAAAGACGGTACTCACATGGTCACCGTAAGAGATATTGTCGATCGTGCCGTAGGCATTGTCCTCAGTCGTTTTGTTCTCGATGGAGGAGCCGTCGTCCTCGTACTGCGTGAAGCTGCCCTCACCCTCGGTGGCGAAGAACTCGACGATACGCTGGCTGCGGTCAGTGCCCTTGGTGTTGGTCTCGGTCACAGCCTCGGGGTTGTTGTTCTCGGCATACATCGGCACGATGGAATTGGCCTTTACAAAGAGCGGCAGCTTCCAGAGCGGAGCATCGTAGTTGTTGAGGACCTGGCCGCCGCGGTACTGCTTACCCGAGAAGTAGTCGATCCAGATGGTGGGATTATCATCGGTGCCGTAGTTGGGAAGGTAGATGCCGTTGCGAACGTCATTGCCCTTGTCATCTGCCTGGGTATCCTGATACACCGGCGCAACCAGGAAATTCTCACCGAACATATACTGGTACTGCGTCGAAGTGCTCGCGGCGTACTCGGAGTTGTCGGAGAGCAGCATGGCGCGGATCATGGGCAGGCCGGTATCGCCGTTACCCGTATCGATGTTGGCCGCCGAAGCCGCACTCGTGTAGATATAGGGCATGAGCTGCGCTTTGAGCTTGAGGTAGAAGCGCGAGATGCCCGTGTAGGGATCGCCGTGCGTCATGGGCGACTTGCGGTAGGTGCCCCAACCGTCCATGTCGAGCATAGAGGGCGTGAACGTCTTCCACTGGTAGTCGCGTGCCGAGATGATGGGGTCGCCGCCAAAGATGCCGTCCATGTCGGAGCCGATGTTGGGGTTGCCCGAAAGACTCTGACCGATATACGTGGGGATATGGAAGCGGATGTACTCCCAGTTGCCGCCGTACTGGTCGCCGGTCCAGATGCCGCCAAAGCGCTGCGTGCCGGCCCAACCATCGAGCGTAATGATGTTGGGGCGCTTGTTGGCGCCGGTCGTCACCGTGTCATAAGCCGTCTTGATGCCGTTAAGACCAAAAGAGTAGCCAGAGCCAACCCAGGCGACGTCGGTCTTGAGGGTAGTGATGCCTCCCGTCTTGACCTCGGCGTCGAAGTCGCGAAGCAGGTGCCACGGAGTCTCGGAGTTGCTATCGGGCTCAAGGTTGGACTGGGTCCACAGGCCCGTGCTCACGCCCTTGGAGTTAGCGTACTCGGTGAACTTCTTAAGGTTGTCGACGTTGGCGCGCACGGCGTTGAGGCGCTCGGCAGAACTCGTTCCGTCGGAGTTGACGCCGCCGGTCTTGTAGTAACCGTTCTGGCCATAGCCGGCACCGTAGCCGTCGTTCGGCAGGAACCAGCCGAGCGGCATGTCGTTGTCCTCGTAGTCATCGATAACCTGCCGGGCAGAGAACTGGCGGTCGAAATCGGTCGCCTTCATGTTCTCGGTATCGACCGTAGGACCTTCACCGTTGAGCGTCTCGGACGCAAGCGTGCCGTCGAGCTTGTAGCCCGTCGCCATGCCAGACTCGTACTTAACGTCGCCCTTCTCGCTCGAGGACTTGCTGCCCTTGGTCTCCCACTTCTTCTGACCCGAAGTCGTTGACCAGCCATCACGGTTATAGGCATTCAGATGACCCAGGTAGAAACCGTATTCGGGCAGCAGCACCGGATTACCGGTTACCTTGTAGTAGTCCTGCAGCATCTCGGTTGCCACGTTCGAGGCGCCATCGTTGGTCGCCACGAAGTAGTAGGCATCGAACTCATTCTCGCTGTGCGAAGTCGTGACCGTCGATGCATCCGTAGAACCGAAGTCGTAGGAACCTTCTGCGAACGTGTTTCGGAGCACGCCGTAGCCGTCACTCGTCCAATAGAACGGGTTGGGCGAAGCAACGCCGCCATCGGTCCAGTTGTTGGTGTTGGAGATGGCGATGGTCTGGTTGGTGTGCAGGAAGCGGCCGTTCTGAGTACCGCCGCCAAAGAAGTTCTCGGACTTCGCCTTGGCGAGCGTCTGGACGGTGCCCTTCTTATCAAGGTCGAGGGACGCGGACTCGGAGACCACGACACGGTCGCCCGACTTGATGCTCATCTTGCCAGTCGCCTTGTCCAGAATCACGGTCGCCTTTCCACCGGTGATCTCGATAGTGTCACCCTTGTCGACAACCGTCGCGCTCGGCTTGCTGTAGGTATCCGAGGTGTCGGGCTGGGCCTGAATCTTAGCCGTGTGGGACTTGCTACGCGGCGTGGCATACTCAGAGAACTCGCCTTTGGGGTCGACATTGTAACGGAAAATGCCGTCCTCTAGAAATGTGATACGGCCCTTGATGCCGTCGGCGAAATCGATGTCGACGACGTTCGAGGCGGACTGAGACACGGTCGCCGAGTCGACGCCCTTAAGCGGCGTGGCAATCGCCTGCTGGGGGCTAGCGAACACGAGAGTCGCCGCTGTTGCGACGAGGACCGCGCTTCCCTTCACCCACCGTTTCGTAAAAATGGAATTCCTACGCACCTGGACTCCTTCCCTCCGACATGCGGAAGTGTCGCGGACGCGCGCCCCGCAGCATGGGCGAACGCATCAAACGGGGGGGGTGTTCGGTACATTCCGTACAATTGGCCCACCCGTTACCAAGGGGTCACCTGGTAGTAACCAGATAGCCACCTATAAGGTTGAACCAGCATACGTGAGCAGTTGCGCAAATTAAGTTTGGAATTCTCCCAGCGGTATAAAAATGAACGTAGATGGCGAAGTGGGTCTAATCAACCATACCAATTGGTTCTCCAGCCAGATACCACTTAAGCATAGTTTTACTGTTTAACTGGTATTACATAACCAATACCTTTCCTCGGAAAACGGGCTTCGCGAATTATCCTGAGGGAAAGTTGTTAGCGCCGGGCGATTTTAGCCGCTAATAGTCAAACTATTTTGACCAATCCCGGTCACCGAATAATGGCCACCGTGCCTCCCCGCCGCCACTACGCTGGTGGTGCCAACACGCCGGCGTTAGGAGGACCATTGAGGTGAACGAGAGACACGATGACCTACAGGAAATTATAGACGCGGCGCTCCGGGAGATGGCCGCGGAGGAGGGCGACGGGTTCGACCCGCAGAAATGCAACCTCGCTGAGTTCTGCAGGAGGACGGGGCTCACCCGCTCCCGCGCGAGGACGGTCAGGGCCCACGGGTTCAGGGCCCTGCCCCACGGGAACAGCGGGAGGAGGACCGCGCCGGGCGTGCTCGCCGGCCACACCGGCCTGGTGGACGACCTCCTGCGGAAGGGCGTCACCAACTCGCAGGTGATATTCGAGCGGCTGCTCGGCCAGGGCTACGCCGGCGGCCTCACAACGGTGAAGACCTACATCGCCGCGCACCGGGACCTCGTGCCCGCGAAGAGGCGGCAGGCTGCCCCGCAGGGCTGCCGCGGCCAGCGCTTCAGGACGGCGCCCGGAGAGGCCTACCAGATGGACTGGGGCTTCGTCGCGATCGAGCGCCCCGGCGGCGAGCGGGCGCGGATCGCCTGCTTCGCCATGGTCTGCCACCATTGCGGGAGCGCCCACGTCGAGTTCTTCCCGAACGCGCGCCAGGAGAACCTCCTCATCGGGATGCTGCACGCGTTCTCGGCGCTGGGCGTGCCCGCGACCGTGCTCACCGACAACATGAAGAGCGTGGTCGTCCGCCGCGATGCCGACGGCCGGCCCGTCTGGCAGGCCGACTACGCCGAGTTCATGGGCGTCGTCGGCTTCCGCACCAGGCTGTGCAGGCCGCGCCACCCCTATACGAAGGGCAAGGTGGAGAGGCTCGTCCGCTTCGTGAAGGGGAACTTCCTCGCGGGAAGGTCCTTCACCGACCTTGACGCCCTCAACCGGGAGGCCGCCCTCTGGTGCGCCGAGCAGGGAGGCCGCTGGCGGCGCGCGGCGGCATGCGTCCCGATGCGCGAGCACGAGGCGGCGTGCTCGGCGAACACCAGGCCGCTCGAGGTCACGGCCGAGGTCGAGCGGTACCTGTGCCCGCGCCGGAAGATCTCCTTCGACGGCTTCGTGAGCTTCGAGGGGCACCGCTACGGCGTGCCCTACTGGTACGTCCGCCGCGAGTGCAGGGTGAGCCGGGAGGGGCGCGTGGTGCACATATACAGCGACGACCTCTCCCGCGAGCTCGTCGCCCACGCCGTCGGCACCGGCGCCGACAGCTGGTGCGAGGGGCAGTGGGAGACATCGCCGGCGCAGCCCGAGGAGCTGCCGACCCAGCCGGTGGGGACCGTGGTCGAGCAAATCGCCCCGCCCAGGACGAAACCCGGTTTCGAGAGGTTCGACTTCGGGAGGGCCGAATGATGGCGGGCGCGGGGGCGAGCCCCTACGAGCTCGCGAGCGACGCCGCGTCGAGGCTCGGGATCGCCGTCGGGGCGGAGGAGCTCGCGACCCTCGCCTCGGACCTCGACCTCGGCGACGGGGAGATGGCCGCCGTGGCAGCCACCTTCTCCTACCTTGCGGAGAAGAGGAGGCTCGCCTCCATCGAGACGCTGCTGAGGCTGAGCAGGCTGCCCAGGCGCGAGCCCAAGACCTTCGAGGGCTTCGACTTCTCCAGGATCCAGGGCCGGGACGCGGCCGCGCTGGGCAAGCTCCCGTCGCTGGCCGACCTCTACGCGCACCGCAACGTCGCCTTCGTCGGGCCCGGCGGCATAGGGAAGACGCACCTCGCGCAGGCCTACGGGCGCGAGTGCTGCATGCGGGGGCTCAAGACCTACTACATAAAGGCGACCGAGCTCAGGGACAGGTTCCAGAAGGCCGTCCGGCGGGGAAACACCTCGCGGGTCGTCTCCTCGCTCGTCAAGCCGTCGTGCCTCATCGTTGACGAGGTGGGGAGATGCGTCTACGACAGGCCGTGCACCGACCTGTTCTTCGATGTCGTCGACAGGCGCTACGAGAAGGAGGGGCCGAACGCGATGGTCCTAACGAGCAACATCGCCCCGAGCGGGTGGGATGAGTTCTTCACGGGCGACGACACGCTCCTCTGCGCCCTCGACAGGCTGTTCGACAAGGCGTCGGTGTTCGTGATGCGGGGCCCGAGCTACCGCGGCAGGGGGCTCGACACCTACTCGGTGGAGGCCGTCCCCCAGGCGGTGAAGGTGAGGGGGATCCAGCCCGAGGGGATGTAGGGAAGCGATAGGAAAGCCATAGATGCGGGCGTGTTGGCTAAAATGGGTCGGCCGGGATTGGTCAATCTCGGCCGACTATATTTGGCTAAATTATTCCGACGCTAACAAAGTCGTAGCCGCCACCCCGCGACCCACCGGGAATATCCATGACGCACGGTGGCTGATTTGATTTGAAATAGGAGGTTGTTGGAGGGTGGTGGACAGTTAGTTCAGATACGTATATTTTGGCGGTGCTAATTGGCGCTAACAAACTGGTTTTAAGTCGCTTTAGATCTAATAATAGGTCTTTCCCGCTATTGCCCGCGCGGCCTTGTCGGTCCAGACTATCAAAAATAGCTCAATTGTGCCCAAATTGGCCTCCACACGTCCTCTGAAAAATACGTATCTGAACTAACTGTCCAAGAGGAATGTCCACAGATAGAAAAAGGCTCTGGCGGACCTCCGAATCACCAGAGCCTTTCAAAACTCGCACACCTGAAGCACATCGCTGCATTCCTGTTTTCGCCCATGAAGTTAGAGAGCCTCTTCCGCCCACTTCTCGAAATCAATCGCACGCCTTTGGGCGGTTCGGTACGCTTCCATGTCTTCACGAGCGCCTACCACTACGATGGCCATTTTTCCTTTGATTTTAATGAGGCGGTACACAATCCGAATGCCACTTCCCCTGAGCTTGATTTTCATGAAGCCCGTCAAATCCGTGCCTGCCTTGTTTCCAAGAGGCTTGCCGAATCCGCCTTCGTTCTGCGGCAATGGGTTCGTTCTGATTCTTTCTATAGCCTTAAACACGTGTTTTCGCTGGGAACCATCGAGACGCTTGAGATCCTTGAGAGTATCCGGGTAGAAAGCGACTTCGTACCCGCTCATTCAAACTCGACCTCATCCATCTGATCGAGTTCGTCCTGGCCCACACCCAACTCTGCCATAACATCAGATAGGGAAACGAGTTCATCATCGCTTGTCGCAGCCGTCCTCTTAAGGGCCAACGTCAACAAGGCGAGGTCCTCCTCCGCCTGCTTAGCCTCTCGGTATTCATCGGGCGTCACGATAACGAACGCCGGCTTGTTGTGTTTCAAAACTACAACCGGGTTGTCGTTGCTCACTCTCGAAAACGCAGCGGGACCCTTACCGTGACTGAAATCGCTGATGGGAACAAGATTGTCGAGCATCTTTAAAGCAGGCATCGAGACCTCCAAATATAAAGTCTTTTATGCATTCATTTTAGCATGCAGAAAATACCAGCAATCACGGAATAGTGGCACGGACGAGGCATCGCTTTCCACCAACCGTTGATCATCGACCGAGCAAAATGTCCCGCCAAGAGATCGAGCGAGGATTCCGTCCCTCGAAGAGGGCCGTATTGGCCTCCTCGCGGGACGGAATCCTCGCTCGTTCGTTCCAGCCCGCGTCATCGCGTGCTAGACGGCCAGCTCGCCTGATTCACCCATAAGCCATCGTGCCAGGTCGACGACCTTGATGCCATCCCAATCAGTCGTTTCGTGCCCTGTTCGGGCGATGACGCACTTGGGATAGGCGTCTCGAATCCGTCGCAGCGGATCAAGCTCACGCTCAAGCGTCGCTTCTTGGGAAATGTCGTCACTCACCTGGATATAGACACGGCGGTCACGCCTGATGGCGACAAAGTCTACTTCCTTTTGGTAGAGAACGCCCACGTAGACTTCCCATCCGCGGCGCATAAGCTCGATTGCCACCATATTCTCGTAAACATGGCCAAAATCGAGCTTTTTCGTACCAAGCGCGGCGTAGCGAAACGAGTGGTCGGCCAGGTAGTATTTATCTCCCGTCGACAGGTATTTCTTTCCTGAGACGTCAAAGCGACGAAACCGGTAGAACGCAAACGCATCACACAGGTAGTCGATATACACAGCCAGCGTCTTGTCGCTTATCTTAAGGTTCGCTCGTGACAGCTCAGCCGCCATCCCCTTGAGAGAAGAGATGTTTCCGACGTTATCCATCAGGAACTCGCAGGAACGTTTAAGCTGCTCCGCATTACGTATACGATATTTTTGTCTGATGTCGCGCAGGATAAGAGTTTCAAGCACATCCGAGATGTATGAGAAACGCATCCTTTCGTCCTGGTAGATATAGGAACCCGGCATTCCTCCCTCGCGGACATAGCGAGCAAGGGCCTCGGCTGGAGAAGTGATCTCGTGATACGCCGAGAACTCCGCAAGTGAAAACGGAAAGACCTCGATCTCCACCGTTCTTCCCGTGAACAACGTCGAGAGGTCGCTTGAGAGAAGAAAGGCATTCGACCCCGTGATGTAAATGTCATATTTCTCTGACGCATGAAGACTGTTGATAGCCCGCTCGAACCCTTCACACATCTGGACCTCGTCGATCATGACGATATTCCGGCAACCCTCGATATAATGCTTTTCCACATATGTATGCAGCGCATGGTATTCCGCCAACGGCTCGAACTCAAGTAGATTGAAGTTGACGTGTATGACGTTGGCCGAGGGGTCGTTTGAACGAAGTTGGCTGGCAAACGCCTCAAGCAATTTCGATTTTCCGCATCGCCTGATTCCGGTAATCACCTTGATGTCTGGCGAACCCGCCACCTTGGAGAGCTTATCCATATAGAACGGTCGATTAATAAGTCTCATGGCAATCCACTTCGCAAAATTAAGATTAACTGAAAAACGCGAAGTACAATATATCATCTACTTCGCGTTTTTGAGAAATCCTAGATTTCGCGTAATTATATTCGCCAAGCTATCGCAAACCCGACACGGGTGAGATCTCCGCCTGATTGACCCTGCGCAGCAGTCCGAAGCGAAAGACGCGAGTCCTCAGACCGCTCCGGTAAAGTGAGGGCCGCGACGGTTACCGCGGCCCTCTTGGGAAACGTGTGCGATTGTCAATCGCTCGCGCTAGTCTTCCTTGCGGCGGAAACGAGCAAGGAAGACTCCGATTGCGGCGATCGCGGCACCCAGGCCGCCGATCGCGGCGACGGTCGCCACCGTTTGATCACCGGTGCTCGCAAGTGAGTTAGCGGACTTGCCACCCTGAGCCTTGTCACCAGCGGGCTTTCCCGCCTGGGCGCCATCGTTCGAACCGCCGGATGTCTGCCCACCGTTGCCGGAACCCTGATTGCCACCGGACGCACAAAGCCCCTTCTGCAGCACACGGCACAACCAAGTCACCGCAGGCCGGGGCGGGGGAGCCGAGTTTCCCACTGAGCGACTCTGCTTGCAGCCGGAGCGAAGGGGGAAACTCGGCCCCCGCCCCGGCCGGACAGGTCACCCTACACCGTGTGCTGCGGCAGGTCCTGCAGGGCGATAACGTCCATGCCCATGTCGTTGGCGCTGCCGTGACCCTGCTGGTCCTCACGCACGGCCTCGATAGCGCTCACGTACGTGTTGGCCGCGGACATCGCGGTCACGCAGGTCACGCCGCGACGCACTGCCTCGGTGCGCAGCAGATAACCGTCGCCACGCGAGCCCGGGCCGTATGGCGTATTGATGATTACCGCAATCTTGCCATCGGCGATGAGATCGCCGATATTGGGACGCTCGCCATCGTGCGGGCCGCTAATCTTTTCCACGACCTCGCACGTCACGTTGCCTCCACGCAGCACGCGCGCCGTGCCCTCGGTGGAGCAGATATCAAAGCCCAGGTAGCGCAGGATACGGGCGACCGAAAGGATATGACGCTTGTCGCGGTCGCACACGCTAATGAACACCTTACCGGCGCTCGGGTCGGGCAGCTTGTAGTCAATCGCCAGCTGCGTCTTGGCGTATGCCTCGGGATAGCTCTTAGCGATACCCATGACCTCGCCCGTCGACTTCATCTCGGGCCCCAGGATAACGTCAGCGCCCGGGAAACGACCCCAGGGCATAACGGCTTCCTTCATGCAGAACCAGTCCAGCTGGCGCTCGTCGCTCGGCAGGCCCAGGCTCGCGATGGAATCGCCTGCCATGATACGCGCCGCGCACTTGGCCAGCGGCACGCCGGTGGCCTTGGAGATAAACGGCACGGTACGGCTGGCACGCGGGTTGGCCTCGATCACGTAGACGGTCTCGCCCTTGATGGCGTACTGCACGTTGACCAGGCCGCGGACTCCCAGCGCTATCGCGATGCGGCGCGTGGTCTCGCGGAGCTTCGCCTGCAGGCTCTCGCTAAAGCTAAACGGCGGGATGCAGGTCGCGGAGTCGCCAGAGTGAATGCCGGCCTCCTCGATATGCTCCAGGATACCGCCGATGTAGACCTCCTCACCATCGCACAGGGCGTCGACGTCGGACTCGATCGCGCCCTCCAGGAAGCGGTCCAGGTACACCGGGTAGTCGGGGCTAATGCGCGCAGCCTCGGCCATGTAATCGCGCAGATGCTCGGCATCGTAGGCGATCATCATGCCGCGGCCGCCCAGCACGTAGCTCGGACGCACCAGCAGCGGGTAGCCGATGTGCGCGGCCACGGCCTCGGCCTCCTCAAACGAGGTGGCCTGGCCCGCCGGCGGGTACATGATGCCCAGCTTGTCGAGCAGAGCGGCGAAGCGCTCGCGGTCCTCGGCAAAGTCGATGGCATCGGGCTTGGTGCCCATAATGTTCACGCCGCTCTCCTCGAGCATGCGCGCCAGCTTAAGCGGGGTCTGGCCGCCGAGCGTCACCACGACGCCGTCGGGTCGCTCAACATCGATGACATCCATGACGTCCTCGTAGGTGAGCGGCTCAAAGTACAAGCGGTCCGAGGTGTCGTAGTCAGTCGAGACGGTCTCGGGGTTGCAGTTGACCATGATGGTCTCGAAGCCGCGGGCGGCCAGCGCGTAGCTCGCGTGCACGCAGCAGTAATCGAACTCGATACCCTGGCCAATACGGTTGGGGCCGGCGCCCAGGATCATCGCCTTGGGTTTGTCCGCCGGCGTGGTCTCGTCGGGAGCCACACACTTCTTGGCATCCGGGCTCGTGCGGTAGATGTTCTCGTACGTCTTGTAGTGGTACTCCGTGGCACTCGAGAACTCCGCAGCGCAGGTATCGACCGTCTTCATGCTGGGAACCACGCCCAGACCCTTGCGATAGGCACGCACAAAGCGCTCATCGGAGCCGGTCAGCGCGGCAATCTCGGCGTCGCTCGTGCCGTACTGCTTGAGTAGGCGCATCGCGTCGGCGTCAATGTCCTCCACGCGCAGGCCGCGGATGCTCTCCTGGACCTGCACCATATCGTTGATACGGTTGAGGTACCACGGATCGATACCGCAGATGGCATGGATACGCGCGACATCCCAGCCACGGCGCAGGGCTTCGACCACAAAGAAGATGCGGTGCTCGGTCGGGGTTGCCACGGTCTGAGCGAGCTCGTCGTCGCTCAGCTTGTCGGCACCCTCCTTGCCACCGGCGCAGATACCCTGGTGACCGTCCTCCAGTGAGCGCATGGCCTTGCCGAAAGCCTCCTCAAAGGTGCGGCCAATCGCCATGATCTCGCCCACGGCCTTCATGCGCGTGGTGAGCGTGGGGTCGGTACCCTTGAACTTCTCGAAGGCAAAGCGCGGCACCTTGACCACGCAGTAGTCGATCGTGGGCTCAAAGCAGGCGGGCGTTGCCTTGGTGATGTCGTTGACGATCTCGTCGAGCGTATAGCCCACAGCCAGGCGCGCGGCGGCCTTGGCGATGGGGAAACCCGTGGCCTTGGAGGCCAGCGCGGACGAACGGCTCACGCGCGGGTTCATCTCGATGACGATCAAGCGACCGGTGTTGGGGTTCACGGCAAACTGCACGTTGGAGCCACCGGTCTCGACGCCGATCTTCTCCAGAATGGCGAGCGAGGCCACGCGCATGCGCTGATACTCAAGGTCGGAGAGCGTCTGCGCCGGCGCCACGGTGATGGAGTCGCCGGTGTGCACGCCCATGGGGTCGAGATTCTCGATGGAGCACACGATGATGCCGTTGCCGGCGTGGTCACGCATGACCTCCATCTCATACTCTTTCCAGCCCTCGATGGACTCCTCGACCAGCACCTCATGGGCGGGCGAGAGCTCCAGGCCCTGGCTCACGATGGAGACGAGCTCCTCGTGGGTGTGAGCGATGCCGCCGCCGGCGCCGCCGAGGGTAAAGCTCGGGCGCAGTACGCAGGGATAGCCCACGCGCTCGGCAATAGCCTCGGCGTCGGCCACGCTGTAGGCATAGCCCGAGCGCGCGACCTCCAGGCCAATCTCGGCCATGGCCTCGTTAAAGAGCTTGCGGTCCTCGCCGCGCTCGATAGCGGCCAGGTCGCAGCCGATCATCTCGACACCGTACTTGTCGAGCGTGCCGTCTTTCGCCAGCTCGACGGCGGCGTTCAGACCGGTCTGGCCGCCCAGCGTGGGCAGCAGCGCGTCCGGGCGCTCTTTCTTGATTACGCGCTCGATAAACTCGGCGGTAATGGGCTCGACATAGGTGCGGTCGGCAAGACCCGGGTCGGTCATGATGGTCGCCGGGTTGGAGTTGACCAGGATGACCTCAAAGCCATCCTCCTTGAGCACCTTGCAGGCCTGGGCGCCGGAGTAGTCGAACTCACAGGCCTGGCCAATAACAATGGGGCCCGAACCAATGACGAGGATGCGCTTGATGTCAGTACGTTTCGGCATGTTTAAAACCTCCTAGAGAGGCTGACTCAATGTTTTGGAAAAGTCAGCGAGGGTGCAACTGGTGCATCAGGTTGCCGTGATGCGAGGGCGCGCTGGGCTTATGCCCGCGCGTCCGAAGCAGAACGGCAAGATGATGTGCCAGATGCAGCCGCAGCGTCGACCGGTCCGCCGTTCGGTAGAACGGCGGAACCATCGTCGGCGAAATTCCAGCCGGCAAGGCGGTCCTTCGCGGTGTCGATGTCCAGGTAGTTCTCCTCGCCGTCCATGAGTCGCGTAAAGGCGGTAAAGAGATAGTGGGCATCGGTGGGGCCAGGCGAGGCCTCGGGGTGGTACTGGACCGAGAAGCACGGTGCGTCGAGCAGCTGGATGCCCTCGGCGGTGCCGTCGTTGAGGTTCACATGTGTCAGGCGAATGCGACCAAAGCGCTCGTTCATCACGACCGGCGCGATTCCGCGGCGCACCCAGACGCGCAGATCTCCATCGGCCGCATGCTCGGTCTCGCCGCCGGAAAGCTCGGGGACAAGCTTGCCCAAGCTGGGGAACAGCAGGCCAAAGCCATGGTTTTGCGCGGTGATCTCCACACGGCGGCTTACCAGGTTCATAACCGGCTGGTTGCCACCGCGGTGACCGAACTTAAGCTTTTC
The DNA here is from genome assembly GCA_018376905.1 of Collinsella sp. Classification (GTDB taxonomy): domain Bacteria; phylum Actinomycetota; class Coriobacteriia; order Coriobacteriales; family Coriobacteriaceae; genus Collinsella. The sequence goes on along the minus strand of JAHAAK010000009.1, from coordinate 19,109 downwards.
CATCTGGGCGCCGCAGGCCAGGCTGATCATCTGGTGACCAAGACAAATACCAAAGACCGGCACCTTGCCGATCAGCTGCTGCACCTGCTCGTAGGTCTCCACCACGGCGTCGGGGTCGCCGGGGCCATTGGACAAAAAGACGCCGTCGGGATTCATGTCGAGCACCTCACTCGCGGGCGTATCCCACGGCACGACGGTAAGGTCGCAGCCGGCGCGGACCAGACCCTCCAGAATGCCGCGCTTCACACCGCAGTCGTAGGCGACCACTTTGTGACGGGCAGGAGCGGCAGCCGTAAGCGCAAAGTCATGCGTGGCAGGCAGGTCGGCGGCCACAAACTCGTGAGGTACGGGGCAACTTACGGTCTTGACCAGGTTCTCGCCTACCAGCGTGGGCGCTGCGGCCAGACGCTCGGCAAGCTCGTCGACGTCGAAGATCTCGGTCGAAATAATGCCCATCTTGGAACCATTGTCGCGCAGGTGGCGCACCAGGGCGCGAGTGTCGACACCCTCGATAGCGACGATGCCGTGAGCGCGCAGGTACTCCGGCACGCTCACGGCCGAGCGCCAGTTAGAAGGCGTGGCGCACATGTCGCGAACGATCATGCCGCGCATGGCCGGAGCGCTCGCAGGGCACACGGCGTCGCCGGGGAAGGCCGACTGGACGTCGGTCTCGTCGATACCGTAGTTGCCGATCTGCGGATAGGTCATGGTTACGATTTGGCCGGCATAACTCGGGTCGGTCATGACCTCAAAGTAGCCCTCGAGCGAGGTGTTGAAGCAAACTTCGCCGGTCGCGGTGCCCTCGGCGCCGCATGCACGTCCATAAAAAATGGTCCCATCCTCAAGATACAGGATGCAGGGACCGCAGGTGCCCTTGCTGGTTTTGGCCAGCATACGCTGGCAAAGCTCGCTGGGCGCGAAGGTGCGGGCGGCAGCGCCCGCGGTATGGTTGTTCGCCATAATTCTCCTTCCCGGTCTCACAGGACCGGCTTAAAGGTGTGTAGTTAGGCCTCGCGGTATTGTAACCGCAAGCATGCCTCATGGCGTTAATTTCATCGAAATGTTTACGAAATGATAATTATGACTTTCTATGCATAATGTTTTTTAATCCCCGTCCCAGAAAAATCATCCCGCGGGGCTTGTGGCTCACGCGGGATGATGGCGTCTTATTTTTTCTTGTCCTGCTCCAGCAGTTCGGACGGTGTGCGATCGGGCTTGCCGCCGCGGAAAATCTCGCGGCCATGCAGACGATGCTCCAGATCGCGCTCGGCCTTTTCCTCGTCAATCTTGGTCTGGCTCACCACCGGGTCCTCAATCAACGACGACACCGAGTTCACCTGCTTCTGAATGCGCTCGGCGATGGTGTCATCCATACTCACGATGCGCATCTTCCAGTCGATACTCGTGGCGTTGGATGAGCTCTTGGTCCACACGAACGTCAAAATGGCGCTCTGGTGGCCGCGCGCGGGGAACATGCCAAAGAAGGAATCGTGCTGAATGTTGCTATCCTCGTCGATATAGGCGTGAACGTTATACACCACGCGGTCGATCTTATCGTTGAGCAACGCGTTGGTCGCAAGCGCCGCGGCCTGAATCTGCCCGTTGGACAGCAGCTCGAGCTCGTTGGCAGACGATGTGTCCAACACCGTCACCTCGACCGTGCCCGTACGCTCATCGGCTTCATCGACGGTAAAGTCGAGTGGGAACTGCGTAAAGCCGTTGCCCCACTCAAGGCCGCCCTTCAGCGCCGTCGAAACGGTATCGACCGAAACGCTCTCGGAGAGGTTCGCGGTGTTCAGACGACGCATCACGCCGTAGCCGATCTGCATGCCCACGATCAGCACCAAAATACCGATGACCACGGCCATCGCGGTCTTTGTAATGGTATGGCTCACCTGCGAGCCCGAAGGATCGTCCTCGGACAGCGGGTCGATATGTTTTGCCTGGCTCGCGCGGTCCTCGCTGCGCAGCTGCGCTAGCGCAGCTTTGTCACCGCGCTTGGCCGCAGCCTCCTTCTCACGCATGCGCTCGGTTCGCTTTTTGGCAAGCGTGGGATCCAAGACACCGGATGCATCGATTTCGGAGAATAACTCCGTCACTTCTTCCGGAGTCAAAGGGTTCTTGTCAGCCATAAACTTCCTGTCATATCAATCAGTCGAGCTCGTGCGCACGCGCACCTTCGAACTGCATTCGATAGTAACGGGCATAGGTGCCGCCACGGGCGAGAAGCTCCTCGTGCGTGCCACGCTCCACAACGCGACCATGCTCAACGGTCGCAATCTCATCGGCATGCTTAATGGTCGAAAGACGGTGGGCGATGATAATCGTGGTGCGGCCGCGTGCCAGCTCTTCGAGTGACTCCTGCACCGCCTCCTCGCTCTCGTTATCCAAAGCACTCGTCGCCTCGTCCAAAATCAGGATCTTGGGGTTCTTGAGAAACACGCGCGCGATGGCAACGCGCTGCTTCTGTCCGCCCGAAAGACGGCTGCCGCGCTCGCCCACCACGGTGTCGTAGCCCTGCGGAAGCGACTCGATAAAGGCATCGATGTTGGCGCGACGGGCGGCCTCGGCGATCTCTTCTGCCGTAGCGCCCGGCTTGCCGTAGGCGATGTTCTCGCCAATCGTGCCGTCAAACAGATAGACATCCTGCTGCACCAGGCCGATGGCGCGGCGCAGGCTCTGCTGCGTCACATCGCGCACGTCCTGACCGTCGATGCTAATGGATCCGGTAGCCACGTCATAAAAGCGCGGCAGCAGCGAACAGGTCGTGGACTTGCCGCCGCCCGAAGGGCCAACCAAAGCGATGGTCTGCCCGGGCTTGATGGACAGGTCCATATGGTCGATAACGGGACGCTCGTCGGCATAGCCCTCGCCCAGCTCAACATCCTCGTAGTTAAAGCACACGTCGTGATACTCCACGGCGCCGGCAGTCACCTGCAGATCCGTAGCGCCCGGCTTGTCCTGGATATCCGGCGCCGTCGAGAGCACCTCGTCCATACGTTTAAAGCCGGCGATAGCCTTCTGATACGTTTCGGCCGAATTGACGAGTGTCTCGAGCGGCGTGCAGAACAGCGAAATATAGAGTGCAAAGGTCGCCATATCGACCGCCTGCAGCTGTCCCTGGGCGACCAGCCAGCCGCCCAGCAGCACCACGATCACATAGAGCACACCAGAGAGCAGGCCATACGTCGCGGTATAGACGCCCATGGCGTGATACATGTTCTCCTTGGACAAAAGGTAGCGATTGTTGGAGGCGCGGAACTTGGCACGCTCGGTCTCCTCGTTGGCAAAGCTCTTGACCACGCGCATGCCCGCCAGAGAATCCTGCAGCTGCGCATTGATGCCGCTGATCTTTTTGCGGTTGTCGCTAAAGACCTCGCGCATACGCATGTTTTGCCAAAACATGATGACCGCAAACGCCGCCGTCACCACGGCCATGGCAAGCGCCAGCACCGGGGCGATGGTAAAGAGGATCACAAACGAGCCGATAATCTCGATGCCGCAGATGATGATCCACTCGGGTACGTGATGCGCCGCCTCGCAGATATCGAACAGGTCGTTGACCACGCGGCTCATCATGTCGCCCGAACTGTTGCGGTCGAAGTACGCAAAGCTAAAGCGCTCATACTGGTCGAACAGGTCCTCGCGCATTTTGGACTCCATACGCGCGCCCATCACGTGACCCCAATAGCTCACAAAATAGCGGCAGGCGCAGCGGACGGCATACATCAGCACCAAGCCCACCGCGATCATGCCGAGCGCCTGCATAATAGCAGCCTGACCCTGAGTAAACAGCCCACCGGTCAAATTGCGCAGGATAATGGGGAACGCCAGGTCAATGGCGGCAAGCACCAGAGCACAAACAGTATCAGCAACAAAAAGCCCCATCTGGGGCTCGTAATACGAAAGAAACCTCTTAAACATGTGATCCTCAAAGAAATATCAGCAACATAAGGCCCTGGGACAAAGTAATCAGTAGTTCTTGTCCCAGGGCTATTCCCGCTCGTTACAGCTCGGCCCCACCCAAGCGGTGCGCGATGCTATCGCAGGCCAAGGCGCCCACGACGGTCTTGGCGTCTTCGATCTTGCCGTCGAGCACGGCGTCGATCAGCTCGTGCAGCGGCACCAGGTCCACGTTGACAAACTCGTCATCATCGGGGTTGGGCGCATCAAACTCGAGCTTGGTGGCCAAGTAGATGTGGATGATCTCATCGCAAAAACCGCAGGACGTGACAATCGACGTCAAAAAGCGAATACGACCAGCCCTAAAGCCCGTCTCCTCGTGCAGTTCGCGCTTGGCGCAATCGAGCGGGTCCTCGCCTGGATCGAGCTTGCCGGCGGGAATCTCGACCGTCACGCGGTCGATGGCGGTGCGGTACTGACGCACCAGTACGATCTTGCCGCTCTCGGTCAGTGCCACAACGGCCGCCGCACCCGGATGGCGAACGATATCGCGGGCGCTGCGGTGACCGTTGGGCAGCTCAACCTCAAGACGGTGGACGTCAAGGATCTTGCCCTTCCAGGCGCACTCCTCCGAAAGAATCTTCTCGTGCAGCTCGGCATCGTGCGGGTCGTCGTCGCCCAGCACCAGTGCCGGCTCGTCAGCGACCTCGCCACCAGGCTCGCCCTCGGCGTGCCCATACATGCGGCTGTCCTCTTCGACGATCTGCGCGTCCATGAGCTCTTCGTTCTTCTCGTCCATCCGTCTCATTCCTCTCGGATTTTAGGCATCCCAGGCGTCGCGGCCGCGCAGCGCGCGCAGGCCGATGTCGTGACGCAGGGTCTTGCCCTCAAAATCAATCTTCTCGCAGGCCTCGTAGGCAAGGTTGCGAGCGTTCTCGAACGTGTCGCCCAGAGCGGTCACGGCAAGCACGCGGCCACCATTGGTCACGAGCTGGCCGTCCACCACGGCAGTGCCCGCGTGGTACACGGTCACGTTCTCCATGGCCTCGGCATCGGCGATACCGGTGATGACCTTGCCCTTCTCGTAGCTGCCGGGATAACCCGCGCTCGTCAGGACAACGGCCACGGCCCACTCGTCACGCCAGTCGAGCTCAATCTGATCGAGCTCGCAGTTGGCACAAGCCAGCATGACCTCGACCAGGTCATTCTTAAGGCGCGGCAGCACGACCTGCGTCTCGGGGTCGCCAAAGCGGGCATTGAACTCCAGTACCTTGGGACCGGCAGGCGTGAGCATAAAGCCGCCGTACAGGCAGCCGCGGTAGTCGATACCCTCGGCAGCAAGCTCGGCCACGGTCTGCTCCATGACCTTCACCATGGTGGCGTGCTCCTCGTCGGTCACGATGGGCACCGGGCTGTAGACGCCCATGCCGCCGGTGTTGGGGCCCTTGTCGCCCTCGAGCGCGCGCTTGTGGTCCTGCGAGGTGGCCATGGGGCGCACGGTCTTGCCGTCGGTAAAGGCCAACAGCGAGCACTCGGGGCCGGTCAGCATCTCCTCGATGACCACGGTATTGCCGGCATCGCCAAAGGTGCCGCCAAAGCACTCGCGCACGGCCTCCTCGGCCTGCTCAAGTTCGGTCGCCACGATAACGCCCTTGCCCGCGGCAAGGCCGTCGGCCTTCACGACCAGCGGGGCGCCCTGCTCGCGCACGTAGGCGAGAGCCGAAGCCTCGTCGGTAAACGAACCATAGGCTGCCGTCGGAATGCCCGCACGTTCCATGAGCTGCTTGGAGAACAGCTTGGAGCCCTCCATCTGGGCGCCCTCGGCACCCGGGCCAAAGCAGGGAATACCCGCCGCGCGCACGGCGTCGGCCACGCCCGCCACGAGCGGAGCCTCGGGGCCAATTACCACGAGTCCGCATCCGTGGCTCTGCGCAAACGCCGCCACGGCCGCAGGATCGCAGTCGTCGAGAACAACGTTCTCGCCGCAGCTCGCGGTGCCGCCGTTACCCGGCGCGATGTAGAGCTTGCCGGCGCGCGGTGATGCTGCGAGCTTAGCTGCCAAAGCATGCTCACGGCCGCCGCTGCCCAACAACAGGATGTCGATGGTTTGAGTGTCCGCCTTCAAGGGTGCCTCCTCTATGGATGAACGGCCCGCTCCGCGCGAGCCCTTTGCAAGCAAATATACCCCTCGGCCGCCCGTCCGGGCTGCAAAGGGGTATATCGCAATAACCAAATAGTCCCGATTACTTCCAGAATCGGTTGATGATCTGCTCGCGACCAGCGCCAACGCCAATGAACGTCACGCGGGTGTGTGCCAGATCCTCGATAAACGCCACGTAGTCCTGAGCCTCCTGCGGCAGCTCGTCAAAGCTGCGGCAACCGGTGATGTCGCACTTCCAGCCAGGAAGCTCCTCGTAGATGGGCTTGGCATGCTCAAAGCGCACCTGGTGCTCGGGCACGCTCGTGTAACGCTCGCCATCGACGTCGTAGGCCACGCACACCTTAATGGTGTCGAAGGCCGAAAGCACGTCGAGCTTGGTCATGGCGATGTCGGTGAGGCCGTTGACGCGCGAGGCGTAGTTGGCGATGGGGCCGTCGAACCAGCCGCAGCGACGACGGCGACCGGTGGTCACACCGTACTCATAGCCCTCCTCGGTCAGCGTGTGGCCGGCCTCGGACTCATAGGAAAGCTCGGTGGGCATGGGGCCCGAACCGACGCGGGTGATATAGGCCTTCATGACGCCCAGCACGCGGTTGACGTTCTTCATACCGACGCCGGAGCCGGTGATGGCGCCGCCGGCGGTGCAGTTGGAAGACGTCACGTACGGATAGGTACCGTGGTCGATGTCGAGTAGCGTCGCCTGGGCGCCCTCAAACAGCAGGTCCTTGCCCTCATCGATCATGTTGTTGAGCAGCAGGCTCGTCTCGGTGATGTAGGGGCGCAGGCGCTCGGCCATCGGCAGGTACTCGTCGCAAATCTGGTCCACAGTGTAGGTGGGCAGGTTGTAGATGAGCTCGAGCTCGGGATTCACGCGGGCGAGAGCGGTCTCCAGCTTGTCGCGGAACAGTGCCTCGTCCAGCATGTCTTGCATGCGCAGGCCAATGCGGGCCATCTTGTCCTGATAGCACGGACCGATGCCGCGCTTGGTGGTACCGATGTTCTTCTTGCCGAGCTTCTGCTCAAAGGCGCCATCCAGATCGATGTGGTACGGCATGATGACATGCGCGTTGCCGCTAATCTTGAGATTCTTGGTGGTGATGCCGTCGGCCTCGAACATGTCGATCTCCTCAAGGACAACCTTGGGGTTGACGACGCAGCCGTTACCGATCACCGACACGTGGTCGGAATACATGATGCCGGAAGGCACCTGGTGCAGGCCGTACTTCTTGCCGTTGACGACGATGGTGTGGCCGGCGTTGTTGCCGCCCGAGTAGCGCACGACGGCATCGAAGTCGCCGGCGACCAGATCGCAAATCTTACCCTTGCCCTCATCGCCCCACTGGGCACCGACCAAAACGGTTGACGGCATGTTTACTCCTTACATTCATGGACTGTCTACGCGCCACGCCGGCACGCAGAAGCACAAAACATTCCCAGTATACCCGTGCAACGGGCGCCTGTCCTACTCCTCGGCATGTGCCCCATCAAGCTCATAGAACTTGGTGGATGCCGGCAGGAACATCAGGTCGACGTCGCCGATCGGGCCCGAACGGTTCTTGGCCACGACGATACGCGTAACGCCCTCGTCGGGTCGATCGTCGCGCGAGGCCTCGGCCTCGTCGGCGGAGCGGTCCAAGAACATAACGATATCGGCGTCCTGCTCGATGGAGCCCGATTCACGAAGGTCGGAAAGCTGCGGGCGCTTGCCGGTACGGGATTCGACCTGACGCGAGAGCTGCGACAGCGCGATGAGCGGGATCTTGAGCTCCTTGGCCATGATCTTCAGACCACGCGACATCTCCGAAACCTCGACGGTACGGCTCTCGGAGCGGCGTCCCGGCGGAGGACTCACCAGCTGCAGGTAGTCCAGGATGATGATTGCCTTCTCCTTGTTATGGAGCATACGACGGCTCTTGGCGCGAATCTCGGTCACTGTGGTGCCGGGCGTATCATCAATCAGAATATCGAGCTTGGACAAGGTCTGCGTGGCCTCGTTGATATTGGCCCACTGCTCGGGGCTAATGCGGCCCATGCGGAAGTCACTGATCGAGATCATGGCGTAGGCGCAAATCAGGCGCTGGGCAATTTCCTTGCCCGACATCTCCAGCGAGAAGAAGCCAACGGTATAACCAGCAGCGGCAGCGTTAAGTGCCAGGTTCAGAGCGAACGACGTCTTACCTACAGCAGGACGGGCGCCGATGATGATGAGCTGACCCTCACGGAAACCCATGAGCATGCGGTCGAGCGACGGGAAGCCCGTGGGCACGCCCGCAGCCTGGCCACCGGCCTGGCACACTTCCTCGGCCTCGTTATAGGCCTCGACCATAAACTCGGTCAGCGTCTTGTAGCTCGACTTGACCTCACGCGCCGTGACCTTGAGCAGCTTGCTCTCGGCTAGCTCGACAACCTCTTTGGTGTCGGTGGGGGCGTTATATGCCAGCGCGTTGATCTCGTTGGTGGCGCCGATCAGCTCGCGCAGCATCGAGTCGCGGCGAACGATGGCGGCATGGTGCTGCCAGTTGACGAGCGACAGGGTCTGACCCATCAACTCCAAAATGTACGCCTCGCCGCCCACGGCGTCGAGCTTGTTGATGCTTCGCAGATAATCGATCAGCGAGATGGAGTCGATGGGAATGCGGCTGTTGTACATATCGACCATCGCGGTATAGATGGTCTTATGAATGGGCCGGTAGAAGTCATCGGGCTGCAGCTCGACCTGGGCCTCTTCGACCACCTCGGGCGATAGCAGCATAGCGGCCAGTACATTGGCCTCTGCATCTTGGTTTTGGGGAAGACCCAACTTTGAGCCGCGGTCCTCAACCGTCAGCCCGGTCTCCCTATCGTCATATGCCATGAGCATCCTCATTCATATCGCTTGCGAGCATCCATAGTATCAGCCACGGTCCCAAAACGCGCCGCGCGCCGCCAATCATCACCGAACCAAACGGATGAACGGTCCTGCATATAGGACTTCGACGCAACGTTCACCATGACACTCACTCAGCGCAAAAAAACAAAAGGGCGCCCTGGTTTCCCAGAGCGCCCTTCTTAGAACAAGATTGTTGCGTTGCAGCAAATGCTACTCGGCAGCAGCCTCAGTCTCGACCTCGGCGGTCTCGGCCTCGGCGACCTCAGCGGCCTCCTCGACCTCAGCCTCGGCAGCGAGCTCCTCGGCGGTAACGCCAACGAGAACGACAACCTCGGCCTTGATCTCGCGGTACAGCGAGATGGCAACGGTGTGGGCACCGGCAACCTTGATGGGCTTACCGAGCTCGACGCGCTTGCGGTCGATGTCCATACCGAGCTGAGCCTTGATGGCGTCAGCGATCATAGCGGCGGTAACGGAGCCAAAGAGGATGCCCTCGTCGCCGACCTTGACGTCAACGGTGACCGTCTTGCCCTCGAAGGCAGCCTTGGTCTCGTTGGCGGTAGCCAGACGGACGGCCTCGCGCTTGGCGATGTTGTTGCGACGCTCGTCAAGCTGCTTGAGGTTGCCCTTGGTGGCGGCAACAGCGAGCTTCTTGGGGAACAGGAAGTTCTCAGCGTAACCCTGAGCGACCTCTACGACGTCACCCTCGCCGCCCTTGCCCTTGATCTCATCGAGAAGAATAACCTTCATGATGCGTCTCCCTTCTTAGCCGCGGTCGCGGTTGCCACGAGAGGAAACCACGGGGACGGTGTACGGCAGGAGAGCCATCTCGCGGGCGCGCTTGATGGCGTTGGCGATGTCATGCTGATGCTGCGTGCAAGCGCCAGTGACGCGACGGGGCTTGATCTTGCCACGGTCGGTCATGTACTTACGGAGAAGCTGAGTGTCCTTATAGTCAATGAACTCAGTGTTCTCCTTGCAGAACTGGCAGTACTTACGACGCGGCTGACGTGCAGAAAAATCATTAGCCATGTCAAAATACCTTTCATTTGGCAACTTCGGCGAACCGAAGCCGCCTCTCACTCAAAAATAGGTGAACAACCCCTAGAACGGGATGTCCTCATCGTAGACGTCGACCGCGGGCGGCGTAGCCACCGGTGCGGCAGGACGTGCTGCGGGCGCGGGAGCTGCGGGGGCGTAACCCCCCTGATCGTAGCCACCCTGGCCACCACGGGAGCTCATAAACTCGATCTCATCGACGATGACCTCAAGCTTGCTCCTGCGCTGACCGTCGCGCTCCCAAGAGCTGTAGCGCAGCTTGCCCTCGATCGCGACCTTGTTTCCCTTTGCCAGGAAACGGCTCACGGCCTCGGCGCGGGTGCCGAACATGGTGCAGTCGACAAAGTTGGGATAGTCCTCCCACTCGCCAGTCTGCGCGTTGCGGCGACGATCGTTCACGGCGACGCCAAAGGACAGAACCTGGGTTCCGCCGGCGGTGGCGCGCAGCTCGGGATCGCGGGTGAGGTTACCGGTGATGTTCACTCGATTGATGCTCATAACTCACTACTTCCTCTTGGGGCACAAGCCCAGTCCAAAACGACAGTCTTACTCCTGGTCGTCGCGACGGACGATCATGTGGCGGACCACAGCGTCGGTGATGCGCAGGACGCGATCAAGCTCGGCGATCTGGGTAGGATCTGCGTGGAAGTTGATGAGGGTGTAGTCACCATCGGTGAGGTCGTTGATCTCGTAGGCGAGCTTGCGCTTGCCCCACTCGTCAACGGAGTCGACCTTGCCAGCGCCCTCAGCGATCGTGGTATCGATACGCTTCATAACAGCGAGACGAGTCTCGGGGTCGAGCGACGGGTCAACAAAGAACAGCAGTTCATAAGCCTTCATATTGTCACCTCCTCTGGGCAAATGTGGCTTCAGGTCGTGAAGGTGCGCCTGAAGCAGGAAAAGACTTGGTAATAATATCTTTCAACCTCCTAGGCTGCAAGAATTTGCAGCTACAACCTCATGACCTCCACATATGCCCATACTCGCACGACGTTTCATGCGCATTCCAACCAAATGCTTACCAAAAGCTTGACGAATCTGTGGACACGATACGGTGCCGTGGGGACAAGCTGAGCCAAGCCACAGGTCAACGGGCACAAGGCTGTGGTCGCAAAATGCATACCAGTGGTCCACAGCACCACCCAAAGATTTTTAAATTCATTGCCAAGTCGCTTATGAATACCCCTTTTGAACAATTGAGTTGATCAACCACGCTGGTCGGAAGCCGTTTTTTTTGGCACCTCAAACCCCACTGCAACGCCAAGCGCGGCCGAGCGTTTTAAAAAATGCCAACTTTTCTGTTTGCACTTTGCGATTCCTCGTGTATACTGACTTTCGCATTTAACGGAGAGTTGTCCGAGTGGCCGAAGGAGCACGATTGGAAATCGTGTAGGCGTCAAAAGCGTCTCCAGGGTTCAAATCCCTGACTCTCCGCCAGTTAATTCCAAAGCAGGCCTTCGAGCCTGCTTTGTTTTTACCCCACGCGGAGGGGTGGCAGAGTGGTTGAATGCGGCGGTCTCGAAAACCGTTTGGCCTGTATAAGGTCACGAGGGTTCGAATCCCTCCTCCTCCGCCATTTAGATTGAGAAAGTTCCCGAGAACGGGAGCTTTTTTGTTATCGAAATACGTCTCGATCCCACGCTTCCCCAAACATGTACGTCACCCTCCAAAACCGACATTTTTCGACATCTTTGAAGGCTGACGTACACGTTTGGATTGAGTTCACGGGAGTGGCACTATTCGGAAGGTGCCTCTTCGTCTCGCATGCCCTTCCAGTTGCGAATAAGCGCCTTGCGTAGTTCGTTTTGCTCTCGCTGGTACCCGGTGTCGGTACAGCGAGGCATGCCGAGTGCTTCGCGAATGTTGTTCATGGCGCGGTGAAAGGCGAGCTGGCTGCCGAACTGAGCCGAAGTGAGCGTAACGATTCGATATCCCATTTGGGAGAGAACGGCCTCTCGCTCCGCATCTGCTCCCTTGCGCTCGAACTCATCGTGAAAACCGCCCTTATATTCGATACCGAGCTCCCTGCGCTTATAGGTAATGAGGGCATCGATTTTGAGTGTTCGGGCTTTTGTGCAATGCCAGAGACGTTGAGGGATCTCGAGCGGTTTGTTGAGTTCGATACCTCGGATACCAACGCCGCCTTCGCTTGTTGGGAGCGAGAGGGCAATTGCCGAAGCGGTCTCCATAGGCGAGGCCGAGTGATCGTAGATGTGCCTGAGCGCGAGCCGTGCACGTGTGGCACCGGGTTTGCCGGGGTGCCGATCGAGCAGTTTGGTTATTTCATCCTTGGAGGTAGTGGCTGGTTGCCCGGTATAAGGGTCGGCGGGATTGAGCCTCATGCGATAATCGCCGCAAACTTCATAGCCATATTCGAGATATTCGATCCTATCCATCCACTCGGCAGCGAGCACAAAGGTGAAGGCTTCGTCGGTGATGAAGATTCCGGGCGTCAACTCGTTAATATGCTCGTAGGGAAGATTTTGTCCAAGAATGTGACAAACGACGCCTTTGGTACGAATTCGCTCGAATTCGAATACAACCGCGATATCGATAGTCTTAAGCATATCGGACGGAATGCCGCAGTCGGTAAGAGCCTGTCGTATGCGCGCAACACGTTGCTGGGTTGAGATGCCTTGTGCGCCTATCTGGTAGTCGTGCCGCGCAAGAGACTGAACCAAATTCTGGGGTGCATGATGGACAAGCCATGCGGTTTTATGCGAAATGAGAACAGGGGTATCCATTAAGGGCCTCTCGCTCTGAGCCGGTATCCAACTCTTATGTCCGTTGAAGTGGGGAAATATACCGGATGTGAGTAAATCAACTCACTCATGCTGTGAGCTCAATCCAAACATGTACGTCCGCCTCCAAAGATGTCGAAAAATGTCGTTTTTGGAGGGTGGCGTACATGTTTTGGATCCCTGGCATTCCAGCAATGCCATGTCAGCATCCGCTGTCAACCGTTTACCGAGCAATAGGATCGCAATCGGCGCCGAACATGTACTATGTACGGGCATTGTCTAAACCCACAATCCAAAGGACCCCATCTTGCCCGTCGTCGCCGCCATAACCATTACCTCACATGCCTCGGATGCCATGGTCGCTATTCCGTTTTGGCTCGAGATGTTCGCCGTTGTCGCTGCATCGATCTCGGGTGTGCTGGTTGCGCGCGAGCACAAGCTCGACCTGGTGGGCGCCGTCGCACTCGCCGTGGTTTGCGGCCTGGGCGGCGGTCTTTTGCGCGATATGACGCTGCAGGTGGGCAACGTCTACATCCTCAACCAGCCGATGGCACTCCCGCTTTCCATTGCCACGGCAGCTATCATCTACATTTTCCCGGCAATCGTCGACAAGCCCGAAAAACTCATCCCCTTGCTCGACATCATCTCGGTCGGCATCTACGCCGCTACTGGAGCAGACAAGGCGCTGGTCTACGGCTTTGCGCCGGCGGTGTGCATCATGATGGGCTTTTTTACCGCAGTAGGCGGCGGCATGCTGCGCGACGGCTTTATGGGCGTGGTTCCGGGCATTTTCCAACGTACTAACTTTTATGCCATCGCCGCCATCGCCGGATCGACAAGCTATGTGTGTCTCGTTATGAGCGGCATCATGAGCAATGTCGCCGCGCTGGTCGTATGCGTTGTCGTGACCATGGGACTGCGCTGGCTCTCGCTGCGCTTTGACATCAAAAGCCCCACCGAAGAAGACATCGCGCGCTTTTTGCACCGTAAAAAGTAGGCAGCACGACACAACCCCTCGAAATGCAACCGAGAGGTTCTTTTAGAGCGCCCGCGCGTTGGGTACCCTGTTAGATGCATATCGAGCATCTGACGAAGGATTCACTATGCCCTGTAATCAATTCCCGTTGACCCAGCGCCGTAAGGCATGGGGCCGCATCACCATCCTGTTCGCGCTCATCGCGCTGGCGATCACCGTGCTTCCCACGGCGTCGTTCGCCGGCACGGACACCGCAGGCAACGTACTTGCGACCGACAATGACGCCAATCCGTCCGGCGTCGATGGTGACCTGTACTGGGCCGGCCAGGCCCTCAACTTGGACGATGCGTCCATTGACCGTGATGTCATCGCCGCGGGCGATACCCTCTCGATCCGCGACTGCACGGTTGGCGGCGCCGTTCGCCTGGCGGCGCGTACCATCGACATCGCCAAGACCACGGTTGATGGCAGCGTCACGGTGGCCGGCCAGCACGTTGTGCTCAACACCGGTAGCACCGCCAACTGTTTTTACGCGATGGGCGAGACGGTTGCCCTGCGAGGCTCCACCAAGTCGGCAGCGCTGGCAGGCGATACGGTGACCATCGATGGCACCGTCGAGGGCGATGTCGAGGTTTGGGCCGACAAGCTCATCCTGGGCAAGAACGCCCATATCACCGGCACCGTGAACGCGCACGTCTCCGAGGACCCCGAGCGTGCCGCAGGGGCCGAGGTAGGCGCGCTCAAGATCGACCGCACCGAGAACGAGGATACTTCCACCGTTAACGATGTCATCGGCGGTATCGTCGCTGCGGCACTCTCGACCTGCTTTGTCGCTCTGCTGCTCGAGCTCGTCTTTCCGCGTGCGACTGCCAGCGCCGCCGGTATGCTCCACCAGCGCCCCATGCCCCTGTGGGTGAGCGGTCTTCTGGGCACGATTGCTATCGTCCCCGCCGTCCTACTGCTAATTATCTCTATCGCTGGTCTGTCGCTTGCCGGAGCCCTCATGTGCGGTGTTATTGGCATCGCGCTGGTGTCGAGTGCCTTTGCGGGGTGCGCGATCGCCCGCATGGTCGGACACAGCCAAAACCGCTACGCCATGGCAGCCATCGGCGGCGTGATCGCCGGCGCCCTCACGGGGCTTCCCCTCGTAGGTGATTTCATCAGCGGCGTGGCCTTCGTCTTTACACTCGGCTACATCATCCAAATCATCTGGCGCAACGCCCACCTTAAGCCGCAGCAGCCGGCTAACGCGCCAGAACTCCCCACCGCTTAGCCGCCAACCACCACAAAGGGGCCAGACACCTTTGTGGTGATGCAGACCAGCTCAGTCCCTGTGCACAAAATGGGCGCCGACCATCACGGTCGGCGCCCTTTCTTGTTAGACGCTATAAAGACCAGCGCTTATTTGTTGACCTGACCGGCGCGGACGGCGGCCTTCTTGCGGTCGGTGGCATTGAGCAGACGCTTGCGCAGGCGAATGTTCTTGGGAGTAATCTCGACCAGCTCGTCGTCGGCGATGTACTCCAGCGCCTCCTCCAGCGAGAAGGTGCGGGGCGGCACCAGCTGGACGGAGATATCGGAGGTCGAGGAACGCTGGTTGCCCAGGTTCTTGGTACGGGCGATGTTGACGACCATGTCGCCAGCCTTGCTGCGCTCGCCCACGATCATGCCCTCGTAGCACTCGGTGCCCGGCTCAACAAAAAGCTGGCCGCGCTCCTGCAGCGTACCCAGAGCATAGGCAACGGCCTTCTCGGTGGTCATGGAGATCATTGCGCCGTTCTGACGGTTACCGATCTCGCCGGCGTAGGGACCGTACTCCAGGAAGGTGTGGTAGAACACGCCCTCGCCGTGGGTGACGTTCATGATGCGATTCTTAAGGCCCATGATGCCGCGGGTCGGGATCTTAAACTCGAGGTGCGTCACGATGCCCGAGGTGTCCATGCTCGTCATGATGCCGCCGGAGGTACCGAAGACCTCAACGACCTTGCCCGAGTACTCGTCCGGGCACTCGACGACGGCCTGCTCGATGGGCTCCATCTTGTTGCCGTTCTCGTCCTTCTTAAACAGAACGCGGGGACGGCCGACCTGGAACTCAAAGCCCTCGCGGCGCATGGACTCCATCAGAACGGACAGGTGCAGAATGCCGCGGCCCGAGACCTCAACGCCGCTCTTATCCTCGAGCTCCTCGATCTTCATGGTCACGTTGTTCTCGGCCTCGTTGAACAGGCGCTCCTTGAGCTGACGGGCGCCCACGATGTCGCCATCGCGGCCGACGAGCGGGGAGGTCGAAGCCTCAAAGACGATGGACAGGGTCGGCGGGTCGATCTCGATGGGCTCGAGCTCGACGGGGTTCTCAGGATCGGTGTAGACATCGCCGATATCGGTGCGGTCAATACCCACGACGGCAGCGATATCGCCGGCGCCGACTTCCTGGCACTCGGTACGGCCCAGGTAGTCGAAGGTAAAGAGCTGCTTGACGGTGGCGGTGGCGCTGGAGCCGTCGTTCTTCACAACCAGAATCTGGTCGCCCTGATGGATGGTGCCGGAGTACACGCGACCGATGCCGATGCGGCCAACGAAGTTGGAGTGGTCGATGGTCACGCACTGCATAGCCAGCGGGGCGTTCTCGTCAACCTCGGGCGCGGGCATGTCGTCGATGATCATATCGAGCAGCGGGTACATGTCCATATTGCCGTCGTTGGGGTCAAGGCGGGCAAAGCCATTCATGGCGCTGGCGTAGACCACGTGCTCCATGGCGAACTCGAGCTGGTCGTCGGTGGCGCCCAGGTCGGCCATGAGGTCCAGGCAGTCGTTGTAGGCCTTCTCGGGGTTAGCGCCCGGACGGTCGATCTTGTTGATGACGATCATGATCTTAAGGCCGGTGTCGATAGCGTGGCGCAGCACGAAGCGGGTCTGGGGCATGGGGCCCTCAAAGGCGTCCACCAGCAGCAGGGCGCCGTCGGCCATACGCAGCACGCGCTCGACCTCGCCGC
The DNA here is from genome assembly GCA_018376905.1 of Collinsella sp. Taxonomy (GTDB): domain Bacteria; phylum Actinomycetota; class Coriobacteriia; order Coriobacteriales; family Coriobacteriaceae; genus Collinsella. The sequence continues at coordinate 2,407 of JAHAAK010000009.1, read as the reverse complement.
CGAAGTCGGCGTGGCCCGGGGTGTCGATGACGTTGATCTTGACGTCCTTGTACTCGATAGAGATGTTCTTGGCGAGAATCGTAATGCCGCGCTCGCGCTCCTGGTCGTTGGAATCCAGGACGCGGTCCTCGACCTGCTGGTTGGCACGGAAGGCGTCCGTGGCACGCAGGAGCTTGTCGACCATCGTCGTCTTGCCGTGGTCGACGTGGGCGATGATGGCGATGTTCCTCAGATTGTCTACGCGCATGTAGTTCCCCTATCTTCTATCCATATACAAACGGCACACGTATGCGGCCCGCCCAGCAACACAACGCTCAGCGGGAATATTGAGCCTTTTACCGAAAACTCGTTTATTTTAGCGATTTTAGATGAGAGGGGTTTCCTCACCTGCAGGTTCAGGGTCGCTCCACATAAAACCATCGCCGGCGCCCATGCCCTCATACAGCACATATGCCGAAAAGCCGCTCTCGAGCGTCGTCTCAAAGAAGCTCACGAGCAGAGCGTCGTGATAGCCACCGTCAATCTCGACACAGCCGGTGTAGCCGATGGCATAGCGGGCGATGCGGCCCAGGCCCTCGTCCTTAAGACCCATCTTGTGCTCGGAGATAAAGTTGGTGGCGGCCTCGAGGCACGCCTCCTCGCCATCCTCGTCGAGCGCGGCCAGATAGCGGTTGGAAGCAGCGTCCTCGATCGCCACAACTACGCCCGGATTCTCGCCGGCGGCAAGGTCGTCCAAGAACGCGCCAATCAGGTCACACACCATGGCGTCGAGCTCGGCGGAGACGTTACCGGCGTCCTGCATATCCTGTGCCATCTCTAGACCTTCCCATCGAATCCGGCGTCGTTACAGTTCTTGTGCCTCGGCAGCGATCTTGGCGGCAGCGTCGCGGGCGCGCATCATATCCATCGCGCGCTTGTCGAGTACCTTGATCTGGTTGGTCAGCATGACTGCATCGACCACACCCCAGATTACCAAGCCTGTTGAAATCGAAAACCCAAGCGCACCAACTGTACCACGAAGACGAGAACAGATTACCGCGACAAGGGCGGAGATGATAACCATCTTGATATAGGAGCCGCGGCGCTCGCGAAGCGTGCGGGCCTGCGTCACATAGGCGATGCGAGCCGCCTCGGATGCCTCCGAGCGCATCTGGGCTTCACGCGCGATGGCGGCCGCTTCAGCTGATACGCGGGTACCCATCAGCGACCTCTCCGCTCGCGTGCCAGACATTTAGAAATCATCGGGGGAGAGCGTATGGACGAACTCGTCGAACTTCTCGAACTCCTGCTCGTCGTCAACTTCCTCGGCATGGGCAGAAACGGTACCCAGACGATTCATGATGTCGTCCTCCACGAACATGGGGGCATTACTGCGCACGGCAAGGGCAATGGCGTCACTGGGGCGGGCGTCAATCTTGCGCTCGTCACCATCGACCAGCACGACAATCGTCGCATAGAACACCGGCGGCTCGGCACGAACGATCTCGATGCGCTCGAGCTTGGCGCCCAGGGCATCGACGGTGTCAAGCAGCAGGTCATGCGTTATCGGGCGCTCGGCGCGACCGCTATCGATACCACGGCTAATGGCCGCAGCCTCAAACGAGCCGGTCTGAATGGAAAGGGAACGCAGCGGCGCGGGCGAGTCCGATTTGCTGCTGCGCTCACGAAGCACGATAAGCGATGGCACGGGACCGGCGGCCATGACGATGGTCTCTATGTCGACACGAACCATGGAACACCTCCGGTACGTAGCGGTTAACACACGGCAGGGTCGCCGCATTGAATAGCTATACTACCCAATCTTTCGCCCAGCACACAAAATCAAAGTAGTTAATTTGGGACGGGGCTATTTTGACTACTTCTGTTAGATAAGAAAAAAGCCCCGAGGCAATGCCCCAGGGCTCTTAACGTTTTGATGGTGGACCTGACAAGATTCGAACTTGTGACCTCCCGGTTATCAGCCGGACGCTCTAACCAACTGAGCTACAGGTCCATCATGGTGGAGGTTAGGGGGATCGAACCCCTGACCTCAGGCTTGCAAAGCCCGCGCTCTCCCAGCTGAGCTAAACCCCCACGGAGAAAGTAATAAACACCCCAGCGGCGACTCGGCTCTCGCTGGGGTGTTTATTGCGAAAGAAAGTGGTGGACCTGACAAGATTCGAACTTGTGACCTCCCGGTTATCAGCCGGACGCTCTAACCAACTGAGCTACAGGTCCATCGCGCAAGGAATATATTAGACGAGTCGTTACGCGCGCGTCAACAACTTTTTTGAAAATCTTTGGGAGGGGTGGCCGCTGGGCTGGCGAGTTGGGTTTGGTTTGCTGCTCGGACAGTCCTGCGCAAGACGAAGGCCACATTAAGTGGCCTTCTTTGCGTGCGGAACTCGCGACAAACCAAACCCAACTC